>NZ_JBIAVQ010000016.1:0-197215 GCF_042894505.1 Streptomyces sp. NPDC001536
GCGTACTTGTTGGTCAGGACCGAGCCCTGGGCCTCCATGACCGCGAGCGGCGCGAAGTTCTCGGAGGCGATCATCTCCAGGGTGGACTGCTGACGCTTCAGCTCGGCGTCGACCGCCACGGCGATCTCCGGGTCCACCTCGTGCAGGGGCTGGTTGAAGAGGGTCATCGACGGTCTCCATGGGTGTGGGCGCGTGGGTGGCACCTGCGGTGTCGGGGAAGTCGTCAGAGCGCGACCGCGGCGGCGGGGACGAGGGTGCGGCGGAGCCGGTTGAAGAACTTGGGTTGATTGAGGGAGAGCACCGCGACGGGGGTGCCCTCGCGTCGGTAGACGGCGGTGAAGGAGCGGCTGTCGATGTCGCCTTCGACAATGTCGGGCTGGGCGCCGGGGGCGACGTGTCCGGCGAGCTGGATGCGCACCTGGTACTGATCGGACCAGAAGTACGGCGCGGTGAGCGGCGCCGGGGCCGACTCTCCGCGCAGCAGGGTGCGCGCGGCGGTCCGCGCCTGTTCGGTGGCGTTGCTCCAGTGCTCGATCCGGGCGTGCCGCCCGGTGAACGGGCTGGGGCAGCGGGCGACATCGCCTACGGCGACCACGCCGGGGACACTGGTCGCACAGCCGGAGTCGCACACCACGCCGTCGTCCACCTGGACGCCGGAGCCGGCGAGCCAGTCGGTGGCGGGCCTGACGCCCACGCCGACCACCACGACGTCGGCGGGCAGAACTCGTCCGTCGGCCAGTCGTACGCCGGTCACCCGGTCCTCGCCGACGAGTCCCGCCACTCCCGTTCCGCGCAGCAGGCGGACCCCGTGGTCGGTGTGGAGCGAGGAGCACACCAGCCCCATCTCGCGCCCCAGTTGGCGTTCCAGCGGTACGTCGAGTGCCTCGACCACGGTGACGTCGAGCCCGAGTCCGCGGGCGGTGGAGGCCACCTCGGCGCCGATGAAGCCGGCGCCGATGACGACGAGCCGGGGCCGGCCCTCCAGCAACTCGGCGCGCAGGGCCTGGGCGTCGTCCAGGGTGCGCAGGGTGTGGACGCCGGCCATCCCCTCCGTACCGGGGAGCATCCGGGCGCCGGCGCCGGTCGCGACGACTACCCCGCCGGTGCGTACGTGCCCTCCGCCGGCCAGGGTGACGGTCCTGGCCACCGGGTCCAGCCGTACCGCGCGCTCGCCGAGCAGCCACTGCACGTCCAGTGCCTCGTACTCGTCCGCGTCACCGAGCGCGAGCGCGTCGACGTCGAGGCCTCCCTTGAGGAAGTCCTTCGACAGCGGCGGGCGGTCGTAGGGCGCGTGGCGCTCCTCCCCCACGACGACGATCTCGCCGTCGTACCCTTCCGCGCGCAGCGCACGGACCGTGCTCAGACCTGCCAGCGAGGCTCCGACGACGGTGATGCTCCTCATGCGGGCTCCAGACGGGGAGTTGTCTCATATAACACAACGGAACGCGTTATATGCAACATGGTTTCGGTGTGGCACGGGGGTTGTCAAGGGAGGAGGCGTTCCTGCACCCACGTGTGGAACTCGCCGATGTGGTGCTCGCTGGGGACCAGGACGCCGCCCTTGGCGTAGACCCGTGAGCTCATCCCGGGCTGGGTGCGTTCGCAGGCGTCGAAGTCCTGCTGGTTCACGCGGTGGAACAACTCCACCGAGCGCGCCACGTCCTTGCCGCTCTCGACGACGTGCGGGAGGTAGAGCCAGTCGCACTCGACGATCGTGCGGTCGTGCGCCATCGGGTACATCCGGTGGAAGATCACGTGGTCGGGGACGAGGTTGATGAACACCTGCGGCTTGACGGTGATCGCGTAGTAGCGGCGGTCCTGGTCGTCGGCGACGCCGGGTATGCGGTCCAGCCCCTCGGAGCCGTCGACGGTGAAGCCCTGGACGTCCTCGCCGAACTCGGCGCCGTGGCCGACGTAGTACTGCGCCGCATAGCCGTCCGCGAACTCCGGGAGCACCTCGGTGAGTTCGGGGTGGATGGTCGCGCAGTGGTAGCACTCCATGAAGTTCTCGATGACGAGCTTCCAGTTGGCCTTCACGTCGTAGGTGATACGGCGGCCCAGTCGGAGGTTGTCGATGTCGTAGCGCTCGATCGACTCCACGTCGCCCAGCCGCTCGACGACCGCGCCCATGATGTCCTCCTCGAAGGACGGCGGGGTGTCGGCCAGGCACACCCAGACATACCCGAGCCATTCCCGGACGTGGACGCCGACCAGGCCGTACTCGGTCCGGTCGATGTCCGGCATCGAGGTCAGGTTCGGTGCGGCGATCAGCTTGCCGTCGAGCCCGTAGGTCCAGGCGTGGTAGGGGCATTGGAAGGCCCGCTTGACCTCGCCGGACTCCTCCGTGCACAGCTTGGCGCCGCGGTGCCGGCAGATGTTCAGGAACGCCTTGACCGAGCCGTCGCGGGAGCGGGTGATCAGCACGCTCTCCCGTCCGACCTGGTAGGTGCGGAAGCTCCCGGGCCTGGCCAGCTCCGAGGCTCGGGCCGCACAGAACCACATGGCCTCGAAGATCCGCTCCTGTTCCAGCGCGAAGATCTCGGGGTCGGTGTAGTGCTCCCCCGACAGGGTGGCGATCAGGCTCGGGGGCAGGCTGGCGGTGGTCATCGAAGGTCACCTCGGGACGTGTCGGTCGCGCACCATCCAGGTTGCATATAACGCAACTGCGCTCACTATGAGAAACGAACTCCCAAACTGTCCCTTCGCCGCCATCCACTGTCAAGAGGGCGGCGGAACGGGCCTTCTCGCGGCACGCCACCCCTTGACCGGCAAGGCGCACGCGTTGGAGCATGTTGCGCATAGCTCTTCTTGTTGCGTAATGCGCAGCCATACGACGGAGGATGGCATGTCCCCTCGACCGCAGCCCGGCCGCGAGTTCGTCCTCACGCTGTCCTGTCCCGACCAGGCCGGACTCGTCCACGCCGTGACCGCGTTCCTCGTGCGTCACTCCGGCAACATCCTGGAGAGCCAGCAGTTCGACGACCGGCTACAGAACCGCTTCTTCATGCGGGTGCACTTCGATGTCGCGGATCCCGCGGTCTCGCTGGAGGGGCTGCGCACGGGGTTCGGTCCGGTCGGCCAGGCGTACGGGATCAGCTGGCGGCTGCAGGACGCCTCCACCCCGACGCGAACCCTGATCATGGTGTCGAAGTTCGGCCACTGCCTCAACGACCTGCTCTTCCGCAGGTCCACGGGCGCGCTCAACATCGAGATCCCGGCGATCGTCTCCAACCATCGCGAGTTCGAGCCGCTGGCGCAGACCTACGGCATCCCCTTCCACCACATTCCGGTGACGAAGGAGACCAAAGCGGAGGCCGAGGCGCGGCTCCTGGGCCTCGTCGACGAACTGGACGTCGACCTCGTGGTCCTCGCCCGCTATATGCAGATCCTCTCCGACGACCTGTGCAAGCAGCTCGACGGCCGGGCCATCAACATCCACCACTCGTTCCTGCCGAGCTTCAAGGGGGCACGCCCCTACGTCCAGGCGCACCAGCGCGGTGTGAAGCTCGTCGGGGCGACGGCGCACTACGTCACGCCAGACCTCGACGAGGGCCCCATCATCGAGCAGGACGTCGTCCGCGTGGACCACTCGCGCACCCCCGACGAGCTGGTCGCGATCGGCCGCGATGTCGAGGCCCAGGCGCTCTCCCGCGCGGTGAAGTGGCACAGCGAGAACCGTGTGCTGATCAACGGCCACTGCACGGTCGTCCTGCGCTGACGACGGCGCACGACCTCGGGTCCGCGGAGCTCAACGACCCCGCTGACCGGCGGACATCGCGTGCACGGTCGTCATCGACGACCCGGTCCGGCAGAGGGAACCCATGATTATAGTTGCGCCATGAGCAACCACA
Source organism: Streptomyces sp. NPDC001536 (assembly GCF_042894505.1). NCBI lineage: Bacteria > Bacillati > Actinomycetota > Actinomycetes > Kitasatosporales > Streptomycetaceae > Streptomyces > Streptomyces sp. NPDC001536. The sequence continues at coordinate 3,852 of NZ_JBIAVQ010000016.1, forward strand.
CGTCAGACGGCGAGACGGCGGGGCCCTCGGTGAACGGGGTGCAGTCCGTCGACCGTGCCGTCAGCGTCCTGGAGATCCTCGCCCAGCGCGGCGAGGCGGGCGTCAGCGAGGTCGCCGCGGAGATCGACGTCCACAAGTCGACCGCCTTCCGCCTGCTCGGGGCGCTGGAGGCGCGCGGTCTGGTCGAGCAGACGGCCGAGCGCGGCAAGTACCGCCTCGGTTTCGGCATCGTGCGGCTGGCCGGCGCCGTCACCGGCCGTCTCGACATCACCCAGCAGGGCCGACAGGTGTGCGAGCGGCTCAGCGAGGAGGTCGGCGAGACCGTCAACATCGCGGTCCTGCAAGAGCATTACGCGGTCAACCTCTACCAGGTGCGCGGCCCGGGAGCCGTCGGCACCCACAACTGGGTCGGGCAGCTCACCCCGGTGCACGCCACGTCGAGCGGCAAGATCCTGCTCGCCCATCTGCCGGCGAAGGAGCGCGCCGACGTGCTCGCGGCGTCCGGGCTCCAGAAGCTGACGCCACGCACCCTGACCACCGAGACGGCGCTGGAGAAGGACCTGACGCAGGCCCGGGAGCGCGGCTACGCGGTGACCCTGGAGGAACTCGAGATCGGACTGCACGCCGTCGCGGCCCCGATCCGGGCCCGTGACGGCGAGGTCGTCGCCGCCCTCAGCGCCTCCGGCCCCGCGTACCGCTTCACCGAGGAGCGCATCCACGAGCTGGTCCCCGCGCTCCTCCAGGGCGCGCGGGAGATCAGCCACCGGATGGGTTACCTGGGCTGAACGCCGCCCGGTGAGCCATGAGGCTCGCGGGTGTCCCGCGTTCGCTCAGACGTACTCCGTCGCCGCGTCCAGCAGCCAGTCGGTCAGGTAGCCGGCGAAGGACGACCGCACCAGGACCCAGAATCCGGCCCGGGAGTCGGCCCGGGCGACCACGATGACCTGGGTACGGCCCAGGGTGGTCTGGGCGCAGCGTCCCGAGCCGAAGCTGCGCGGATGCAGGTCCAGTGCGCAGCCGTGCGCCAGCAGGTCGTGGGCGCGGGGGCCCGCCACGAGCAGGGTGGTCCGCTGCGCGGAGACGTCGGTGACGGCGACGGGTTCGTCTCCCGCGGCCGTGCGGATGCGGCTCTCCAGATCCCGTTCGGTTCCGGGCGGGCCCACCAGCAGCCATTCGTCCGGACCGAGCCACAGCACGGTCAACTCGCCCGCCCGGACGACGGTGTTGGGCTGGAGGGGCAGTTGCAGGTCCAGCGCGAGCCCGACGGCCTCCGCCACCGTTCCCTTGGCATCGAGGCGCACATTGAGCTGGGCCAGGAAGGGGAGTTCGGCCAGCCGGACGGCGCCGCCCGAGGTGCGGGTGGCGGCGGCCAGGCGGCCCGCGACCTGTGACAGGGGACTGCGGGGCGGGGCGGTCAGTGCGGTGTCAGCCATCGCGGCGGGCTCCCTCGGGGTCGTAGAGGACGGGGCTTGCGACGGTCACCGGGACCAGCCGGTCACCGACGGGGGCGTAGAGCCGCTCTCCGATGCGCTCGCGGCCGCCCTTGACCAGGGCGAGCGCGAAGGTCCGGCCCAGTGCCGCGCTGCGGTAGCTGGAGGTGACGTGGCCGAGCATCGGGACGGGCGGCGCCGGGAGGACGCTGTCGGCGACCAGGTGGGTGCCTTCGGGGAGGAAGGTGGCCGGATCCTCGGGGAGGAGGCCGACCAGGTGCTTGCGGTCGGCGCGGACGGTGTCGGCACGGGCGAAGGAGCGCTTGCCGATGAAGTCGGGCTTCTTCTTCGACACGGCCCAACTCATACCGAGGTCCTGCGGGGTGACCGTGCCGTCGGTGTCCTGGCCGATGATGGGATAGCCCTTCTCGGCGCGCAGGACGTGCATGGTCTCGGTGCCGTACGGGGTGATGCCGTACGGGGCACCGGCCTCGTACAGGGCCTCCCACAGAGCGAGGGCCTGCCACGGCGACACGTTGATCTCGTAGGCGAGTTCACCGGAGAAGCTGATCCGGCAGACCCTCGCCTCGACGCCGGCCACGGTCGTCTCGCGCCACGCCATGAACGGGAAGTCGTCGTTGGCGACGGCGAGTTCGGGTGCGAGCGAGCCGAGGACGTCTCGGGAGCGGGGACCGACCAGGGCGACCGTGGCCCACTGTTCGGTCACGGACGTGCAGTGGACCTTCAGTTCGGGCCACTCGGTCTGGAGCCACTCCTCCATCCAGTCCAGTACGGCGGCCGCGTTGCCCGTCGTGGTCGTGACCAGGTAGCGGTCCTGGGCGAGGCGGATGACGGTGCCGTCGTCGAAGACCATGCCGTCCGGGCGGCACATGACGCCGTAGCGGATCATGCCGACCTTCAGGGTGCTCATCATGTTGGTGTAGAGCAGGTCGAGGAAGACACCGGCGTCCGGGCCCTGGACGTCGATCTTGCCGAGGGTGGAGGCGTCCATGAAGCCGACGCTCTCGCGGGTGGCGGCGCACTCGCGGAGCACGGCGGCCTCCATGTCCTCGCCGTCCTGCGGGTAGTACCAAGGGCGCTTCCACTGGCCGACGTTCTCGAACAGGGCGCCGTGGCCGACGTGCCACTCGTGGATCGCGGTCGTGCGGACCGGGTCGCTCAGGACGCCCCGGTTACGGCCGGCGAGTGCGGCGAAGGAGACCGGGATGTACGGCGGGCGGAACGTGGTGGTGCCGAGCGTCGAGATGTCCACGCCGAGGAGTTCGGAGACCACGCCGCCGGCCAGGACGCCGGACGTCTTGCCCTGGTCGTTGGCGGTGCCGGCGGTGGTGTAGCGCTTGGTGTGCTCGACCGAGCGCATTCCGGCGCCGGCGGCTCGGGCCAAGTCGTCGACGGTCACGTCGCGTTGGAGGTCCACGAAGCGGTGCGGGCCGGTGGTGCCGGGGACGACGTACACGTGCATCGGGGGCGTCGGTCGCGGTTGTGCGGCCACCGACGGAAGGCGCGGTGCCTGTGAGGTGTAGCCCTCGGCCTCGATCGCGCGGGCACCGGCCGCGGCGCCGTGGGCCAGGACGTCGGCCGTGTCCAGGGTGCCGTTCGCGCTGCCCACGACCTCGACGGTCTGTCGGCAGGCGTCGGGCACGAAGGAGCCGAGCGTCTCGTCGTAGCGGAGTTTTCCGCCTGCCTGGCTGTACAGGTGCGCGACCGGGTTCCAGCCGCCGGAGACCAGCAGCAGGTCGGCGGCGAACTCCCGCTGTCCCGCGGAGTCTCCGTACGGGGCGACCGTGACCGCGGTGAGGCGCGGTTCGCCCTCCGTGCCGGTGACCGCGTGGCCGGGGAGGACCTCGATGCCGGCCTGGCGGGCGCGTTGTGCCCACTCCCCCGGGTCGGGGCGGGTGTCGACGATGGCTGCGATGTCCACGCCGGCGGCCTTCAGGTCCAACGCGGCCGCGTAGGCGCTGTCGTTGGTGGTGAGGACGACCGCGTGGCGGCCGGGGAGGGCGCCGTGGCGGTTGACGTGGGTGCGGGCGGAGGACGCCAGCATCACGCCGGGGCGGTCGTTGTCCGGGAAGGCCAGGGAGCGTTCGTGGGCGCCGGTGGCGAGGACGACTCGGCTCGCGCGGATGCGCCAGACGCGTTCGCGGGAGACGTTGTCGGGGGCCGCGGCGCCGAGGTGGTTGGTGCGGCGTTCCACGGCGAGGAGGTGGTTGTCGTCGTAGTAGCCGAAGACGGTGGTGCGGTGGAGGACTCTGACCTCGGGTTCGGTGTCGAGGAGTTCGGCGATCTCCGACACCCAGTCGAGGTGTTCGCCGGTGCCGAGGAGGCTGCCGCCGGGTTCCGGGCGGTCGTCGGCGAGGATGACGCGGGCGCCGCTCTTCGCTGCCGCGGCGGCTGCCGCGAGGCCGGCCGGGCCGGCGCCGACGATCAGTAGGTCGCAGTGGGCGTGTACGGCGTCGTAGCGGGCGGGGTCCGGGTCGGTGGCCAGGCGGCCCTGGCCGGGGAGGCTGGTCGCTGCCAGGCCGTCGTAGAGCTCGACGGTGGTGGCGGGGAGCATCGGCTCGGGGAACGGGGCCTCGATCTGGATGACCGCGTTGGGTTCTTCCACGCCTGCCGAGAAGATGCCTCGGGGACGGCCGAGCTTGATGCTGGTGCCGGCCTGGATGACGCCGTTGGCGAGGAGGGCGGAGGCGAGGGTGTCGCCCTGGTAGCCCGTGTATTCGGTGCCGTCGAAGGTGAAGGTGAGGGGGGTTTCGCGGTTGATCCGGCCGCGGGTGGGGTGGCGGAAGGGATTGGTCTCGCCCCCGCCGCCCTTACCCGTTCCCATCCCCAGGGGCTCCGCCCCTTCGACCCCGCCAGGGGCTCCGCCCCTGGACCCCGTCGGCCCTGAAGGGGCCTCGTCCTCAAACGCCGGACGGGCTGGGCCAGCTGGACCGGGCTGAAGAGTCGCCGGACGGGCTGAATGCACTGGGCGGGGCTCGACAGGCGCCGGTCGTTCCTCCCCCGTCCTGTACACCGTCAGGATCTCGTTCGTCGATGTGTCCCGTACCGCGTTGAACCACTTGCGGCAGCCCGCCGCGTGGCTCCAGCGCTCGGCGAAGGGGCCCTTGGTGTTGTCGCGGAAGAAGAGGTAGCGGGCCCATTCCTCGTCGGTGAGGGTCGACGGGGTCTCGGGGTAGGGGACGTGGGCCTGGCCGCCGTAGTGGAATTCGGCCTCGTCGCGGGGCCCGCACCAGGGGCAGGGGATGAGCAGCATGGATCGGCTCCCAGTATCCAGTGGTCCTAGTGGGCCACCGCGGCCGCGCCGTGCTCGTCGACGAGCGCGCCGGTGGTGAAACGGTCGAGCGAGAAGGGGGCGTTCAGGGGGTGCGGGGTGTCGTGGGCGATCGTGTGGGCGTAGACCCAGCCGACGCCTGGCGTCGCCTTGAAACCGCCTGTTCCCCAGCCGCAGTTGAGGTAGAGGTTCTCCACCGGGGACAAGCCGATGATCGGTGAGGCGTCGGGGCTGACGTCCACGATGCCGCCCCAGGTGCGAAGCACATGGGCGCGGGCGAAGACCGGGAAGAGCTCCAGGGCCGCCGCCATCTGCTCCTCGATGATGTGGAACGCGCCTCGCTGCGTGTACGAGTTGTACGCGTCGATGCCCGCGCCCATCACCAGCTCGCCCTTGTGGGCCTGGCTGACGTAGACGTGGACCGCGTTGGACATCACCACCGTGGGGTGGACCGGCTCCAGCAGTTCCGACACCAGCGCCTGCAACGGGTGGCTCTGGACCGGGAGTTCGATGCCCGCCATGGCCGCGAGGACCGAGGTGTGGCCCGCCGAGCACAGCGCCACCTTGCCCGCCGCTATCGGGCCCAGGTTCGTCTGGACGCCGACGACTCGGCCGCCGACCACGTCCAGACCCGTGACCTCGCAGTTCTGGATGATGTCGATCCCTGCCGCGTCCGCCGAGCGGGCCAGGCCCCAGGCCACGTGGTCGTGCTTGGCGATGCCCGCCCGGGGCTGGTACGTCGCGCCCAGCACCGGATAGCGCACGTCCGGCGAGATGTTGACGATCGGGCAGACCTCGCGCACACCCTCCGCGTCCAGCCATTCCGCGTCCACGCCGTTCAGACGGTTCGCCTCCACCCGGCGCACGCTGTCGCGGACGTCCTGGAGGCTGTGGGCGAGGTTCAGCACACCGCGCTGGGAGAAGAGGATCGGGTAGTCCAGCTCTTCCGCCAACCCCTCCCAGAGCTTCAACGCGTGCTCGTAGATGCCGGCGCTCTCGTCCCACAGGTAGTTGGAGCGGATGATCGTGGTGTTGCGGGCCATGTTGCCGCCCGCGAGCCAGCCCTTCTCCAGCACGGCGACATTGGTGATGCCGTGGTTCTTCGCCAGGTAGTGCGCGGTGGCGAGGCCGTGGCCGCCACCGCCGACGACGATCACGTCGTAGGAGCGCTTGGGCTCGGGGTTGCGCCAGAGGAAGTCCGGGTGCTCCGGGAGTTCGGCGCCGGGGGTGCGGGGGCTCATCGGACGGCTCCGTCGGCGGGAAGGGACAGGTTCATACGGTGCTCGCGTTCCTCTCGGCGGCCTCGACGACGTTGGCCAGCAGCATCGCCCTCGTCATGGGGCCCACCCCGCCGGGCATCGGGGCGATCCATCCGGCGATCTCCGTCGCGTCCGGGTGGATGTCGCCGACCAGGCCGTCGTCGGTGCGGGTGATGCCGACGTCCAGGACCGCGGCGCCGGGGCGCAGCATGTCCTTCGTGATCAGTCCGGGTGAGCCGGCCGCCGCGATGACGATGTCCGCCTCGCGTACGTGCCAGGCCAGGCCCTTGGTTCCGGTGTGGCACAGGGTCACGGTGGCGTTCTCGGAGCGGCGGGTGAGGAGGAGGCCGATCGGACGGCCCACCGTGATGCCCCGGCCGACCACGCACACCCGGGCTCCGGCCAGCGGGACGTCGTAGCGGCGGAGCAACTCGACGATGCCTCGCGGGGTGCAGGGCAGCGGGGCCTCCACGCCCAGGACGAGCCGGCCGAGGTTGACGGGGTGCAGGCCGTCGGCGTCCTTGGCGGGGTCCATCCGTTCCAGTACGGCGTTGGCGTCCAGGTGCTTCGGGAGCGGGAGTTGGACGATGTAGCCGGTGCAGGCCGGGTCGGCGTTGAGTTCGTCGATGACGTCCTCGACCTGCTGCTGGGACGCGTCGGCGGGCAGGTCGCGGCGGATCGAGGCGATGCCCACCTGTGCGCAGTCGCGGTGCTTGCCGCCGACGTAGGCGTGGCTGCCGGGGTCGTCGCCGACGAGGACGGTGCCGAGGCCCGGCGGGTGCCCGCCGCCGGCCGTCAACTTGGCGACGCGGTCGGCGAGTTCACGGCGGATGGCGGCGGCGGTCGCCTTGCCGTCGAGGAGTTGTGCGGTCACCAGCGGTGCTCCTTCTTCAGGCTAGCCACGGAGACGAGACATCGTCGGGTCGAACAGGGGCTCCTCGGCGACGACGGCCTCGACGCGCTGGTCGAAGTAGCCGATGTGCACGGTGGTGCCCGGGGTGGTGAGTTCGGCCGGGAGCCAGGCGTAGGCGATGCCCTTGCCGATCGTGTAGCCGTAGGAGGCGCTGGTGACGTAGCCGACCGCGCGGTCGCCGTCGTACACCGGCTCCTTGCCCAGGACGACCGACCGCGGGTCGTCGATGGTGAGGCAGGTGAGCTTGCGCCGTACCTCTTCCTTACGGCGCTCCAGGGCCTCCTTGCCGGTGAAGTCGCCCTTGTCGAGCTTGACGGCGAAGCCGACGCCCGCCTCGTAGGCGTCGTGCTCGTAGGTCATGTCGGTGCCGAAGGAGCGGTAACCCTTCTCCAGGCGGAGGCTGTTGAAGGCGGCGCGGCCCGCGATGATCCCGCCGAGGGGCTTGGCTGCCTGCCAGAGGGTGTCCCAGAGTTTCTGGCCCTGGTCGGCGGTGGTGTAGAGCTCCCAGCCGAGTTCACCGACGTAGGACAGCCGCATCGCGGTGACCGGGACGCTGCCTATGTAGGCGTGCTTGGCGCGGAAGTACTTCAGGCCGTCGTTGGAGAAGTCCTCGTCCGTCAGGGGCTGGAGGACCTTGCGGGCCAGCGGGCCCCACAGGCCGATGCAGCAGGTGCCGGGGGTGATGTCGCGGACCTGGACGGTTCCGTCGGCAGGGAGGCGGCGGGTGAACCAGTCGAGGTCGAGGTTGCCGTTGGCGCCGATCTGGAAGAGGTCGCGGGCCAGGCGCGCGACGGTGATGTCGCTGCGGATGCCGCCGTCGTGGTCCAGCACCAGGGTGTAGGTGACCGAGCCGACCGACTTGGCGACCTTGCCGGTGACCAGCCCCTCCAGGAAGTCCGCGGCCCCGGGTCCGGTGACCTCCAGGCGCTTGAGTGCCGTCATGTCGTACATCGCGACGGTCTCGCGGGTGACCTGGGCCTCGGCGCCGACGATCGGGGACCAGTACCGCGCGGCCCAGTCGTTGGGCGTGGGGATGGAACGGCCTTCCACCAGGCCCGCGTTGGCCTCGTACCACTGGGGGCGCTCCCAGCCGTTCGCCTCCAGGAAGAAGGCGCCGTGCTCCTCCTGGCGGGAATAGAAGGGGCTCTTGCGGATCGGGCGCGGGTCACCCGAGGGCTGGAGGGGGTGGAGGATGTCGTAGACCTCTTCGAAGTTCCGGCAGTCGCGGGCCAGGACGTACTCCGGGGAGAGCTGGTGCGGCTCGAAGCGGTTGACGTCGCACTCGTGCAGGTCGAAGGACGAGCAGAAGCCGTCGACCAGCCACTCGGCCATCGCGCGGCCGACGCCCGCCGAGTGGGTGACCCAGACCGCCTCGGCGACCCAGAAGCCCTTGACGTCCCTCGACTCGCCGAGCAGCGGGAAGTTGTCGGTGGTGAAGGAGAAGAGGCCGTTGATGCCCTCCTCGACCTTGGCGTCCTTGGTGGCGGGGAGGAGGGACTGGGTCTCGGTCCAGGCCGGCTCGAAGTCCTCCTCGGTGAACTTCAGGACGGACGGCATCTCGTCGGCCTCGTCGACGGAGAGGATCTCGTCGGCCGTGATGGGCATCGGGCGGTGGCCGTAGTAGCCGATGCCGATGCCGTCGAAGCGGTCGCGGTAGTAGAGGTCGGCGTCCTGGTGGCGCAGGATCGGGCGGACCGCTTCCTCGGTCTGGCCCGCGAGCGCCGGTACCGGTCCGGTCCAGGCGAGCTGGTGGGCGAGCGGGGTGAGCGGGAGGTTCATCCCGGCCATGCGGGCGATCTTCGGGCCCCAGATGCCCGCACAGCAGACCACGATGTCGGCTTCCAGATCGCCCTGGTCGGTGCGGACACCGGTGACCTGGCCGTCGCTCTGGAGGACGTCCAGGACCTCGTGGCGGGCCAGGAACGTCACACCGCGCTCGGTGGCCCGGCGGATCTGTGCCTCGACGGCGAGGACGGCCTTGGCGAGGCCGTCGGTCGGGACCAGCAGACCGCCGAGGACCTTGTCGCGGTTGACCAACGGGTGCTGCTCGACGCATTCGTCGGCGCTCAGGAGCCTGCTCTCGACGCCCCAGGCGGTGATCCAGCCGTGCCGGCGCCGCAGTTCCACCAGGCGCTCGGGGGTGGTCGCCACCTCCAGACCGCCGACCTGGAGGAAGCAGGGCTTGCCGTCCACGTCCAGGGAGCAGAACTTCTCGACGGTGTAGCGGGCCAGCTCGGTCATGGTCTTGGAGGAGTTCGTCTGGAAGACCAGCCCCGGGGCGTGCGAGGAGGAACCCCCGGTGGCGGGCAGCGGGCCCTGGTCGACCACGGTCACCTCGGTCCAGCCGCGCGCGGAGATCTCGTCCGCGAGTGCCGCCCCCACGACGCCCGCTCCGATGATGACCACTCGGGGTCCCGCCATCGCCGCACCTCCGCTTGTTGACCAGTCGAGCCGATCGAGTTGCTGTCCACGCAACGTGATTCAGGTTGCGCAACTCAATGTGCCTTCCGTGCAGGTGGGTGTCAAGGGGGCCGGGACCTCGGAAAACAGGCCGTGACACGGCAATGCCCGGTGGACGGTGCGCGCGGGGTGCGCACCGTCCACCGGGCATGTTCGACCGGTCTGTGACTCCTGGCCCGCCGGGGCTACTTGAGCCAGGCGTCCACCTTGTCGCGGTTGGCCTCGACCCACTTCTTGGCGGCGGCCTCCGGGGTCATCTTGTCGACCGCGATGTACTTCGCCACGAGGTTCTGGTCGTCGTTGGTCCAGTTGAAGTTCTTCACCAGGTCATAGGCGGGGCTGCCGGACTTGGCGAACTTCGCGCTGACGATCTTGTCGAGGTCGTACACGGGGTAGTCGCAGGCGACCTTCTCCGGGTCGGCGTCGCAGCCGTCCTTGTACGCGGGCAGCGCGACCTTCTTCAGCGGCACCTCAGACAGGAACCACTGCGGCTCGTAGAAGTAGCCGATCACCCATTCCTTGTTCTTCTCCGCCTTGCGGAAGGCCTGGATGAGCGCGGTCTCACTACCCGCGTACACCACCTTGAAGTCCAGCTTCAGGTTCTTCACCAGAGCCTCGTCGTTGGTGACGAACGACGGGTCGCCGTCGAGGAGCTGGCCCTTGCCGCCCGACTCGGACGTCTTGAACTTCGCGGCGTACTTGTTGAGGTTCTTGTAGTCGAGGATGTCGGGGTGCGCCTTGGCCAGCCACGGCGGCACGTACCAGCCGATGACGCCCTTGTTGCCGGTCGAACCGGCCTCCACGGCGGTCTTCTGGTCGGTGATGTACTTCTTCTTCAGGTCGGGATGGCCCCAGTTCTCCACGACGGCGTCGACCTCGCCCGTCCCGAAGCCCTGCCAGGCGATCTCCTCCTTCAGGTCCTTGGAGTTGACCTTGCAGCCGAGGTCGGTCTCCGCGACGTAGGCGAGCACGGCCGCGTCCGCCTCGTAGCCGACCCACGGGTTGACCGCGAGGTTGAAGGTGCCGCACTTGCCGGACTCGCCGGCCGCCGCGGAGTCGTCGCCGACCTTCGCGCCGCCGCAGGCCGTGAGGGTGAGGCCGAGTACGGCCACGCCGGCTGCGCCGGCCCTCCAGTGTCTTGCCATGGTGAGGTGCTCCTTATGCGGTGGTGCGGCGAGCCGCTGCCTGAGTGATCCGGTCGAACATGACGCCGAGAAGGACGATGGCGAGCCCTGCGGCGAGCCCCTTCCCGTACAGCTGCCCCTGCGAGAATCCGGCCACGACGTCGTAGCCGAGGGCGCCCGCACCCACCAGTCCGCCGACCACGACCATCGACAGCACGTAGATCAGGCCCTGGTTGGTCGCGAGGGTCAGGGCGCTGCGTGCCATCGGCAGCTGGACCTTGGTGATGATCTGCCAGGTGTTGCACCCGGCGGAGGTGGCCGCCTCCACGGTGGTGGCGGGAACGTTCCGCACCCCGTCCGCGATGATCTTCATGGCGACGGGGGCCGCGTAGACGACGGCAGCGACGATCGCGGTGAAGCGGGTCGCGCCGAACAGCGCGAGGAACGGCACGAGATAGACGAACGGCGGCATGACCTGCGCCGCGTCCAGCGTGGGCCGCAGCAGCCGGTCCACGAGAGCGCTGCGTCCCATCCAGACGCCGAAGCAGATGCCGAGCAGCATCACCAGCACCGTGGCGACGGCGGTCGACGCCAGGGTCGTCATGCTGTCCGACCACACGCCGGTGGCGACGAGCAGGCCCACGCACACCGCCGTGGTGATGCCTGCGCGCGGGCCGCCGAGGACGACGCCGATCCCGATCAGGGCGGCCCCGACGAGCCACCACGGGGAGTCGGTGAGCAGCGACTGGAACGGGTTGAGCAGTCCGTTGGTGATGGCGTCACGGAACGCGTTGGTCAGACCCGACAGGTTGTCCTGCGCCCAGGTGGTCACGTTGTCGGCCCCGTTGCGGATGGCGGTGCCCGTGCCGCCCTCGCCGGGGAACTCCGCCGCCCACAGGTAGGTGTGCGAGAGGTAGATCAGGACCGCCGTGACCACCGCGCCCACGCCCAGCAGCGGGCGCCGCCAGGCCAGGAAGCGGTTCTTCGAGCGCCGCGCCTCCTCCTCGCGGGTGCTGGCCGCGGTGGTGACGCGGTCCAGCACGATCGCCAGGACGACGATGGCCAGGCCGGCGTTGAAGGCGGTGCCGACGTCCAGCGACTGGAGTGCCTGAAGGACGGTCTTGCCGAGGCCGGGGGCGTCGATCAGGGCGGCGATGGTCACCATGGCCAGGGCGGCCATGATGGTCTGGTTCACGCCCATCACCACGGTCCGCTTGGACATCGGCAGCAGCACCTTCGTCAGGGACTGCCGTCGGGTGGCGCCGAGCGAGTCGGCCGCCTCGACCGTGGTGTGCGGCACGGAGCGGATGGCGTGCGCGGTGATGCGGATCGCGGGTGGTGCCGCGTAGATCAGCGTGGCGATGGTGGCGGAGGCCGGGCCGATGAGGAAGAACAGGGTCAGCGGGGCCAGGTAGACGAAGGTCGGCATCGTCTGCATGAAGTCCAGGAAGGGCGTCAGGATCCGGTTGAACCGGTCGGACAGCCCCGCCCACACGCCCAGCGGGATCGCGAACAGCAGCGCCACACAGACCGCGGAGACGGTCAGCGCCAGGGTGTCCATGCTCTCCTGCCACAGGCCCTGCAGCCCCAGGAAGGTGAAGCCGGCCACCGCGAGCAGCGCGACCCGCCAGTTGCCGACGGCCCAGGAGCCGAAGCCCACGATGCCGACCACGCCGAGCCAGCCGATCTGCGGGACGGGCCGGTCGCCGGACGGCTGGGAGATCAGCTCCTGTACGAAGGTCACCACGGAGTCGATGACCAGGCGGATCTCGTTGAAGAAGTACAGGAAGAGCGGGTTGGAGTTGCGGTTCGCGCCGATCGAGTCGTTGACGTCGTTGAACCACCGGTGCAGATCGGTCAGGTCGGCCGCCGCCAGGGTGAGGGTCTGCTTGCCGCGCAGGACGGCGAAGAGCAGCAGCCAGACGACGAGGATCGCGGCGATCACCATGGACCGGCTGATCTTGCGGACCTGTTTGACCGGAGCAGGCGCCTGCGCCGTCCCCGTCTTCTCCGGTTTCTCCATGACGACGGTCATTGCGCGCCGCCTTCCTGCCCGGCGACCACCGCGAGGATCTCCTCGTCGCCGACGATGCCGAGCAGCTTGCCGTTCTCGACGACCTTGACCGGCTTGTCGGCCGCGAGCACCGCCCGGGTGGCCTCCTTGACCACGACGTCCGGGCCCAGTTCGGGACCGTCCAGTTCGTCGCCGTCCGCCGGCGGGCGCATGATCCAGCGCAGGGTGAGCACGTCGCCGCGGGGCACGTCCTTGACGAACTCGCGGACGTAGTCGTCGGCGGGGGCGCCGACGAGTTCGTCGCCGGTGCCGCACTGGACCATCTTGCCGTCGCGCATGATGAGGATGCGGTCGCCCAGCTTGAGGGCCTCGGAGAGGTCGTGGGTGATGAACACCATGGTCTTGCCGACCTCGTGGTGCAGCCGGATGACCTCGTTCTGCATGTCACGGCGGATCAGCGGGTCGAGCGCGGAGAACGGCTCGTCGAAGAAGAGCACATCGGGGTCGCCCGCCAACGCCCGTGCCAGGCCCACGCGTTGCTGCATGCCGCCGGAGAGCTGGTCGGGGTAGGAGTTCTCGTAGCCCGACAGTCCGACGAGTTCGACGACCTCCAGGGCCCGCCTGGTCCGCTCGGCCCGGCTCATGCCCCGGATCTCCAGGCCGAATGACACGTTGTCGACGACGCGACGGTGAGGCAGCAGACCGAAGTGCTGGAAGACCATGGAGAACTTGCGGCGCCGCAGATCACGCAGCCGCTTGTCGTCGGCTTTGCGGATGTCCTCGCCCTCGAAGACGACCTCACCGGCGGTGGGTTCGATCAGCCGGGTGAGACATCGCACCAGCGTGGACTTGCCGGAGCCCGACAGCCCCATGACGACGAACACCTCACCGGGCGAGACGTCGAAGTGGACGTCTCGCACGGCGGCGGTGCACCCGGTGCGGTCCATGAGTTCACGGCGGGTCAGGCCGCACAGCTCCTCGGAGTCCGGGACCTGGTCCGCCTTCGGCCCGAACACCTTCCACAGCCGGCGCACGGATATGACCGGGGTCGAGTCCTGGGGCGTGCCGCGCCGCTGTGGCACCTCGGTCTGTGTGGTCACGTTCGACCTTCTTTCGGCGTTCAGCCGCTGAACCAGCGCTGCGGCCGGGGTTGGATGTTCTGCCAGATGTGCTTGGGCTCTCGGTACTCGTTCAGGCCGGTCGGTCCCAGCTCCCGGCCCACGCCCGAGTGTCCGAAGCCACCCCATTCCGCTTGCGGCACATAGGGGTGGTAGTCGTTGATCCACACCGTGCCGTGGCGCAGCCGCCGGGCGACCCGCTGGGCCTTGCCCGCGTCCTGCGTCCACACGGCTCCGGCGAGTCCGTACTCGGTGTCGTTGGCGATGCGTACGGCGTCGTCCTCGTCGGTGAACCGCTCCACGGTGAGCACGGGCCCGAAGGACTCCTCGTGCACCACCCGCATGTCCTGGCGGCACTCGTCGAGCACGGTCGGCGGGTAGTAGTGGCCGCCCGCGAGGGCCGGATCGTCGGGGCGCGCACCGCCGCAGCGCAGTACGGCGCCCTCGGCGAGGCCCGCGGCGACATACGCCTCGACCTTCTCCAGGTGCTGTGCGGAGATCAGCGCGCCGGTCTCCGCGTCGGGGTCGAAGGGTCCGCCGAGGCGGATCAGCCGGGCGCGGCGGACGACCTCGTCGACGAAGGCGTCGTGCAGGGAGTCCTCGACGATCAGCCGGGCGCCGGCCGAGCAGACCTGCCCGGAGTGCAGGAAGACGGCCGTGAGGGCCATGTCCACGGCCGTCTCGAAGTCGGCGTCGGCGAAGACCACGTTGGGGTTCTTGCCGCCGAGTTCCAGGGCCACCTTCTTCACGCCCGCCGCGGCGGTCGCCATGATGCGCTTGCCGGTCTCCAGGCCTCCGGTGAAGGAGACCATGTCGACGTCCGGGTGCTCGGAGAGGGGTGCGCCCACCTCGGGGCCGGCGCCCAGGACGAGGTTGGCGGCGCCCGCCGGGAGTCCGGCCTCCTCAAGCGCCTTCATCAGCAGGATGGAGGTGGAGGGGGTGAGCTCGCTGGGCTTGAGGACGATCGTGTTGCCGGCGAGCAGGGCCGGGGCGACCTTCCAACTGGCTTGCAGCAGCGGGTAGTTCCAGGGGGTGATCAGTCCGCACACGCCGACGGGCTCGTACACGACGCGGCTGACGGCGTCGTCTCGGCCGGTGTCGATCGTGCGGCCGGCGTCGGTGCCGCCGAGTCCGCCGTAGTAGCGGAAGCAGGAGACGACGTCGGCGATGTCGTACTCGCTCTCCACCAGCCGCTTGCCGGTGTCCAGCGACTCGGCGCGGGCGAACTCCTTGGCGTCGCGCTCGAGGATGTCGGCGGTGCGCAGCAGCAGGGCGCCGCGCTCGCGTTCGGGGGTGTGCGGCCAGGGGCCTTCGTCGAAGGCGTGGCGGGCGGCGGCGATCGCCGCTTCGGTGTCGGGACGGGTCCCTTCCGAGACGGTCGCCGCGAGGGAGCCGTCAGCGGGACATCGGATCTCCCGGTGCCCGCCGGACACCGGATCCCGCCATTCGCCGGCCACATACAGGTCTGCCACGCGCCGAGCCTTTCAGCTGAAATTCGTTGCGCATCATGCACCCAATTGCTTGTGGTGGAACACAGTGGCGAATGTCCGGACAGACGTCAAGGGGTTCGCCGATGACGTTTTCACCTTGAGACCACTTGTCCGACCACCCTTGACCACGGGCCACGCCGAGCCGACCATGTTGCGTATCGCTCACCTTGTTGTGCAATACGCACCAACGGAGGCCGCACATGTCCCCTCGCCCCCAACCAGGCCGTGAGTACGTCCTCACCCTCTCGTGTCCGGACAGCGCCGGACTGGTCCATGCCGTGAGCGGCTTTCTCGTCAGGAACTCCGGAAACATCCTGGAAAGCCAGCAGTTCGACGATCGACTTCAGGGCCGGTTCTTCATGAGGGTCCACTTCGACGTTTCCGATCCGAACGCCGGTCTGGAACATCTGCGTTACCGGTTCGGTCCGGTCGCCCAGGCCTACGGGATCACCTGGACCCTGAGCGACGCGTCGACGCCGACCCGGACGCTGATCATGGTGTCCAAGTTCGGGCACTGCCTGAACGACCTGCTGTTCCGCAAGCGCACCGGCGCCCTCAACATCGAGATCCCCGCGATCGTCTCCAACCACCGGGACTTCGAGGGGCTCGCGCAGACCTACGGCATCCCCTTCCACCACATCCCGGTGACCCGGGACACCAAGGACCAGGCCGAGGCGCGCCTGCTGGAGCTGGTGCGCGACCTGGACATCGACCTGGTCGTGCTGGCCCGGTACATGCAGATCCTCTCCGACGACCTGTGCAAGCAGCTCGAAGGTCGCGCCATCAACATCCACCACTCCTTCCTCCCCAGTTTCAAGGGGGCCAGACCCTACGAGCAGGCCTACGAGCGCGGGGTGAAGCTGGTCGGCGCGACGGCGCACTATGTGACCCCGGATCTCGACGAGGGCCAGATCATCGAGCAGGACGTGATCCGGGTCGACCACTCCCTCGATCCCGGCGACCTGGTCACGGTCGGACGCGACGTGGAGGCACAGGTCCTCGCGCACGCGGTGAAGTGGCACAGCGAGAGCCGGGTGATGGTGGACGACAACCGCACGGTGGTCTTCCGCTGAGCAGCGGCGACAGGGGGGGCGGGGCCGGATTCCGGCCCCGCCCCCTTCGTATACGAATCGCTCAGCCGCCCAGCCGCTCCAGCAGCGCACGACGCCACCGCTCCGTCTCGGCGATCTGGTTGAACGTGAACAGGTGCAGCCCCGCCACCCCCGCCGAAGGCGCGGTGAGGTCCTTCTCGGCACGGGTCAGCAGCCGTTCGGGCGCGTACCCTCCGGGCGTCGCGAACCGCACGAACCACGAGGCGTGCTTCGTCAGGAAGCGCGTCGACTCCCCCACCCCGATCTTCGTCGCCATGGCCAGCAGCTTGGCCCGCTGCACGGGCCCGGCGACGCCCACGTGCACGGGCAGGGTGACGTCCCGGCGTCGCAGCCGGGCGATCCACTCCCCCAGGACCCGCGGATCGAAGCAGAGGTTGCTCACGATGTACGTGGCGTGCTCGCGCTTGTCCCACATCGACTGGATGGTGATGTCGTCGTGGATGAGGGGATGGCTCTCGGGATAGCCGGTGACGCCGACCCGCGGGAACGGGCCGCCCAGCTCGCTCAGTGCGCGCAGCACCGGCAGCGCGCCCTCGTAGGCGCCGGCGGGCGGATCGGCGTCCCCCGCCGGGACGAAGACGTCGCCCACCCCGGACTCGCGCAGCCGGTCGGTGACCTCTTTGAGGTGCACCTCGTCGCGCAGCAGCCGCGCGGGCACGTGCGGGACCACGCGGTAGCCGTGCGCCGCGAGCCGCTCGGTCAGGTCGAGCGTCGGTTCCAGGCCCTTGACGGGCGACGCCGTCACGGTGACGACGACGTCGCGCGGGACATGGGCGAGGACCTTGTCCTCGGTCGACTTCGCGGGCAGCACCTCGTAGCGGACGCTGTCCAGCAGTGTCCGTAGCCCTGTGGCGGCCAAGGTCTACCCCGCCTGCTTCTGGGCGTCGCGGTGGCGGTAGAACGCGGCCTTCGAGGGCGCGAGCGGCTCCTTGCCGAGGATCAGGTCGGCGGCCTTCTCGGCGACCATCATCACCGGGGCGTAGATGTTGCCGTTGGTGACGTACGGCATCACGGAGGCGTCGACGACCCTGAGGCCCTCCACGCCGTGCACGCGCATGCTGGTGGGGTCGACGACGGCCATCTCGTCGGTGGCGGGGCCCATCTTGCAGGTGCAGGACGGGTGCAGGGCGGTCTCGCCGTCCTTGGCGACCCAGTCGAGGATCTCCTCGTCGGTCTCCACCGACGGTCCGGGTGAGACCTCCCCGTCGTTGAAGGGGGCGAGCGCGGGCTGGTTGAGCAGCTTGCGGGCCACGCGGATCGCCTCGACCCACTCACGGCGGTCCTGCTCGGTGGAGAGGTAGTTGAAGCGCAGGGCCGGGTGCTCGCGCGGGTCCTTGCTCTTGATCTTCACCGAACCGATGGCGTCGGAGTACATGGGCCCGACGTGCACCTGATAGCCGTGGCCGCCGGCCGGCACGGAGCCGTCGTAGCGGACCGCGATCGGCAGGAAGTGGAACATCAGGTTGGGGTAGTCCACGTCCTCGTTGCTGCGCGCGAAGCCGCCGGCCTCGAAGTGGTTGGTGGCGGCCGGGCCCTTGCGGAAGAGCCACTGGAGCCCGATGAAGGGGGCGCGCCACTTCGCCAGGTAGGGCTGCATGGAGACGGGCTGCTTGCAGGCGTACTGGATGTACACCTCCAGGTGGTCCTGCATGTTCTCGCCGACGCCCGGGAGGTCGTGCACGACGTCGATCCCGAGGGCGCTCAGTTCCTCGGCGTTGCCGACACCGGAGAGCTGGAGCAGCTGCGGGGAGTTGATGGCGCCGCCGCACAGGATGACTTCCTTGGCGCGGACCTGCTGGAGGGCGCCCTTCTTGCCGCGCTGGTACTCGACTCCGACGGCCTTCTTGCCCTCGAAGAGGACGCGGGTGACGAGGGCGCGGGTCTTGACCGTGAGGTTGGGGCGCTTGCGTACGGGCTTGAGGTACGCCTTGGAGGCCGAGAGCCGGCGACCGCGGTGGACGTTGCGGTCGAACTTGGCGAAGCCTTCCTGCCGGTAGCCGTTGACGTCGTCCGTGGGGGCGTAGCCGGCTTCTTCGGTGGCCTTCTGGAAGGCGGTGAACAGGGGGTTGGTGGCGGGGCCGCGTTCGAGGACGAGGGGGCCGTCGTGGCCGCGGAACTCGTCGTCCGGGTCGGCGGCGAGACAGTTCTCCATGCGCTTGAAGTACGGCAGACAGTGCGCGTAGTCCCAGGTCTCCATGCCGGGGTCGGCCGCCCAGCGTTCGTAGTCCATGGGGTTGCCGCGCTGGAAGATCATGCCGTTGATGCTGCTGGAGCCGCCGAGCACCTTGCCGCGGGCGTGGTAGATCCGGCGGCCGCCCATGTGGGGCTCGGGCTCGGACTCGTACTTCCAGTCGTAGAACCGGCTGCCGATGGGGTAGGTCAGCGCCGCGGGCATCTGGATGAAGACGTCCCACGGGTAGTCGGACCGACCGGCCTCCAGGACCAGTACCCGGTTCGCCGGGTCCGCGGAGAGCCTGTTCGCCAGTGCGCTGCCGGCCGATCCGCCGCCGACGATGACGAAGTCGTATTGCAGGGGAGCCATGGTGCCTCGTCTCGCTCGCGCCGTAGATATGCGAGGCATGCTAGCGCCGTAGCGTTATACGCACCAGGTTGCGAACGACGCAACTTCGAGGGTTGTGTTTCGACGCCGTTACTTGCAGTCGCGTTGTTTACTACGCGTATAGTTTCACTGTGAGCAACTACAGCACTGACACAGAAACCTCGAATTCACAAGCCGGCGGCGTGCAGTCCGTGGACCGCGCGATCAGCGTCCTGGAGATCCTCGCTCAGCGTGGCGAGGCGGGCGTCAGTGAGGTGGCGGGCGAGATCGACGTCCACAAGTCCACCGCGTTCCGCCTGCTCGGCGCCCTGGAGGCGCGCGGTCTGGTGGAGCAGGCGGGCGAGCGTGGCAAGTACCGTCTCGGCTTCGGCATCGTGCGCCTCGCCGGTGCGGTCACCGGCCGTATCGACATCACCCAGCAGGGCCGCCCGGTCTGCGAGCGCCTCGCGGAGGAGATCGGCGAGACCGTCAACATCGCGGTCATGCAGGAGCACTACGCGATCAACCTGTACCAGGTGCGCGGTCCGGGGGCCGTCACCGCGCACAACTGGGTCGGCCAGCTGACCCCGCTGCACGCCACGTCCAGCGGCAAGATCCTGCTGGCCCATCTGCCGTCCAAGGAGCGCGCGACGCTGCTGGCCGAGACCGGCATGAAGAAGGTCACCGCGCGGACCATCACCGCGAAGACGAAGCTCGAGAAGAACCTGGCCGACGCCCGGGAGCGCGGCTACGCCTTCACCCTCGAGGAGCTGGAGCTCGGCCTGCACGCCATGGCCGCCCCGGTCCGCAACCGCGACGGCGAGGTCATCGCCGCGCTCAGCGCCTCCGGCCCCGCGTACCGCTTCACCGAGGACCGGCTGCACGAGCTCTCCCCGGTGCTCCTCAAGGGCGCCCAGGAGATCAGCCACCGGATGGGTTACCTGGGCTGAGTCACCCCAGGGGGGTGCCCAGCCGCTCGTTCACCCAGTCGTGGAAGGCACCGATGTGGTGCTCACTGGGGACCAGTACGCCTCCCTTGGCGTACATCCGGGAACTCATCCCGGGCTGGGTGCGCTCGCACGCGTCGAAGTCCTGCCGGTTGACCCGGTCGAAGAGCTCCACGGACCGGCTCACGTCCTTGCCGCTCTCGACGACGTGCGGGAGGTAGAGCCAGTCGCACTCGACGATCGTGCGGTCGACGGACACCGGGTACATCCGGTGGAAGATCACGTGGTCGGGGACGAGGTTGATGAACACCTGCGGCTTGACGGTGATCGCGTAGTAGCGGCGGTCCTGGTCCTCCGCCACCCCCGGAATACGGTCGAGCCCCTCGGAGCCGTCGACGGTGAAGCCCTGGACCTCCTCGCCGAACTCCGCGCCGTGGCCCACGTAGTACTGCGCCGCGTAGCCGTCCGCGAACTCCGGGAGCACCTCGGTGAGTTCGGGGTGGATGGTCGCGCAGTGATAGCACTCCATGAAGTTCTCGATGATGAGCTTCCAGTTCGACTTCACGTCGTAGACGATGCGCCTGCCGACCGAGAGATGGTCGATGTCGTAGCGCTCGATCGACTCCACGTCGCCCAGCCGCTCGACGACCGCGCCCATGACGTCCTCCTCGAACGACGGCGGGTTCTCCGCGAGGCACACCCACACATAGCCCAGCCATTCACGCACGGCCACGCTCACCAGGCCGTACTCGGTGCGGCCGACGTCGGGCATCTTGGTGAGGTTGGGCGCCGCGACGAGCTTGCCGTCGAGCCCGTAGGTCCAGGCGTGGTACGGACACTGGAAGGCCCGCTTGACCTCGCCGGTCTCCTCCGTGCAGAGCTTGGCGCCACGGTGCCGGCAGACGTTGAAGTAGGCGCGGATCGAGTGGTCACGCGCCCGGGTGACGAGGATGCTCTCGCGCCCCACGTCGACGGTGCGGAAGGCGCCGGGCTTGGCCAGTTCGGAGGCGCGCGCGACGCAGAACCACATGGTCTCGAATATGCGCTCCTGCTCCTGCGCGAAGATCTGCGGATCCGTGTAGGAGGAGCCGGGGAGGGTGGCGATCAGGCTGTCCGGCAGACCGGTCGAGGTCACTGGGCACTCCTCGGGAAACGTCATGGAGGGGGCATTCACGCGCCGGGAAGAGCGACTCCGGACGGTGTTGTGTATGGAGCAACGCTGCGTGCCATATGCAACCGCAGCATGGGATGCCTCAGGGGCGGTGTCAAGAGCCCGCGGCGGCGAGCTGCTTGCGCCAGCGCGTGAACAGCCGCGGCTGGTTCATGCCGAGCACGGCGACCGGGTCTCCGGCGCGCCGGTACACGGCCAGCACGTCACGGTCGTCCGTGCTGCCCGCCTCGACGGTCACGCTGTCGGCGCCCGCCGCGTGCCCGACGAACTGGATCTTCACGCCGTACTGGTCGGACCAGAAGTACGGCGGCCGGGGCACGCCCGGTTCCACCGCGCCGCCCGCCAGCAGCGTGGCGATCGCGGCGTCGGGACGTTCCCGGGCGCCGGTCCAGTGCTCGACCCGGCGGTGGAAGCCGGCGCGCGGGTCGTACCAGTTGGCGCAGTCACCGACCGCGACCACCCCGGCCAGGCTGGTGCGGCCGTCGGCGCCGCACTTGACGCCGTTGTCCAGCTCGACACCGGATCCCGCCAGCCATTCGACGCACGGGCTCGCTCCCACGCCGACGACGACGATGTCGGCCGGGACGCTGCGGCCGTCCTCGAGCAGGACGGCGTCCACCCGGCTCTCCCCGCTCAGCCCCTTGACCCCCACGCCGCACAGCAGCCGTACGCCATGGTCGGTGTGGAGGGCGGAGACGACGGCGCCCATGGTCGCGCCGAGCGGCGCGGCGAGCGGGGTCGGGGCCACCTCGACGACCGTCACGTCCAGGCCGAGGGCGTACGCCGTGGAGGCGACCTCGGCGCCGATGAAGCCGCCGCCGATCACCACCAGCCGTCCGCCGCGGGCCAGTTCGTCCCGCAGGGCGCGGGCGTCGTCCAGGGTGCGCAGCGTGTGCACTCCCGCCAGGCCCTGGGAGCCGGGGAGGGTGCGGGCCGCGGCGCCGGTCGCGATGACGATGCCGTCGGCACGCACCTCGCGTCCGTCGGCGAGCCGGACCGCCCGGTCGGTGCGGTCGAGCCCGGTGGCGCGGGTGCCGAGCAGCCATTCCGCCCCCAGGTCCTCGTCACCGGCCTCCAGGGAGAGTTCGGTCTCTCCGAGGGTGCCGGCCAGGAACTCCTTGGAGAGCGGGGGCCGGTCGTAGGGCCGGTGGAGCTCGTCCCCGATGACGACGAGCCGCCCGTCGTAGCCCTGTCTGCGCAGTGAGCGCGCCGCCGACAGGCCGGCCAGCGAGGCGCCGACCACGGCGACGGTCCTCACGCGGGACCCCCGGCGAGCCGCGCCGAGATGCAGGGCGGCAGGTTGGGCGCGTCCGTTGACAGCCGGACGTAGATCATGCCGTCCTCGACGACGACCTCGTGCGTCCGGACCGGCAGCTTGGCCGGCGGGGCGTCGACCGCGCCGGTCCTCAGGTCGAACTTCGAGGCGTGCAGCGGGCATTCCACCTCGCAGCCCTCCAGCCAGCCGTCGGCGAGCGAGGCGTCCTGGTGGGTGCAGGTGTCGTCGATGGCGAAGAGCTCGCCGTCGTCGGTGTGGAACACCGAGACCGGCGGATCTGTGTCGAGCCGGTGGGCCTCACCTCGCGGGAGATCCGCGAGACGGCACGCGGGAATCATCATGACACCTCGGTGCGTATAGCGAAACGGATTGCGATTGACGCAACGCCAGTCTGCGGGCCGCTCCGAACCGTTGTCAAGGCATCAAAAGACCTGGTTCGAACGGGCCTGCGGACCGGCCTCCGGGCAGCCCGCAGCGCCCGAACCGCCCGCGGAAACAAGCGGTACGGGCGCTGCGCGAAGGCCTCTGCGGGGCGGTCAGAAACCGCGGTCGATCCACTCCTGAAGGTGCGGAGCCTCGGCGCCGACGGTGGTCGTGTCCCCGTGTCCGGTGTGGACGACGGTCTCGCCGGGGAGCGTGAGCAGCCGGTCCCGGATCGAGTCGACGATGGTCGGAAAATGGCTGTACGACCGTCCCGTCGCCCCCGGTCCGCCGGCGAACAGGGTGTCGCCGCTGAACAGCGCCGTCAGGGCGGGCGCGTGGAGGCAGACCGCCCCCGGGGCGTGCCCCGGGGTGTGCAGCACGGTCAGTTCGACACCCGCCACCGCGAGCACCCAGCCGTCGGCGAGTTCCCCGTCGGGCGAGCGGTCGGGGTGGGTCTGCTTCCACAGCGGCAGGTCGTCCGGGTGGAGCAGGATGGGAGCGCCGGTGCGCGCCGCGAGGGCGGGCGCCGCGTCGATGTGGTCGTTGTGGGCATGGGTGCATACGATCGCCCGCAGGGTGCGCCCGCCGACGGCCGCGGCGATGGCCTCGGCGTCGTGCGCGGCGTCGATGACGATCACCTCTTCGTCGTCCCCGACGATCCACACGTTGTTGTCGACGTCCCAGGTGCCGCCGTCCAGCGAGAACGTCCCCGAGGTGACGAGGTGTTCGATGCGGGCGGCCATCAGAACACCACCACCGAGCGCAGGACGTCGCCGCCGTGCATGCGCTCGAAGGCCTTCTCGACCTCGTCGAGGGCGATGGTCTCGGTGACGAAGGCGTCCAGGTTCAGGCGGCCCTGAAGATAGAGGTCGACGAGCATCGGGAAGTCGCGGGAGGGCAGGCAGTCGCCGTACCAGGAGGACTTCAGCGAACCGCCGCGGCCGAAGACGTCGAGGAGGGGGAGTTCGAGCTTCATCTCCGGGGTCGGCACCCCGACGAGGACGACCGTGCCGGCGAGGTCGCGGGCGTAGAAGGCCTGCTTGTACGTCTCCGGGCGGCCGACCGCCTCGATGACGACGTCGGCACCGAAGCCGCCGGTCAGCTCGCGGATCGCCTCGACCGCGTCGGCGTTCCGTGAGTTGACGGTGTGGGTCGCGCCCAGCTTCTTGGCGGTCGCGAGCTTGTCGTCGTCGATGTCGACGGCGATGATCCGCGCCGCGCCCGCGAGGTCGGACCCCACGACCGCCGCGTCCCCGACGCCACCGCAGCCGATGACCGCGACCGTGTCACCGCGTCCGACGTTGCCGGTGTTGATGGCGGCGCCGAGGCCGGCCATCACCCCGCACCCCAGCAGCCCCACGGCGGCCGCCGACGCGGAGGGGTCGACCTTCGTGCACTGCCCCGCCGCGACCAGCGTCTTCTCCGCGAACGCGCCGATGCCCAGCGCCGGTGACAGTTCGGTGCCGTCGAGCAAGGTCATCTTCTGCTTCGCGTTGTGGGTGTCGAAGCAGTACCACGGCCGACCGCGCAGACACGCCCGGCACTGCCCGCACACCGCACGCCAGTTGAGGATGACGAAGTCGCCGGGAGCGACATCGGTGACACCCTCCCCGACCGCCTCCACCACGCCCGCCGCCTCATGGCCCAGCAGGAAGGGGAAGTCGTCGTTGATGCCGCCCTCGCGATAGTGCAGATCGGTGTGGCAGACCCCGCAGGCCTCGACCTTCACCAGCGCCTCACCCGGCCCCGGGTCGGGCACGATGATCGTCTCCAGGCTGACGGGGGCACCCTTGCCCCGCGCGACGACAGCACGCACCTGGTGCGTCATGGCCACTCCTCGGCTGGTCGAGACCTGAAACAGACGTTGCTCATTACGGCACGCATCTCATGTGTCGCAACACAGCATCATGCAGCGCCGGGCGGGGGTCAAGGCACCCGACGGGGGTTCTGACGGCTGTGCCCAGTGCGCAGGTCCAGCCGATCCCACCGCGGTACGGTCACGCGGGGCGGCTTCCGGCGACGCGAGGACGGGCGGCGCACTGGACTCGGGGGCGACGGGGCTCCGACGCTCACCCTCCGGCCAGAAGTGCTGGACTCCGGGCCGGAGGGGCGTGCTCGCCGATGCCGCTTGCGGCTACGCGGCCGAGCCGAAGTCCTGGGTCCAGTAGTGGCCCGGCTGGGCCAGGCCGACGCCGATCTCCTTGAAGCCGCAGTTGAGGATGTTGGCCCGGTGGCCGGAGCTGTTCATCCAGCCGTCCATGACACTCTCGGGAGTGTTGTATCCGTAGGCGACGTTCTCGCCCGCCGACCTGAACTGGTACCCGACGCGGGAGAGCCGGTCGCTCATGGACGAACCGTCGGAACCGGTGTGGGACATGTTCTGGTGATCGGCCATGTCCTGGCTGTGGTCCTGAGCGGCCTTGGTGAGCTTGGCGTTCTCGGTCAGCGGCGCGCAACCGTCCTTTTCGCGCTCGGCGTTGACGAGGACCAGCACGCGATCGGTGGGTCCGGGATCGGCGCTCCCGGCGGAGGCGCTGGGGGTGCTGCTGGAGCCTGTCGCCTTCGGAGAGGCGGAAGGCGAGGGGGACTCGGCGGGCGTGCCACCGGTAGGCGTGGCGGACGGGCTGCTGGATGCCGAAGGCGACGCGCTCGGGGCGGCGCTGGAGGCGGAGGCGCTCGGGGCGGCGGACGGAGCGGACGTGGCAGAGGTGCCCGAGGCGGTCGCGGACGCGACCGGTGACGCCGTGGGCGTCGGATCGGCGACCGGATCCGACGTGCCCCATCCCCACCAGGGGAACGAGACGACACGCCAGCCTCCCAGCCCGCCACCACTCGCCTGGGCGACCGAAGGGACACCCACAGCGCCCACGACCACGACGGCGACTGCCGCACCGGCTATTTTCCGGCGCTTCGATTTCTGACGGTGCTTGCTCATACGTGGCCTCATTCGGTGATCCGGGATTCTGCAGCGAAAAGCGGCGCCCCGTTACGAGTCCGGATGCGCGGTGCGGCTCGCCTCGGCCCTGGCGAGCCCGGCAATTATGAGGATCGCCCGCCACACCCGGCAATCAACACCCGGACCACGGACGGGTGTTGACGCAGTGAGCCCCGGGAAGGCGAGGGACCGCCGTTCACACGCCTCCAGCTACGCCGGTACCCACCCGCGACCAGCCAGGACGCGCCCCTCCGCAATCGCGATCACCGGCCCCAAGCAGCAGTCGAATTGGCCACTCGCGGCGACAAGCTCCCGATTGGGCTTCAAAAGAGCACAGTTATTACCTTCGGTAATCAGTCAATCGATGCCATCGAGCGCAATTCCGGCGTGACACACATCACTTCAATGGGAAGTGTGTGGCTCCCAGGCGTCAGTGCTTCTTCAGCTCCTCGGCGAACATCACAAGGATGCCGCTGGGACCGCGGACGTACGTGAGCTTGTAGATGTCCTCATAGGTCGCCACACCGCGAAGCGGAAGGCAGCCGTGCTTTGAGGCTGTCTCAAGCGCTTCGTCGATGTCGTCGACCGAGAAGGCGACGCGATGCATGCCGATCTCGTTGGGCAGCGTGGGCTGCGTCTCGATCGCCTCGGGGTGGATGTACTCGAAGAGCTCGAGGCGGCCCTGACCGTCCGGCGTCTGGAGCATCGCGATGTTGGCGTGATTGCCGTCAAGGCCGACGGCGGTGTCGGTCCACTCGCCACTGACCGTGTCACGGCCGAGGACCGTGAGGCCGAGGTCGGTGAAAAAGGCGATCGCTGCTTCGAGGTCGCGTACGGCGATGCCGACGTTCTCAAGTTTGATGGCCATGCGTTCCATGCTATCGAGCCGGTCCGATCCGTGCGCTTCCGACGGACTAGGCGCGGTCCCTGACATCTGTCAGGGACCGTCGGGGCCGGCGGCCCTCTACGTTGCTGTGCGCACGCGCTCCCGTCGGTCGTCACGACCTGCGGCCACCCGTGCTCGTATCCGCCGCTCGACACCCACAGGAGCAACCGACCCATGCGTCTTCCGCGATGCCTTCCCGGCGTGGTCGGCACCATGACCCTGGTGCTGGCCTCCGTCTTCGCCTCCGGTTCGGCCCAGGCGGCGTCCTCCGCCACGTCCGCCGTCGCCCCGACGGTCTCCCCGGCCGCCCCCTCACAGCTGGTGCCCTCCGGCAGCCACATCACGTGCGACACGGGCTACTTCTGTGCCGGCGTCTGGGACCCCACGGCCGGCCAGTGGCGGGTCTTCTTCCTCTACGACTGCCACCGCTACTACCTGTCGAACTGGCAGGGCACGGGCGAGGTCATGAACAGCCAGACCGACAACGCCCAGGCGACGATCTACGGCCAGAACGGCGACGTGATCCAGACCTTCCCGGTCAGCACGGACGCACCCGACGTGGACTGGGACCCGGTCTGGTCGATCCGCAACTGCTGACCGCCGGCAGGACACATCACTACAAGGAGGGCACTGGCAACGTGAGACACGGTCCTCACGGCGACCGATCGGTGCCGTGCCCTGCCGCGCGGGCGTAGCGCGCGGCGAGGTCCGCGCATGCCGTTGCCAGTTGGGGTGGGCCGATGACCTCGATCTCGGTGTCGAAGCGGCCGATGGCCGCGGCGAGTCCGGTCCATGACCAGGAGCCGAGGGTGAGTCGGCAGTGATGGGGGCCGAGTTCCTCGACGATTCCGTCCTGGGCGAAGGGTGCGACGTCGGCGGCGGGGAGGTGGAGGATGACTTCGCCTTGGCAGGGCCAGTCGGTGGTGGTGCCGTCGTTGCCGCGGAACCGGCCGGTGACGAAGGCGGAGACGCCGGCGCCGGGGAGCTCGCGTGGGGTGAAGCGGGGGCCGGTGGGGGTGCGGGGGTGGATGCGGTCGACGCGGAACGTACGCCAGTCCTCCCGGTCCAGGTCCCAGGCCACGAGGTACCAGCGGTTGAGTCGGCTGACCAGGTGGTGGGGTTCCACTCGGCGGGGGCGGTCGGCTGAGGTACTGGAGCCCGGGGTGTGGTCGAAGCGCAGTTCCTCGCGGGCGTGGATGGCGCGGCTCAGCGCGATCAGGACCTCCGTGTCGACCTGCCGGACGTCGCCGGTCGCGGGGCGAGGGACTGCCGTGATGCGCAGCAGGTCGATGCGATGGCGCAGGCGGGACGGCATGACCTGACGGAGCGTGGCCAGGGCGCGGGCGGCGTGCTCGGCGATCGTGCTGTCGCCGGCCGCGGTCTGGAGCGCGACGGCCAGGGCGACGGCCTGGCCGTCGTCGAACAGCATGGGCGGCAGGTGGGCGCCGGCGTCCAGCCGGTAACCGCCGGCCGGTCCTTTGACGGTCGTGATGCGGTAGCCGAGTTCACGCAGTCGTTCGATGTCACGGCGCACGGTGCGCGAGGTGATGTCGAGACGCCCGGCGAGATCCTCGCCGGACCAGTCGCGATGCGTCTGCAGCAGCGAGAGGAGCGCGAGCAGTCGGGAGGATGTCTTGTGCATGGGAGTCATCCTGCCCGCGGTACAGGACACATCCTGTCCGCTACCTCCGCCAGGGTGACCTGTGTCTTCGTCACTTGAGGCAAGGAGCAGACCATGTCCGTCACGACCACCACGCACCTGAACTTCCGCGGCACCGCGCGAGAGGCGCTGGACTTCTACCAGACCGTCTTCGGCGGGCGCACCGTCGCGGTGACCTACAAGGACGCGGGCGCCGTCCAGAACGAGAGCGAGGCCGACTGGGTGATGTGGGGCGAGGTGGCCGGCGCCAACGGCTTCCACGTCATGGCCTACGACGTCCCCTCGCAGCTGCCCTGGAACCAGGGCGAGAACCCGTTCTTCGTCTCCGTACGCGGTGACGACGGCGACGAGATCAGCGCCCTGTGGGGCAGGCTCGCCGAGGGCTCGACCGTCGTGCGCCCGCTGGAGCCGGCGCCGTGGGCGCCGCTGTACGGCATGCTCACCGACCGCTTCGGCGTCACCTGGGTCCTGGACGTCACCGCCCCGTACAACGGCTGAGCCCGATCGGCCCCGTCCGGTCCGCCGCAGCCACCTGGGCGGACCGGACGCCTCACGTCAGGTTCAGGTCGGAGTGCAGCACGTAGTGGTCGGAGTACGCGCTGGGTTCCACACTGTGCCTGAGCGGGGTGATGCCTCGCAGAAAGACGTAGTCGAACTTGCTCTGCCACTCGGTGGTCGGCTTGCAGACGCCGACGAAGGAGGGGCGGCACTGCGGGTCGGTGTCCATGGCCAGCGCCCAGATCGGGGACAGCTCGGGAGCGTCCGGCACGGCGTTGAAGTCGCCGAGGACGATGGCACGGTCATGGCGGGCGATTTCCTTGGCGAGCACGCCGGCCTGCTTCACCCGGATCTCCTCCTGCCGTCGTTCGGCGAGGTGCGTGTTGAAGACCCGGACGGACTGGCCGCCCACCTTGGTGGTGACGGCCATGTAGCCGCGGTCCTCGGATCCGCCGTCGGGGTACTCCACGTTGACGCGATCGGTCATCGGCGCCGCCGACAGGAGCGCCTGACCGTAGCCTCCCGGATTCCAGGGCGCTCCCCCGCAGCGGCCCCAGTTCTGGAGGACCGATCCGTACTCGACGTGGTAGACCAGCCCGAACAGGCTCTCCAGGTAATCGCGGATCTTCTTCACGTCAGGCGCGCACGCCTCCTGCATCGCGATGACCTGCGGCGCGTACTCGGCGATCTCCGCCGCCCGGTCGACGTTGCTCTCCTCGCACGGGTTGCACAGGTTCCAGGTCATGACGCGGTTCGGAACGACCTCCTTGACCGCACCGACGGGCTCCGACCTGCCGGCGAGAGCACCGCCCAGCGCACCGGAGCCGACGAGCGCCATGCACGCCACGATCACCGCGCCCCCGAACAACCCCGCGCGCCTACCGAACACCAAGGCCTCCCCAGTATCGATGCACACGGCATCCGATGTTTTGTCCTACGTATGTACGAGGTTATGGGACTCGGTTGGCGTCCACACATTCACGGCTGCGGGAAGGGCGGCAGCTCGGCCATCACCCGCAGCAGTCTCCGGGCGGGGGCCGCCTCCTCCGGACGTACGGACGAGGCGAGGCCTTCCAGGACCGGGCGGCCCGCGAAGACGGCCGCCCGGGCCGCGGCTTCCCAGCCGGGTTGGTCCCGGTAGCTCGTGCGGTGCTTGCCGTCCCTCGCCGCCGCGGCGGCGGAGTGCCACTGCTCGGTCCGGCAGACGCTTTCCAGCAGGTCCAGCAACTCGGCCTTGCACGGCACGTGCGGGGCGCCGGCCAGTTCGAGGAGGAACGGGACCGCCGGGGCCGTCGCCTCACCCACGACGAACCCCAACGCGCAGATGACATCGCCGAGTTCGTCGACGGCGAGACGCGCGGTGTCCTCGTCCGCGTACGCGATCCGGGACAGCAGAGCGGGAACGGCCCCTGCCGACTCCTGCTGCGCACCGCGGAGTTCGCCCCAACGGATCCGTGGGACGCCCTTCAAGAGGCCAGGTCGGCGCATCGAGCTGTGAGACATCGGTCAGCCCGGGGCCGGGGCGCCGTCGGCCGTGTCGGTGGTGCGCAGCAGGCGCAAGAAGGCCTTCACGCCCGCGATGATCTCCTGGTTGTCGGTCAGACCGCCTCCTCCTCCGGTACACGCGTCCCGGCCTCGGCACGGCAGCCGGGTCTGTAGGTCCACCACGTCGTCGCGCGGGTACCTGACATCCTTCAGGAGTGTGCTCAGCCGTCGCCGCAGCTGGCCTCTTCGGCTGACCGCCGCCCCCGGCCCGCCTCGCCTTCCGGCCGGGCGGGCCCCACCCCGTGCGGCGGTCCGACGGACCGGAGGTGCCTTCACACGGTTCGTTTGGCCCCGTAGTAGCCGTGGCGCAGCCGGAACCTCATGGCGTCGGTGCCGTCTGCCTGGATGTGCTCGATCAGTATCGACCTCAGCGGTTTGGGCAGTCCCTTCCCGTGCGTTCCGGTCCACTTGGTCGAGCCGAAGAGTTCGGCCGCCCCGTCGAGCAGACAAGGGCTCGATGGCAACGTGGCCGCCGCGGCGAGGATGAGGGCGGGTTCCTCGCCCAGGAGTTGCTCTTGCACGGCCATGTCGTACCACATGAGACCGCTGGTGGATTCCCTGGAGGACGTTCCGGCCCAGGCCAGCAGGACTCGGATCCGCTCGATCCCGTCGGGGTAGCGCTGCCGGGTGAGCGTGGCGAGCCGGGCCTTGGCTTCTTGAAGTCGGTGCGACCAGGCCAGGTGATCGCGCCCCGGCGGGTGTGCCACGTCCGCGGCGGCGTCGGACAGCCCGGCGGGCGCGGCCTGGACCCAGCGCGTTCGGCGCCGGTCGGCCTCGGCCTCTTGTGCCGCCAGTTCCGCCTGGACCTCCCGCGAGCGGGTCAGCCCCCGCTCCGCGAGCCATTCGGTGAGTGCCGGTCCGTCCCGCAGGTCGGCGTCGCAGTCGCCGAGCCCGCGGAGACCGGACTGGTGGTGCAGCACCCAACGGGCCATCTGGTCGCCGTTCACGTCGTACACCGTGATCGTCGGCCAGCCCATGCACCGGCAGTGGTCGCCTGTGCCGCCGTCCACGACGGCCAACAGCCGGGCCAGGTCGGTGATCTCGGCACCGCTGACCACGATCCGTGCGAGGTCGGCGGAGTCGGCCTTGTCAGGCGGTCCCTCGACGATCACGACGTGCCCGGCACGGTTCAGCACATCCGTCAGCCGGGCTGTCGTCGGGGCGCCCTCGCCTATGCCGGTTGTTCCCTCATCGATCACGCCCGTGAGGATATCGGCAGCGCTCCGACCGACCGAGCCTCAGCAGCCCCCTGAACGGACATCACGGACCGTTGCTCACCGGAGCCAGAGCCGCCAATCCTCCGGCGAGCAGCATCAGTACGAACAGCCACGCGCGCAGACGCTTGTTCAGTTTCTGCATCACTCCAACCCCCTTCTGTCAGCCGCCGGAGAAGGTCTCCCCCGTACTCAAACCAACGTAGCGCCGTGCTCAGAGCGTGGACAGGTCGATCGCCCGGTCGACGTCCCGCGGTCGAAGCACGCGCAGGATGCCTTCCAGGAGGTAGTAGTCGGCGTAGGGAAGGGAGATCTCGATCCCGTCCTCGGCGGGCCGGTTGCGGGTGCAGCGGGCCACGGTCGCCTCGGCTCGGGTCGACTTGGTCGTCAGGCAGGTCTGCGACAGGGCGGTGAGCAGGCGGAGCGCCGCGTCGCGGTAGGACGGTGTGCCGGTGGCCGCGGAGAGGTCGAGGAGGCCGCAGGCCATGATCGCGCCGGCCGAGGCGTCCTTGATGTCGTGGGGTTGTTGGGGTGCCCGGTAGTCCCATACCGGGATGTGGTCCGGGGTGAGCGCGGCCAGGGCGAAGTCGGCGAGACCGCGGGCGGTGGACAGGAAGTCGGGGTTTCCGGTGCGCCGGTACATCGTGGTGAATCCGTACAGGCCCCAGGCCTGTCCGCGTGACCAGCAGGACGTGGGGCTGTAGCCCTGCACGGTGTTCGGGCCGATCGGGGTGCCGGTGTCGGGGTCGAAGTCGTAGACGTGCGGGGTCGATCCGTCCTCGCGCGGGAAGAACCGTCGCGTGGTCTTCGCGTGTTCCACGGCGATGTCCAGGTACTTCCGCTCACCGGTCTGCCGGCTCGCGAACGCCAGCAGGTCCAGGTTCATCATCGTGTCGATGATGACCCGGCCCGCGTTCTTCGGGTCGCTCAGCGCTCCCCATGCCCGGATGAAGCGGCCGCGCGGGTTGTACCGCCGGATCAGTGAATCCGCTGCCCGTAGGGCGCCGTTGCGCCAGGTGTCGTCGCCGGTCAGCCGCCAGGCGGTGACCCAGGACGGGTAGAAGAGGAAACCGAGGTCGTGGGTGCCGGTGTCGTACTGGCGAGGAGCCAGCTTCTGGGCGGATGCCAGTGCCCAGGTGCGGAAGTCGTCGTCCTGGCTGTGGAGCCATGCCATCCACAGGGTTCCGGGCCAGAAGCCGCCCACCCAGTCGCCGTTCTGGGAGTAGGTCCATTTCTCGAATCTGGTTCCGACCGGGAATCCGGTCACGTTCGGCGCGACGGCGCGGAGTTTGTCGACCGCGTAGTCGGCCGCCGAGCGCAGGGTGTGCAGGGCAGGTGCCGGTAACCGGCCGTCGGCCGCGTTCGCGGGTGGTGTCGAGGCGGTCAGCGACGCTGCGGCTCCGGCCGCTGTCGTCAGCACGGTACGTCGGGAAACGCTCATGTCCGTCTCTCCAGCCGGGAGTTGGGGTGCTAGCGGTGACAGGTGGAGATTCCCGGACTCCACCGGCAGGCGATGCCGGCGAAGCCGCCGTTGTCGGTGACGTCGATGGTGAGCGTGTCGCCGCCGCGCAGGACCCGGCGGTCCTTGACGAGTCCGTCGGCGCCGTCGCGGACCGTCTCGACCAGCCATCGTCCGGCGCCGATCGCGAGCGGCACCTCGGCGGTGCGGGCGGTACCGGCGTACACCCCGCCCAGGAACCAGCGGTCGCCGTCGCGGCGGGCGAGAACGGCCTCCTGACCGGGGCGGCCGGCGAGCAGCCGGGTGTCGTCCCAGGCGGCGGGGAGTTGGTCGTAGAAGTCGCGGGCGAGGGGGCGTTCGTCGTACGACTGGGGCGTGCCGGCGTACATCTGGAGGCCCGACTCGTAGACGACGGCGAGTCCGGTCTCGGCCGCGTCGGAGTTGGGGCGCAGACCGACGCGCTGGAAGGCGCCGGGGGTGAAGTCCATGGAGCCGATGACATTGCGGGTGAAGGGCAGGGTGGTGAGGTGTGCGGCGGTGTTGGTGCGCTTCTCCTCGCCCGCGACGCCTTCCAGGGTCATGACCTGGGGCCAGGTGCGCTGCATGCCCTTGGGGATCGTGGAGCCGTGGAAGTCGACCATGAGGTGGTGGGCGGCGGTCTCCGTGAGGATGGCGTCGTACCACTGGAGCATGGACTGGGCCTCGGAGTTCATGAAGTCGATCTTGACTCCCTTGACGCCCCAGCGCTCCAGCGTGGGCAGCCACTGGGCGCGTTCTTCGGCGGTGTCGAGGTCGCGTTGGTGGATCCAGACGATGATGCCGACGCCCTTGGCCCGCGCGTAGTCGACGAGTTCGGGCATCCAGCTGGTGGTCTGCCAGTTCGGGTCGGTGGTGTCCCACTCGTCGGACTTGAAGTACCAGCCCGCGTCGACGGCCTCGTAGGGCCAGCCGCGTTCGGCCGCGTAGTCGACGTAGGCCTTCTGCGCGGTGAGGCTCTGGCCGGCGGTGCGGCCGCCGGCGAGCCAGGTCCACAGGACGGTGCCGGGTCGGATCCAACTGGTGTCGCTGACCTTGGAGGCAGGTGCCAGGTCGTCGGTGAACGTGGAGCGGGTGACGGTGGGGAGGTCGCCGGTGACCATGGCCCGCCAGGGGGTGGTGAGGGGGCCGGTGGTCTGTACGCGGTCGTCGGCGAGCTTGATCCGGTAGGTTCCGGTGCCTTGGTCGTGGGCGAGGCGGGCGCCCGAGTAGGTGCCGGTGAGGTCGGATTCGGCGAGCAGGGTGTAGCCGCCGTCCGTGGCGAACAGGGCCTGGGGCGAGTAGTCGTTGGTGGGGGCCGTCGCCGCGGTGTACTGGGCGAACTGGCCTTCGTTGTCGACCCGGTAGGTGCTGAGCCACGCCGTCGCGTCCTGCGGAAGACGGAACGCGGAGGTCTCGTCGAGGACGTCGCCGACCCCGGCGGGCAGGACGTAGCGATAGGCGACGCCGTCGGCGGAGGCGCGGACGACGAGGTCGAGCCGGGCGCCCGCCGGCGTGGCGAACGACAGGCGCGTCTCGTGCATGAGGGCCCGGCGGTCCAGCCGTTTGCCGGACTTGGTCCGGTACCGCTCGTCCACGAGGCGGTCCTCGCGGTGCAGGAAGCGCAAGTCCTGGGAGAGGTCGGCCTGTTCGGTGACGATGCCGACGGGCGAGGGCTCGATGACGGTACGTCGGTCGCGGGTCACGGCGAGGCTGACCGTGCCGGTCGAGTCGTCCAGGGCTATCCGCGCATGGGGGGCGTGCGGTGCGGGACCGGACACGGTCCAGGTGTGCTCGCGTTGTTCGGCCCGCGCGGGAACCGTCGTGAGAAGGGTGGCCACCAGCCCGGCGCACAGCGCGGCAGCCGCGGTCCTGATCGGAACCGCCATGGGATTCCTCCCTGTTGACGAGGTGAGGTGAGGTGAGGTGAGCGCTGGGTCGGCTACGGGAGTCCCCAGGCCGGGCCCGGTTCGCTGATGGCGACGGGGGCGATGACCAGGTCGGGCCGGCGCCCGGAGTGGATGAGCACCTCGCGGCCCTTGGGCAGGTCGATGGCGAGGGTGCCGTCGCCCAGGTCCTCGGTGCGGGCCGGGGTGCCGTCGTCGAGGAGCACGGTGAGCGTTCCGCCGATGCCGTGGCGGACCTTGAGCGGCTCGCCCGCCAGGCTCTTGATCCGGACGAACCGAGTGGTGCCGTCCTTGCGAACGGCGCTGACCAGAAAGGCCCCTTGGGTGCGGAAGTCGTGCAGGGTGAGGTCTTTCCAGGCGGACGGGACGGCCGGGAAGACGCGGATGACACCGCCCCAGCTCTGGCAGAACATGTCGTGCAGGGACTGCGAGGCGGACAGCGGCGTCTCGATCACCGGACCGGCCTCGGTGTAGTGCGTGTTGGGCCGGCAGGGGAAGCGGGTGCCGGTGTCGAAGAACTTCCGCAGGTAGGCGATCGCGGTGTCGCCGTCGCCGGTCATCGCGTAGATCGACGCGGCGCCGGTGTAGCTGTAGCCGCGGTGGGCTCCGGCCAGGGCGTGCCAGTGGACCACGGACCGGGTGATGAGGTCCCGGTGTTCGGGCTGGTCCCAGTTGACGAGGTACAGCGGGTACACCATCAGCAGGTGTGAGTAGTGGCGGTGGGACTGGGCGTACGGGGTGTCGGCGCCGATCATGAAGCCGTTGTCGTCGACCGGGTACGGCGTGAGCCGGGTCAGCACCTCCTGCCAGCGGGGGACCAACTCGTCGTCCATGTCGAGCAGTTCGGCGGCGTCGATGAGGGTCTGGCAGCCCCAGCGGATGAGGGCCAGGTCGTAGTTGGTGTCCTGGGGCGGCACCACCGGGTACTCGGGCGAGAGGGTGCTCGCCAGGTGGAGCTTGCCGTCGCTGCCCGGGGTGAGGAAGTGCAGGTAGTAGCTGACGGCCCGGCGCAGTACCGGGTAGATCGTGTCGCGCAGCAGGGACTTGTCCATGGTGTGCCGGTACGACAGCCAGACGTTGTGCAGCGCCCAGGTGAGATCGCCGGTCTCGGCGCCGGTGCCGGGCATGCCCACACCGCGGTTGGCGAACATGTCGGAGCTGCGGCCGACGCCGGAGCTGTCGGAGCGGTAGGCGGCGGGCACGTTGGCGATGAGCTGTTCCTGTCTCTGGCGCAGGGTGGTGGCGAGGGCGTCGAGTTCCAGGTGGTTGGAGCCGTGGATGAGCCAGTACTCCAGCTGGACGTTGAGGTTCCACCAGACCGCGGGCCAGGGTGTCGGCTCCAGCCATGGGCCGGAGGTGGCCATGACGGGGCCGCCCGCGCGGCTGGCGCAGGCGACTTTGTAGAGCTGGATCCAGTGGAAGCTCTGCAGCCGCTGGTCGGGGAACGAGACGAAGCTCTTGCGGTAGAAGGCGTGCCACCAGCGCAGGTGCCGTCGTCTGAGGACGTCGTACGAGGGGGCGCGTCGGAGGTTGCGCAGGGAGTCGGCCTCGGCGGCGGTGTCGGAGGGGAAGCTGTGGCCGACGCTGAGCAGGAGGTCGTCTCCGGTGCGGCGGTATGAGGTCGCGGTCTGGCCGCCGCCGGTGAGGGGCTGGAGGGTCTGTTCGGTGCCGTCGGTGGTGGTGCGGGTGGTCCAGGGCGGGTTGGGGGTGTAGCCGGCGGGCGGGGCCTCCTGGATCTTCCGGGGGCTGATGGCCTCCTCGGGGTGGAACGTCCAGGTGGTCTCTTCGTCGCCGTCGGCCGTCACGCGGACGGCCAGGACCTCGTCGTGGACGATGGCGGAGAGGGTGAGGGTGCCCGCGGTGGTGGTGACCGTGCCGGTGAGTTCGGCGTTCCACAGGCTCAGGCGCCAGTCGACGGCGGTGACGGTGCCGGCCGGTTCGAGGGTGAGGTGGCCGACCGGGAGGCGGGCGGTGCCCCAGCCGCTGCCGAACTCGGGGCGGTGGTCCTGGACTCGGCCGTGCTGGACGGTGAAGCGGATGTGCTGGGTGCCCGGCTCCTGGTAGACCATGGTGCCGAGCAGTCCGTCGCCGAGGAACGGGCCCTCGTACCAGAAGGTGGGCAGTTTGCTCCAGAGCAGGTCCTGACCGCGGAGGAAGCCTTCCCAGGCGCGGTCGGTGGTCATGGTGTCGCGGAGTCTCCAGGGGCGGCCTTGACGTCCGCCCGCTAAGCCGTCATCGCCCAACTGCTCGGACGGTTCGGGCTGTTCGGCGTGGGCCGTCCCGGCCAGGGCCGCGGCTGCCGCGCCGCCCAGTGCGGTGCCGAGTACGGCTCTGCGGGGCATGGGTGAGGTGTTCCCCGACTGCGAGGTCATCGTCGTCCTCCGGGTCTGAAGGGATCATCGATACATCGGGTGTATCGGGGAACGTAGGCATGCGTCATGCAACTGTCAAGAACCTTTACAGTGACAGAATTCGGCCATCACTGAAGCAGACAGAGGGAGATGAGCCGTGAGATACGCCTGAGCTGCCCCGATACACCCCTCACTCATCCGATGTATCGGGGCCTACGTCCGAACTCCACCGTGCCGGATCACTTCACGAAGCGGTACTTCAGATGGGTGGCGAGCGGGGTGTCGACGACCCGGACCACTTCGAGGGCCCGCCGACCCGACTCCAGCCCGCCGAAGAGCCGCAGCCCGTCTCCCAGGAGCGCCGGCACGACGTGCAGCTGGAGTTCGTCGACGAGTCCGGCATCGAGGTACTGCCGTACCGTGCTCGCGCCACCCGCGATGTCCACGTTCCTGTCCCCCGCGGCGGCCTTCGCCTGCTCAAGCGCGCTGTGGATGCCCTCGCTGACGAAGGTGAAGGTGGTGCCGCCCTCCTTGACCAGAGTCGGCCGGGGCCGATGCGTCAGCACGAACACCGGAGTCCTGAACGGCGGGTTGTCGCCCCAGAACTCCTCGCCGGTGTCGTACATCATCCGCCCCATGACCACGGCTCCCGTGGCATCGAACCACTCACGCATCAGCTCGGAGTCCCGGTTCTCCTCCCCACCGCTCATCCCCTGACGCTCGCGCCAGCTCGCCAGATTGTGGATCCACTCGAAGAGCGGCTCGGCGCCGTCGCCTCCCGGGTTGTCGAGAGTGACATCGGTGCCGGCGATGTAGCCGTCGAGGGACATGGCCAGATCAGCGGTGACGGTCACGATGGGGTGCTCCTCGGGTCCTGGGGTGGTGCCTTCACTCTCACGTCGATCGGGGACCGGCGCATTCGACATCCGGGCTCGCTCGTCGCGCTGTCAGACCCTCGTGCCACCGTGGAGGCAGGACGAGGGGAAGGAAGGGCCCCGCATTGGCCGATGTCGACGCACAGTTCCTGCGCGGCCTGTTCGACGAGGAAGGCAGCCTGCACACCGCGGGGCGCACCGCGCTGTATCGGCTGTACGGGGCGGAAGGCCTGCTCTACGTCGGGATCACGATCTGCCCGCTCACCCGGATCCGCACCCACCTGCGCGAACAGCCCTGGGGATCACTCGTCATCGCCATCCGGATCGACTATCCCGAGGATCCGGAGGCAGCCGAGCGCCGGGCCGTGCGCGCCGAGCACCCTCGGTACAACGTCGTCTTCAACGCGCCCGCCCCTCCCCCACCCCCCGACCCCGCCTCTCGTCTCAGAACCCGCCTCGCGGTGGAACGGCGGCGGCTCGCGGAACTCGAGGCCGCCGTGCCCGAGTCCGCCACCCATCTGCGTCTGCTCACGCGCGCCATCACCGCGAAGAGAACGAGGATCGCGAAACTCACCGAGGCCATCGACGACGCGCGTGTTCCACCCTCGCGCAGAGGGCGGCGGTGATGACCGGATCGGTCCGCTGCCGGACCCGATGCGGCCTGTCGTGGGCCCACCCGCGCGGATCAGGATGGGCACATGACCCGAGCACTGATCGTCATCGACGTCCAGGAGTCCTTCCGCGCCCGGCCGCTGTGGGAGACCATCTCCGACCCGAAGATCGCCGACAAGGTGAACCGTCTGGTCCGGCTCGCCCGGCGGAGCGGGGACCAGGTGGTGTGGGTGCTGCACTCCGAGCCCGGCACCGGTGACGTCTTCGACCCGACCCTGGGCCAGGTGCGACTGCTGGAGGAGGTCGAGCCGCCGACGGAGGACGAGCCTCTGATCCACAAGACCTCGCACAACGCGTTCACCACCACCAACCTGCAACAAATCCTCACCGAGCGCGGCATCCGCGAGCTCACCGTCTGCGGCATCCGCACCGAGCAGTGCGTGGAGACAACCGCCCGCGTCGCGAGCGACCTCGGCTACCAGGTCACCTTCGTCGTCGACGCGACCGCCACCAACCCCATCCCGCACCGCGACGCCCCCGAGGACCAGAGCGTCGCCGCACTGCTCGCCGACCCCCGCACCCTGTCCGCCGAGGAGGTCATCCGCCGTACCGAATACGCCCTCGCCGGACGCTTCGCCACCATCGCCACGGTCGACGCGCTGGAAGCCGCGGCCGACGTTCCGGCATGATGACCGGATCGTGAGCCACGTCGTCTTCTTCCTGGTACCCGGGGTCCATCTGCTGGACCTGGCCGGCCCCGCGCAGGTCTTCTCCACGGCCGCCGATTTCGGGCACCCCTACACCCTCACCTACGTCGCCGAGCAGCCCCGGGTCCCGACCGCTCAGGGGCTGCCCGTGGTGGCCGACGTCGGCTGGCCCGAGCTGGGACCGCAGGACCTGATCGTGGTGCCCGGCTGGCGTTCCGCCACCCTCGCCGCGTCGCCCGCGATCGGCGCCGCCACCCTCCAGATCCTGCGGGACCATCACGCCGGGGGCGGGACGGTGGCCAGCGTCTGCGCGGGCGCGGAGGCGCTCGGGCAGGCCGGACTGCTCAAGGGCCGGCGCTGCACCACCCATCACGACGTGCAGGACGAGCTCGCCGTACGCCACCCCGGCGCGCTCGTCGTCCGCGACGTCCTGTTCACCTCCGACGACCGTGTGATCACCTCGGCCGGCATCGCCAGCGGCATCGACCTGGCCCTGCACCTGGTCGCCGGCCGGCACGGCCCCGCCGTCGCCGCCCAGGTGGCCCGGGACATGGTCGTCTACGCCCGCCGCAACGGCCATGAGCCGCAGTCCAGCGCGATGTTCCGGCACCGCTCCCATCTCGACGACACCGTGCACCACGCCCAGGACCTCATCGACACCCGCTTCGACCAGTCACTGCCCCTGCCCGCCCTGGCCACGGCGGTCGGCGTCAGCGAACGCACCCTCACCCGCCTCTTCACCCGCGCCACCGGCCTCACCCCGCTGCGCTACCAACAGACCCTCCGCCTCGAACGCGCCCAGCACCTCATCAGCCACGGCGCCACCGTCGACGCGGCCGCCCGCTCGGTCGGCTTCACGGACCCGCGCATGCTACGGCGCCTGCGCGCGCGTACCGAGTGACATCGAGGCCCGGCGGCCGGACGGAGGAGCTAGGTCCGGGGGGCGTCCTTGAGGAACACGATCCCGTCGGTCACGGCCAGGTGCGCCGGATCGAGCGAGGCGTAGCCGAAGTACGGGGAGACGCGGTGTGCGGGCCATGCGTCGGCGAGGGCGGTGGCCAGCCGGGCGGCGTCGACGACGCAGCGGTCCTGCGGGAGCGCGTACAGGAGTCCCTCGACGGTGTCCGGCGGCGGGGTGTCCACGCCCTGGTGCCGGATCGTGCCGAGGGCCGTGGCCAGGACGGCGTACTCCGCGCCCAGGCGGGCGCTCACGATCGCGCCGGCGCTCCACCACTCCAGCAGCGGGTGGTCCCACATCCTCATCGAGCTCTTCTCCCGCTGGAGATGGGAGTTGTGGGCGAAGACCAGCACCGGTGTGCGCTCGGCGAGGGCGAGCAGGTTGTCCGCCATCATCGAGTCCCGCAGACCCAGCAGCCGGGTCATGCGGCTCGGTGAGGTGTCGGCCATCCAGAAGTGGTAGCGCAGCAGTCCGACGGCGGCACGCCCGTACAGGCGCGCCCGATCCCAGCCGTCTCGCGAGGTCGCCTCGATCAGGTGCGGGGTGTGCGCATCGAGCAGGGCCGCCAAGTCGTCGGCGAGCAGCCGCAGTTGAGCGGCCTCGGGAGACTGGCCCACGGACCGGGCCGGGTCCGTCATCGCGGCGGGGTCGGTCCACCGGTCGTCGGCGCCGAGCAGGCGGTCGAGTGTTTCCGCGGTGCAGGGGAGCTGATCCGCGTCGACGTGGGCCGACAGGTAACGGTGGAGTGCGCTGAGGGCCTGCCGGGGGCTTTCGGCGCCGGTGATCTCCAGTGGGCCGTCGAAGCCGGCGAAGCGCAGCCGCTCGGGCGCGGGCCGGCCCTCGTTGTGGGCGCGCATCCAGCGCACGAGTTCGCGGTTGGCCGCGGAGGCGCCGAGACCGTGGCTGAATCCGCTCTCCATGGCCTCGTCGAGGGTGCCCTTGCCCGTGGTGACGTACTCGTCCACGACCAGGCCCCTCAGGCAGTCGCTCTCGATCGTGATCGTCCGGTAGCCCTCCTCCGCGACGAGTTGCCGGAAGAGATCGTTGCGAAGGTCGAGCAGCACGTCCTCGCCATGGGTGGGCTCCCCCAGGGCGAGCACCCGCGGCCGGGACGGGAGCAGCCCCATGACGGCGGCGGCCTCGACGGCATGGACGGTGTCCTTGAAGTCAGTAGCCATGCCTTCAACGCTATCGTTGAACCTTCGGTTGAAACTTTCTCGCGATATCAGCAGGTTCATGGAACGAAACCTTCAAAACAGCGAACGGCTCAGGCCGGTCGACCTGGCCCGCGGGCACGGTCTGTCCACGCAGGCGGTCAGGAACTACGAGGAGGCGGGCATCCTTCCGCCCGCCGGTCGCACTCCGCACGGCTACCGCGCCTACACCCCGCTGCACGCGCGGGCTCTGCGGGCGTTCCTGGCGCTGGTGCCCGGCCACGGCCACCAAACGGCGACGTCGGTCATGCGGGCCGTGAACCAGGACGCGACCGAGGAGGCGCTGCGCCTCATCGACGAGAGCCATGCCCAACTCCTCGACGACCGACGCACCCTCCAGGCCGTGGAACGCGCCCTGCGCGACCTGGAGTCCACGCCCGAGCCCGCCGAAGCTGCCCGGTCCGCCGGTGGGTTCATCGGGTCGCTGGCGGGCCAACTCGGC
Organism: Streptomyces sp. NPDC001536; assembly: GCF_042894505.1. Taxonomy (NCBI): domain Bacteria; kingdom Bacillati; phylum Actinomycetota; class Actinomycetes; order Kitasatosporales; family Streptomycetaceae; genus Streptomyces; species Streptomyces sp. NPDC001536. The sequence goes on from NZ_JBIAVQ010000016.1 coordinate 45,698, forward strand.
ATCCGGCCCGCGACTCTGCGCAAGTGGGAGCGCGCCGGGCTGGTGCGCCCGCGCCGCGATCCGCGGACCGGGTATCGCGTCTACGACGAGGCCGACGTACGGGATGCCCGGCTGGTCCACCAACTCCGGCGCGGCGGCTATCTGCTGGAGCAGATCGCCCCGCTGATCGCCCAGGTACGGGCGGCCGGCGGGCCGGAGCCGCTGGAGGCCACCCTGCGCGACTGGCACGCCAGGCTGTCGGCCCGCGGACGGGCGATGCTGAGCGGGGCCGCGGAGTTGGAGGCGTATCTGCGCGAGCGTGGATGAGCAGTCGGCCGCCGGACGAGGAGTCTCCCCACCGCACCGGCGAACCGAAGCCCTGGCCGCCCACGCGCCGCCCGGATTTTCTGAACCGCCCGCCGGATCCCCTCCGGTGCGGCTCACGACGTCATGCCCGGCGGCGGGCTCCGGGACCCGGTCGGGCGGTGACCTCCTTGGGGGTGAGGGCGACATGCTCCTCGCCGCACGCGACGACGGCGCGGACCGGCGCCCCGCACTCGTGGTGCCGCATGTCCATGACCGGGCCGTCGGGGTCCGCCTCGTACAGGTCGCCCCACTGGCGCAGGGCGACGAGCACGGGCCACAGGTCCCAGCCCTTGCGGGTCAGCCGGTATTCGTTGCGGGAGCGGCTGCCCGGCTCCTGGTAGGCGACGGTCGTCAGGACGCCGGCCGCGGTCAGCTTCCGCAGCCGGTCGCTCAGGACCGCCTCCGACAAGCCGATGTGCCGCCGGAAGTCGTCGAACCGGCGCACACCGCAAGCGACGTCCCGCACGATCAGCAGCGTCCACTTCTCCCCGACCAGATCGAGCGTTCGCTGGACGGGACAGTTCTCCGTACTGACCTCAAGCCACTCCATGCCCCCATGCTAGGCGCTGGCTTCACCTTTGACAGTCAGGAAGGGCCGGGCTAGCTTCAATCAACGAAGTCAGCTGGGAGGACGCCGGACCATGGGACGCATACGCACGTACGAGTGGGACGACCCCGCGATCACCGCCGCCGCCGTGGGGCGCGCCTCGGGCCTGGAGTTCCTGCGCGAGGTACAGGAAGGCCGCCTGCCCGCGCCTCCCATCGCCGCGACCCTCGACTTCACCCTCGACCAGGTGGACGAGGGCAGGGTCCAGTTCTCGATCACACCGGGCGAGGAGCACTACAACCCGATCGGCAGTGTGCACGGCGGCGTCTACGCGACCCTGCTCGACTCGGCGGCAGGGTGCGCCGTGCAGTCCACGCTCCCGCCCGGCATGGGGTACACCTCCCTCGACCTCACCGTGAAGTTCCTGAAGCGCATCACCGCCGACACGGGTCGGGTCCGCGCCATCGGCACGGTCGTCAGCCGGGGCCGGCAGACCGCGCTCGCCGAGGCCAGACTGATCGACGCCGAGGAGCGCCTGCTGGCTCACGCCACGAGCAGCTGCATGCTCTTCCCGGTGCCCACCGCCACGACCTGAGCGCGATGGTGATGGGGAGCGCGGCGTCCTGTAGTCGACGAAGGTGCGGGCCAGCCCCGCTGCCGATGGTGCTGCCGTAGTCGACGCACAGCGGCGGCCGCACCTCGGCAAAGCAGTCCGTCGGCATGCACCCGGCAGTACGCCGCGCGACAGGCCCCCGGGACGGCACCCCGCTCGCTAGGCTCAGGGGCGTGGCTCTCGACGAGGACGCTCTCCTGGCGGTGCAAGTCGCCTACTACCGGGCCCGCGCGCCCGAGTACGACCGGGTCTACGCCGAGCGGGCGGATCTGCGCGAGCTGGTGGCCGTGGTCGACGGGCTCCCGATCGCCGGGGATGTGCTGGAGCTGGCCTGCGGGACGGGGCAGTGGACCGGGGCGCTTGCCGCGCGGGCTCGCTCGGTGACGGCCGTGGACGCCTCGCCGGAGGTGCTGGCCCTCGCGCGAGCGCGGACGGCTGCTCCGCGTGTCCGGTTCGAACGGGCGGATCTGTTTCGGTGGCGACCCCGACGCCGGTTCGACACCGTCTTCTTCGCCTTCTGGCTCTCCCATGTGCCGCCCTCGCGGCTGGGCGATTTCTGGGACACCGTCGCCGCCGCCCTCGCGCCGGGCGGCACAGCGGTCTTCGTCGACGAAGGCCCGGCGGCGGCCGCCCGCGAGGAAGTGGCCTCGCAGGTACGCCGACTTGAGGACGGCAGCGCGTACCGCATCGTGAAGGTTTTCCATGACGCTGCCGAACTCATCGCTGAACTGGGCGCGTTGGGGTGGTCGGCCGAGATCGAGGGGCGAGGGGAGTTCATCGTCGGCCTCGCGCGGCCGCGGGCCGGGTTCGCCGACTAGCTCGCTCCGTCGGGTTGCCGGAGGAACGTCGTGAGCGCCGCGGTGAGTTCGGCGGGTGCGTCCTCCTGGACCAGGTGGCCCGCACCGGCGATCGGTTCCAGGTGGGCGCCCGGAATGCGGGTGGCTAGCTCGCGTCCCTTCTCCGGGGGGATCCAGGTGTCGTCCTGGCCCCAGCAGATCAGCGTGGGGACGGTGATGTCCGCGTACCGGTCCTGGATCTCGTCCGTGTGGCGCTGGGTCGCCTGGGCCATCTGCCGGTAGAAGGCCGCCTGGCCGGGGTCGCCGAGCCAGGGCTCGACCAGTCGGGCGAGGACGGCCGGATGCAGTCCTGGGCTGCTGGCCGAGCTGACGTATTCGCGTACCAGGGCCTGGTGGAGTGCGGGCGGCAACTGGTCGAAGACCGCCGAGTGTTCGCCGACGAGCCGGAAGAACGGCGAGCCCCACGGGGCCAGTGCGACCGGATCGACCAGGGCGAGCGCACGGTAGCGGGCTCCGTGCAGCAGATGCGCGCGCAGACTGACGGCACCGCCGAAGTCATGGGCGACCACGAGGGGTTCGCCGAGGCCCCAGTGCGCGAGGAGTTCGGTGAAGACCCGGCCCTGGGCTGCCAGGGAGACGTCCTGGCCGGTGAACTTCGCCGACGCGCCGTAACCGGGCATGTCCCACACGAACACCTGATGGTCGCGGGCCAGCGCGCGGGCCACCGAGCGCCAGACGTACGACGAGAAGGGCGTGCCGTGCAGCAGCACCACCGGGTCCCGGCCCGGCGGGCCGAGGCTGCCCCAGCGCACCTCCCCCGACGTACTGCGGAACGTCTCGGCCAGATCCCAGTCACTCACGGGCACCACTCCTCTCCCACGGCACGGTCAAGGGCGAAACCGTCGGTTGTATTCCGCCGCCCTATCCGACGGATAATGCCGTGCGATCCGCCGGACGGCGGGAGACGCTGACGCGGTGACCCAGGTTCAGGAGATCGTGGAGCTCGTCGGCGGTGTGCTGGGCCGCGATGTCCTCGGCGCCTACCTCCACGGCTCCTCCGTGCTCGGCGGGCTCAGGCCGGCCAGCGATGTGGACGTGCTGGTCGTCTCCCGGCGGTCGATGGACGCGCCGGATCGGCGGGCACTCCTCGACGGACTGCTGCGGATCTCCGGCTCCCGCCACCAGGCCCGCCCGGTCGAGCTCACCGTGGTCGTCCAGTCCGAGGTCCGGCCGTGGCGGTACCCGCCGACCGGTGACTTCCTCTACGGCGAGTGGCTGCGCGCGGAGTACGAGACCGGGGAGGTTCCGCAGCCGGAACCCATGCCCGATCTGGCCTTGCTGATCACCATGGCGCTGACCGGCGACCGCCCTCTCGTCGGCCCGAGCCCGGCGCGGGTCCTCGACCCGGTCCCGCGGTCCGATCTGGTCCGGGCGAGCGTGGCGGGTGTCCCCGGCCTGCTCGACGACCTGGACGGCGACACCCGCAACGTCCTGCTGACCTTCGCCCGCATCTGGACCACACTCGCCACCGGCCGGATCATGTCGAAGGACACAGCAGCCGACTGGGCCCTCGCCCGGCTCCCGCCCGAGCACCGCACCGCCCTCGAACACGCCAAGCGGCTCTACCTCAACTGCTCCTACTCCGACGAGAGGTGGAGTGACGCGCTGCGGTCCCAGGCCCGGCCGCAGGTGGACCGCATGCTCGCCGAGATCGACCGGCTGTCGGGCGGGGCGGCACAGTGACCGGCCACGGTGAACGGCGGCCGTCCGGCGTAGGCCCTTGTCCGGAGCAGACCAGCGGCGTCCGCCCCGGTCCGCCCCTCGTCGCCCTGAAGTGGCCGGCTCAGTCACGGCGGGCGTTCAGCGCGGCCACGGCGGCGCGGGTGTCGCCGATCGTCGTGTAGTCGATGGCGATGAAGTTCACGGGCCTGCCCCGCTCCCGTTCGCAGCGGTCGACGCGGTCCAGCACGTACTCGCGGGCGTTGACCTTGCCCGCGTCCAGCCGGCTGCCGCCGTTGGCGGTGATGAAGTGGTTGAGGAGGAACAGGCGTTTGCCGGTGCCGCCCCGATGCGGGACGCAGCTCATCTCGTCGGGGCTGCGGAACGCGAACGGTGTCTCCATGCCGTACCGGTAGAAGTTGCGGTACCAGGCCTCCGGGCCGTCCGCCTGCTCGGCGAAGACGACGAGCCGACGGCCGCTGTCGATCATGTCGCCCAGCGTCGGCCAGGGTTCCGCGGGATCCGGGTCCGGTGTGTACACCAGGTCGGACAGTCCGGCTTGCGCGAACGCCTTCGCGGTGTCCTCGCCGGTGATCGCGTCCTGGACGATCAGCGTCACGACGTCGGTCGGATGGTCGCGCATCCAGTCCCCGAGCTCACGCAGCTCCGGCACCAGCTCGATCGCCCCCGCACGGCACACGGCATGGCACAGCCACAGGCCCTCGCGGGGCGGGTTGACCCTGTTGACGGCCCCGGCGATCAGCGCCCGCTGATCGGCGCTGAACTCGGACTCGGCGAGCCGTGCGGTGATCTCCTCGGGCTTCTCCCAGCGGTAGGTGTCGAGTTGCAGGGCGCGCACCCCGTCGTCCAGCTGTGTGGTGATGGCCGGGTCCTGGAGCGGGCCGATGAACCGGTCCACGGTGGTCGACATGGCGTTGTGCGAGGTCAGGTACGCGACCTCGTCGTAGGGCCGGTCGCACAGCCGCACGCTGCCCTGGCACCGGCGGGGCACCGAGGGGCTCGCGATCAGCGGCACCAGCACGACGCCGGCCAGGGCCACGGCGCACGTCCCGACCGCCACCGGGCGCACGTACGGGGACGCGGTCCGCAGGGAGGGCCGTACCTGGAGGGCCCAGCCGAATCCGGCGAGCAGTGCTCCGGCGATCAGCGGGACCAAGGCGCTGTAGAGGGCCGCGGCCACCATGTCGTCGAAGGCCCTGCGCTGGAGGTCGTCGACCAGGCCGGCCAGGCTCGGCGGCCAGCTCCCCGGCGGGCTGATCACCCGGCCGCCGCTCACCACTCGTACGAGCACGACGACGAGCGCGGTGAGGAGACCGCCGGCGGCCAGGGCCCAGCCCAGCAGCATCGGCCTGCGGCCGGGCGCGGCGGACGCGGTCAGCCACAGCACCACCAGGGCGGCGACCAGCAGGGCGGCGGCGACGGCCTCCACGACCCCGAGCCCGACCGCCGTATAGCCACGTACCTCGTGGAGGGCCGACAGGTCGTTGCCGGACGCCTCCAGCACCTTCTCCAGGTTCCAGCCGCTGCCACCGGCGAGCGTCCGCAGCCGGGCGCTCGCGTCGGTGGTGCGCTCCGACACCGCGACGGGTGCCACGGCGGCCAGTGCGGTGGCGATGTCCCCGTCGGCGAGGGCCACCTCGATGTCGTCGCGCAGCGCTGCCCGGTCCTGTTCGGGAAGGGCGTTCAGGAGGCCCTGCGCCGCCTTGGACGCCTGTTCCTCGGAGAGCGGCAGCGCGGGCAGGGTGCCGGGGACGCGCCCGGCCACCACGTCCCTCAGGGCGGCGGACAGCCCGGTCGAGAAGGCGTCGAAGTCCGGCTCGGTGCGGTTCTGCACGGAGGCGACCAGGTCCCCGAAGTAGATCTGCGCGAGGTCGTTGATGTTGGTCAGCACCGGGCGCAGATCGACGGTCAGGACCAGGCTGCTCCGGTCGCCGTTGAGGTAGCCGACCACGGCGTCGATCTGCTCGTTGGTGAGTTCCCGGACCGTCTCCGGAGGCAGGACCAGCTTGACGTTGGAGGTGAGCACGGCTTCCGGGACCGGCAGTCCGGCGAGGAGGTTCCGCGTGACGGCCGCCGCCCTCGGGTCGACCAGGACCTGGTCGTAGAGCCGGTCGTACGCCGATTCCTCGTCCAGGACGGACTCGTAGAACGCCGCCGAGACGACCGTGTCACGTGCCGTGGCCGCCACTGTGACGACCAGCGTGCAGAGCACTGCCGCGGCGAAGGCGAGGGCGCGCAGCCATCTGCGCGAGGTCACGGGATCCATGGGCCACCTGCTCCTCATGGTGATCGTGCCGCGCGCGGGCCGCAATCGGTACGGATGTGTTCCCGGCCCGTCGCGCTCGCTCGGAAGCGTCGCGCGTCAGCCGGTCCCTGGTGAGGCGTCGGCGGGGTCCTGAAGGTGCTGGAAGAACTCGTCCAGGAGGGCGACGAGGCCATCGACGGCACGCATGTGCTGGTCCTGCGACCACGGCGATTCCGGCCGGCCCTCGGGGAAGACGATCAGGACGACCTGCGCCATCCATACGAGGTTGTCGCCCACCCCGTACGCGGTCGCGAGCCACTCCCGAAAACCGTTCAGCAGCACACCGCCGCCGGCATGGTCGTAGCCGGCGAGGTACGCCGTCACCCCGTCGTAGGTGACGCGGCCGACGTACATCCCCGTCCGGTCCCTGAAGTTCTCCCAGAACCTCTGGTGCGACTCGGCCGGCAGGCGTCGGGACCGGCTCCAGGCGCCCGGGATCCGGGAGAGGTCGGTGCCGATGCCCCAGGTGGAGTAGGACACCGCCTCCGTGCCGACGCCCAGCGCCGTCAGGAGAACGCCGGTGCGTGCGGCCGGGTCGACCGGGCCGCACTTCCGCACCCAGACGTACGTTCCCGGCGGATCGCCCTCGTGATGGGTGACCACGAAGTCCGTTCCGTCGAGGGTGAAGAACGCGGCGCGCACGGCTCCGTGTGCGTCCCACGACTCCTCGATCGTCACGCCCAGGCGCCGAGCCGCCTCGTCGAGGTCCAGGGAGAGCAGGGCCATCGAGACCAGCGGCCCCGTCGTGGCTTGGAACATCGAGCACTGCACCACTGTGGCGTCCGGGGTCACAGGCCGGCCTCCGTGAGGATGCGGTCCATGACGGTGGGCCGCAGGACCGGGTTGGCCGCGGCGTCGTCGGCCACGTTCGGGTCGGGGTCCGACAGGAGTCGGTCCAGCAGGGCGTCCGTGATGTTGGGGTGGCGGGCGACTCCGCGGCGCAGGAAGGGTTCCTCGGCGGCGGCGAGTTCTTGGAGCGCCGGCACGGGGAGTTCGGGGTCCTGGAGGGCGAGGTAGCGCACGTTCGGGGTCGATTCGTCGACGAACGTGCGCAGTGCGTGGCGGGGGAAGTTGGGGTGCTCGACGAGCTGCGGTCGATGGTGGTGCACATCGCCGTGGGCGCGTACCAGTCGTTCCAGGACTTCCGGTGGTGCGTCCGCCCGGCGGGCGGCGGCGCGGCGGACCGAGACGTCCGGGTCGTCGTCCAGCCGACGCCATGCCTCCTCGGGCAGGTCGCGGCTGCGGGCGAGTACGCGCCGGAATATCGCGTGCGGGCAGTCGAGATAGCTCAAACGCTCGTCGAGGGGCGCGTCATGCATCCAGTCCGGTTCGGAGAAGTTCCAGCTCATCGCCACCTTTGCGTCGATGTCGCCGTCCGCGCGCCGGGCTTCCACGAGCGCGTACAGCCGGTCGCGCGTGGCGTCGTCGACATGGCGGCTCTGTGCCACCGCGACTCTCACCAACGGGTCGTCGAGGTCCAGGAGTCGGGTCACCATCTCGGCGGAGAGGTGCGGATTCCCGGCCACCGCCCGCTGGATGTCCTCGTCGCCGGTCTCCATGAGCTGGGTGAACTGGTCCCAGGTGAGCGGGATGTACCACGCCACGTTGCCTCGCGTGGCCGGGTCGGCGACACAACGGTCCCACCACTCGGGCGGCACGCCAGGCTGCTTGTGCTGGGTGGCCGCCGCTCGTACTCCCGGATCCGGGTCCGCGAGGAATGCCGTCTGTACCTCGGCCGGCCGGTCGTACCAGGATCCCGCGACCGCGGCGCGCAGCTTGGGGTCGGGTGCCGCGGCCAGCGAGGCCAGGGGCTGGCCGTAGACCTCCTCCAGGTCTCTGAGGACGACCGTCGTCCCGAACTCCACGAGATGGCGGACGAAGTCCGCGCGGGCGTCGCGGATCGCGGGATTCGGATGCGTGGCGATCCTGCGGCGCATGGCCGGGGAGATCTGCTCCGTGCGGAGCGTGGTCATGACGTCGCCGTCGTCATGCTTCAACAGCGCCTCGACCACCGCGTCCGTCATCGGCCCCCGTCGCATCGACATCCCGTGCCGGCCGGCCCTGTGAGCCGCGATCCGCACGAGAACGTCCTCGGGGGCTGCCGGGTTCCGGCCGAGCCCGGACAGGCGCGGATGGTGAAGGTTCGTCATGTCCTCAACATAATCGGCGCACCGGCCGATTCCTCGGCGCCCTCCCGGTGGATCTGGCGCAGCGCGACGAGGTGTCGACGGCAGCCCGGAACGACAGCGCGACGACGTCTCGGCCACAGCCCGGAACGACGGCGCGACGTCTCCCTCGCCGAGGACGTCGCGCCGTCGCGGCTCTCGCGCCGCCGTCTGTCCGGTCAGGCGGCGGGCGTGCCGTTCAGGACGTCCACCCTGCCGGTGTCGAGCGAGTAGTAGGCGCTGACGACGGCCAACTCGCCCTGCTCGGCGAGCGGCGACAGCGAGGTGTTGGACCGCAGCGCGGCGGCGGTCTGCCGGGCGTGGATACGGATCATGGCGTCCACCGGGTCGGCGGCCTTCTGCGCGACGGTCGCCTCGTAGGCGGTGCGCAGGGACTCGGAGATCGTCTGGAGGTTGCCGGGCAGCGTCGTACGGTCGTGCATCGCCTTGTACGCCGCCTTGATGGCACCGCAGCGCTGGTGTCCCAGGACGACGATCAGCGGGGTGCCCGCCGTGAGGGGCCCGTACTCGACGGAGCCGGTGACGACCGGTGCGACCACCTGACCGCCGGTGCGTATCACGAACAGGTCGCCTATGCCGGTGTCGAAGACGAGCTCCGGCGGCACCCGGGAGTCGATGCAGGACAGGACGACGGCGTACGGCTTCTGCTCCTCGGCGACGGCCTCGCGGCGGCGGGGGTCCTGGTCCGGGTGGAGCGGCGCGCCCTTCACCCAGCGCCGGTTGCCCTCCATCAGCCGGGTGAAGGCGCCCGAGGGCGAGTCCGGACGCGCGCTCGCGGACGGCGACGGTGACGGGGTGGACGCCGCCCCGGCGGCTCCGACCTGTGCGGCCGGCTCGGCACCACTGGACGACGAACAACCGGTCAACAGGACGGCGGTGGCGGCCAGCCCGCCGGTGACGATGGTCCTGCGCTGCGGATATCCGGTGACGCTCATGATGTGTGTTCCCCTCCGGCCTGCGGGCACGGTGCGTCCTTGCTGCGTGGACGTCGTACCGAGGCACATGAGACTGCTGTGACGTGCTGCCACTCTTGCCGGGGGTCGGCAAGGGCAGATGCAGCACTGATGCAGCGCAGAGGAAGCGTTCGTCCAAGATCCGAAGAGACCGGCGCCGTCATGGTCTGAACACGGAGCTCTTCAGATCCGTAACGTTGCGAAGGAGCCGTGATCGGGCGCGGTCGCGGGCCATCCGCCGTCGAGAGGTCGGTAGTCGAGTGAGGAAAGCAAGGCGAGCACCGTCCGACAAGGCGGCTGCGGGAGCCCCCGCGTCTCCGTCGACTCCAAGGCCCCGACGGCCCAAGGCGATCGGCCGTGGAACGGGGATGTCCTTCACCCGCAACTGGCGGGTGGCACGGCGGCTGCGGGCCATCCTCCTGATCCCGGTCCTGGTCACACTCGTGCTCGGCGGATTCCGGGTGACACGCGCCGTGGACACCTGGCGGAACGCCGACGACGCGGTCCGTGTCGCGGAGTTGGTGCAGGCGGCGAACAAGTACGCCAGCGACGCGATCAACGAGCGTGATCTGTCGGTCGTCCCGCTGCTGCGGGGCGACACCGACTCGGCTGTCGTCACCGAGGCACGCGAGATCACCGATCAGGACAGGGCCGCCTTCGACAGGAGGGTGGAGCGGATGCCCCAGACCGAGCGTCTGCTCAGAAGGGTCGAGGTCGTCCAGCGCGGCGGCGAGCAACTCGCCGGGATCCGCGAGGCCGCGTTCACGTCCGCGCTGCCGGGGGTGCAGACCGAGGAGAAGTACCACCTGATCCAGCACCCGCTGATGGAACTCTCCAACGAACTCGGCTTCGGCAGCAGCAACCAGGCCAGCTTCGGCCGCGCCCTGTACGCCATCTCGCTCACCCAGGCGGCCGAGTCCCTGACCCGGGCCATCGGCACGCACATCCTGGCCGAGGACCGCGGCAGGCTCCAGGAGGGTGAACTCGCCACCCAGCTCGCCTCGTTCCGCTCCTACGCCTACCTCCAGCAGGTCGCGCTGGTGGAGTTCGACGGCGCCGCCACGAGCCGGGACACGGCACGGCTGAAGAAGGCGCTGGCGGCCGCGAGGACCAAGGGCGAGCAGCAGGTCACCCGGGCCGCCGCGCGGGCCGAGGCGGCCGGGGAGGAGTACGTCGCCCCGCCGGCCATGACCACGATGATCAGTGAGATCGCGTCGGGGAAGTCGGCCGAGGAGCTCGCGGAGCAGGGCATCACCACCGACTCCTTCTTCGCCGCCTCCACGCTCTCCTTCGACGCGTACCGCCAGGTCGAGGTCTATCTCAGCGACACCGCGCTGGCCAACGCGAAGGACATCGCCGACAGTGCGCGCCGGGACGCCATCGTCCTGTCGGCCGTGGTCCTCGGCGCCGTGCTCGCCGCTTTCCTGATCGCCTCCGGGGTGGCCCGCTCGATGAGCCGCCGGATGAGCGTCCTGCGCGGCTCGGCGCTCCAGATCGCCGAGCAGCGGCTGCCGGCCCTGCTCTCCCAGCTCAACCGCTCCACTCCCGGCCGCGTCGACACCAAGGTGGCGCCGATCCCGATCACGTCGACCGACGAGATCGGCGAGGTCGCCCGCGCCTTCGACCAGGTGCACCGTGAGGCGGTCCGGCTGGCCGCCGAGCAGGCGGCGCTGCGCGGCAACATCAACGCGATCTTCACCAACCTGTCGCGCCGCAGCCAGTCGCTCGTCGAGGGTCAACTGGCCCTGATCACCGATCTGGAGAACAACGAGGCCGACCCGGACCAGCTGGAGAACCTCTTCCGCCTGGACCACCTGGCCACCCGGATGCGCCGCAACGGCGAGAACCTCCTGGTGCTCGCGGGCGAGGAGTCCCACCACCACGGTATGCCCCAGCTCGCGCTGATCGACGTGGTGCGCGCCGCCGCCTCGGAGGTGGAGCAGTACGAGCGCGTCGAGCTCACCGGGATCCCCGAGGCCGAGATCCACGGCCGTGCCGTCAGCGACCTCGTGCATCTGCTGGCCGAACTCCTGGAGAACGCCACCGCGTTCTCCTCACCGCAGACGAAGGTGTACGTCACCGCGGGCCGGCTTCCCGACGGGCGGGTCATGGTGGAGATCCATGACAGCGGCATCGGTCTGACGGCCGAGGACTTCGCCGCCATCAATCACAAGCTCGCCCATCCGCCGACGGTCGACGCCAACATCTCCCGGCAGATGGGCCTGTTCGTGGTGGGCCGGCTCGCCGACCGGCACGGTATCCGCGTTCAGCTGCGACCTTTCCGCCAGCAGACGGGCACGACGTCGCTGATCATGCTGCCGCACACGATCACCTGCACGACGGCGCCCGAGGTACCCGTCGAGGCGACCACCGGCTTCCCCCATCCCCTGGAAAGCGCACCGCACTTCGCGGCCCCCACCGGGGGCATCGTGGAGTCCTTCTCCCAGAGCGGCCAGGGGGCCCACGCGGTTCGGGACCAGTCGGGGACGGATGCGATGAGCCGCTACCTCCACCGCGAGGAGCGGCGCCGTCTGATGGGACACGGCGAGCACGAGGACGCCCTGTAGGGAGTCGGCGGGCCGGGAGTGCGACGCCGCCTGTCCAACAGGGCGCCGCGCTCCGGCCGATGGAGACACCACAGCACTGTTCGACCTGTCGGACATTGTTCGAAACCTCTTGACGCTGCACCACACCCCGTTTGACACTCTCGCAACACGACGTCACACAGCCGAAACGCCAGGGTGTCCACGGCCGGGACCACTCCCGTCAACGGCTCGCTCCGCCATGCCTTTTCCCTCCCCCGTCAGCCATGCCTCAGCAGGGAAACCCCACATGACGCACTTCGCACGTCCGCGCACCCGCGCGAGACGCCGGGCGGGCCGCCTCGCCGGCCTGACCGTCGCCTCGCTGTTCCTGGGCCTCACCGCACCCCTCGTCCCCGCGCAGGCCGCGGACACCGCGGACGTCACCGACGGGCTCGCCCTCTGGTACAAGCTCGACGCCTCCTCCGGCACCACCGTCACCGACGCCTCCGGCAACGGCCGCGACGGCACGGTCAACGGCACCGCCGGCTGGACGGGCACCGGCCAGGGCCTCGCCTTCAACGGTTCGGACACCTACATCAAGGTCCCGAACGACGTCATGAAGGGCATGGACTCCATCAGCGTCTCCATGGACGTGCTGATGGACGAGTCGCAGGTGGGCCCGTACTTCATCTACGGCTTCGGCAACACCACCAGCGGCGCCGGCAACGGCTACCTCTTCGCCACCGGCAACTCGCTGCGCACCGCCATCGCGTCCGGCAACTGGTCGACCGAGCAGAACACCCGGCCCACCGACTCGCACAACCTGACCCGCTCGGTGTGGAAGCAGCTCACCTACACCCAGACCGGCAACACGGCCGTGCTGTACGAGGACGGCATCGAGGTCGGCCGCAACACCTCGGTCTCCATCACCCCGGGGTCGATCGGCTCGGGCACCACGACCGCCAACTACATAGGCAAGTCGGTCTACACGAGCGACAAGCTCTTCAAGGGCAAGATCCGTGACTTCCGGGTCTACGTCCGGGCGCTGGCCGGCTCCGAGGTCGAGCAGCTCTCGCTCCCCGTCGCCGAGGAGGGCGTGGCTGCCGACAAGGCCGCCCTCAGCCTGGGCGACACCAGCGCGGTGACCGCCGATCTGACCCTGCCGAAGACCGGCACGGCCGGCGGCTCCTCCATCACCTGGGCGAGCGACAACACCGACGTGGTCTCCGACTCCGGCGCGGTGACCCGCCCCGCCGCCGGTGAGCCGGACGGCCACGCCACGCTGACGGCGACCCTGAAGAAGGGCACCGTCAGCGCCACCAAGACCTTCGAGGTCACGGTCCTGCCCGACTTCGACGACACGACCGCCGTCAAGCAGGCCGCCGAAGCGCTGACCGTGCACAACCTCGACGACGTGCGCGGCAACCTCACACTCCCGGCCGACGGCGACTTCGGCACCAAGGTCTCCTGGTCCTCCGCGAACGCCGACGTCGTCTCCGCCGAGGGCGTGGTCCACCGCCCCGCGCACGGCGACGGCGCCACGACCGCCGAGCTGACCGCCACCGTCACCAAGGGCGAAGCGAAGACGACCCGCACCTTCACCGCGAAGGTCCCGGAGCTGCCGAGGCAGGAAGCCCTCAAGGGCTACATGTTCAGCTACTTCACCGGCGAGGGCACCTCGGACGGCGAGCAGCTCTACGCCGCGCTCAGCAAGGGCAACGACCCGCTGAAGTGGCGGGAGTTGAACGACGGCAAGCCCGTACTGACCTCCACGCTCGGCGAGAAGGGCCTGCGCGACCCGTTCATCATCCGCTCCCCCGAGGGCGACAAGTTCTACCAGATCGCCACCGACCTCAGGATCTACGGCAACGGCGACTGGGACGCCTCCCAGCGCACCGGCAGCAAGTCCATCATGGTCTGGGAGTCCACCGACCTGGTGAACTGGACCGACCAGCGCCTGGTGAAGGTCTCCCCGGACTCCGCCGGCAACACCTGGGCCCCCGAGGCGTACTACGACGAGAAGCTCGGCGAGTACGTCGTCTTCTGGGCCTCCAAGCTGTACGACAACGAGGCGCACTCCGGCGACACGTACAACCGCATGATGTACGCGACGACCCGTGACTTCTACACCTTCAGCGAGCCCAAGGTCTGGGTCGACCGCGGCTACTCGGTCATCGACTCGACCGTCATCCAGCACGACGGCGAGTACTACCGCCTCTCCAAGGACGAGCGGAACAACACCTCCTCCACGCCCAACAGCAAGTTCATCTTCGAGGAGAAGAGCGACACGCTCCGCAACCTCTCCTGGACCGCCGTCGCCGAGGGCATCGGCAAGGGCGAGATGAGCGCGGCCGAGGGCCCGTTGGTGTTCAAGTCGAACACCGAGGAGAAGTGGTACGCGTTCCTCGACGAGTTCGGCGGACGCGGCTACATCCCCTTCGAGACGACCGACCTGGCCTCCGGTGTCTGGACCCCGTCCACCGGCTACGACCTGCCGTCCAGGCCCCGGCACGGCACGGTGCTGCCGGTCACCCAGGCCGAGTACGACCGGCTGCTGAAGACCTACCAGCCGGACCAGATCATCACGAGCGCCGAGGACGTCAAGGTCGAGACACGCATCGGACAGGCCCCGGTCCTGCCCGCCACCGTCATCGCCGAGTCCGCGGACGGTGTGAAGCGGCCCGTCGCCGTCACCTGGGAGGACGTGGCCGCATCGCAGTACGCGCAGGCCGGCGTCTTCACCGTGAAGGGCGACCTGGCGGGCGACTCCGCGATCGACGTCAGCGCCGAGGTCACGGTCTCCACCGAGGGTACGGACGTCCCTGCCGACCTTCTCCTGCACTACGACTTCGACGAGACCGGCGGCAGCATCGCCCGTGACTCCAGCGGCCACGGCTACCACGGCACCTACGTCCGTACGCCCGACTTCGGGACCGGCGTCGAGGGCGGCTCGTTCAAGATGTCCGGCGGCAGCAGCAGTTCCAGCTCGCCGTACGTCAAGATCCCGGGCGGCGTCCTGAAGGACACCAGCAGCGTCACCGTCTCCACATACGTGAAGTGGAAGGGCGGCGACAACTTCCAGTGGCTGTTCGGACTCGGTCCGGACAGCAACAAGTACCTGTTCGCCACCCCGTCCAACGGCGGCGGCAAGCTGTTCTCCGCCATCACCAAGGCCACCTGGTCCGGTGAGAAGCAGATGATCGGCGGTTCCCGGCTCACCGCCGGCGAATGGCAGCACCTCACGGTCACCCTGGACGGTGCGACCGAGACGGCGATCCTCTACGTGGACGGCGCCGAGACGGCCCGGGTCAACGGGGTCACCATCAAGCCGTCCGACCTGTACGACTCGGCGAAGGACTACTCCGGCTACATCGGCAAGTCCCTCTACTCCCCCGACCCGTACTTCGGCGGCGAGGTCGACGACTTCCGGATCTACAACCGGGCCCTGACGCCCGCCGAGGTCCTGGAGCTCAGCGGCAACACCACCGGGATCGCGGGGGCGACCCACCCGGCTCTGAAGACCGACGCGATCATCACCGACAAGGACAGCAAGATCGTCCTCCCGCTCACCCCGGGCAGTGATGTCACCGCCCTGGCACCGGAGTTCACCCTCGCCCACGGCGCGAGCATCAGCCCCGCCTCCGGCACCCTGCGCGACTTCACCAAGCCGGTGACCTACGAGGTCACGGGCTCGGACGGAAAGAAGCGCACCTGGACGGTGTCGGCCGTGGAGATGAAGAGCCCGGTGCTGCCGGGCCTGAACGCGGACCCGAACGTCGTCAGGTTCGGCGACACCTTCTACATCTACCCGACCACGGACGGCTTCGAGGGCTGGAGCGGTACCCAGTTCAAGGCGTACTCCTCCAAGGACCTGGTCCACTGGACCGACCACGGCGTCATCCTGGACCTCGGTCCGGACGTCTCCTGGGCGGACAGCAGGGCCTGGGCGCCGGCGATGGAGGAGCGGAACGGCAAGTACTACTTCTACTTCTGCGCCGACGCGAACATCGGCGTCGCGGTGTCGGACTCGCCGACCGGCCCCTTCAAGGACGCCCTGGGCAAGCCGCTGCTGAAGGCCGGTGACTACACGGGCCAGATGATCGACCCGGCGGTCTTCACCGACGACGACGGCACGTCGTACCTGTACTGGGGCAACGGCCGCGCCTATGTGGTCCCGCTCAACGACGACATGGTCTCCTTCGACGCCTCGAAGGTCACCAACATCACGCCGAGCAACTACAACGAGGGCTCCTTCGTCATCAAGCGCAAGGGCACCTACTACTTCATGTGGTCGGAGAACGACACACGTGACGAGAACTACCAGGTCGCCTACGCCACCGGCGCCTCGCCCACCGGTCCCTGGACCAAGCGGGGCGTGATCCTGGAGAAGGACCTCTCGCTCGGCATCAAGGGCCCCGGCCACCACTCGGTGGTCCACGTCCCGAACTCCGACGACTGGTACATCGTCTACCACCGCTTCGCCGTCCCCGGCGGCGACGGCACGCACCGCGAAACCACCATCGACAAGCTGGAGTTCGACGCCGACGGTCTGATCAAGAAGGTCGTCCCCACCCTGGAGAGCATCGACCCGGTCACCATCGCCCGGGCCGGCGCGGACGCCTCCGGCAAGGAAGGCGCCACGATCCAGCTCAACGGCACGGTCTCCGGCGCGGGCACCGCGAACTGGACGGCCGAGGCGGGGGCGCCCTGCACCTTCGCCGACCCCGGGGCCGCGAGCACCACGCTCACCTGCACCGACGACGGCACGTTCACGGTGACGCTGACCGGTGGCCGCAGCAGCGACACGGCGACCGTCGAGGTCGCCAACGCGGCACCGGCCCTCACCTCCGCCACGGGACCCAAGTCCCCGGTGTCGGTGGGCAAGCGGGCGGTCGTCACGGCCGAGTTCACCGACCCGGGCACCCGTGACACCCACACCTGCACGGTCGACTGGAAGGACGGCACCGAGCCGACGGCCGGCACGGTCACCGCGTCCGGCTGCCGGGCGGAACACACCTACCGCAAGGCCGGTATCCGCAAGCCGGTGGTCACCGTCACCGACGACGAAGGCGCCTCGGACAGCCGGACGCTCCCCGAGCTGATCGTCTACGACCGTGACGCCGGACCCGCGTTCGGCACCGGCGTCTTCACCTCGCCGGCCGGGGCCTACCCCGCCAAGCCGACGCTGACCGGCAAGGCCGCCTTCTTCTTCACCGCCTTCTACACGAACCCGCTCTCCGTCCCTCTCGGCCAGCTGTCCCTGGACTTCGGCCCGGCCAAGCTCAAGTTCCGTTCCACCGGCTCCGACTGGCTCGTGGTCACCGGCACCCAGGCCGTCTACCAGGGCTCCGGAACGGTCAACGGCGTCGGCGGATACGCCTTCCGGGTCACCGCCACCGATACCCCGGACAGCTTCCACGTCAGGATCTGGAAGACGTCCGGTGGTGATGTCGTCTACGACAACGTCACCGGCTCGAAGATCACCGGTTTGGTCACCATCGGCGACCGTCGGGAGTGAGCCCCGGCCGGGCATGCCGGCCATGCCGTCCCCCCACTCGACGGCCAACCCCCCACAGGAGGACCCCATATGAGCCCACGTCAGAACAAGGAGTACAGCCCTCGACCGTCCATAGCCCGGCGCACCACCCTGGCCGTCACCGCGCTCGCCGCGGCCCTGCTCGCGGGGCCCGGCGTCGCGCAGGCCACGCCGAAGGCGGCGCCCGTTCCCCAGGAGCAGGTGGCGGCGGCCACCATCACCTGGACCCTGGAACGGGCGAGCAGTCCCACGGCGGACCAGCAGACGGCGTACAACCTCATCACGGCGGCCATGAACGCGGCCGTGGCGCGCTACAACAACCTCAGCAACCTGGGGAAAAGCATCACCGTGCGCTACGACCCGAGCGTGCCCACCGCCGACGGCAACATCAACGGCACCATCCGCTTCGGCAACCGCAGCTACATGACCGAGAGGACCGCCCTGCACGAGATCGCCCACACCATCGGGGTGGGGACGAGCTCGGGCTGGTCCGCTCTCGGCGGCAGCGGCACCTGGACCGGTGCGCAAGCCACGGCGCTGGTCAGGCAGTTCGACGGCTCGAGCGCCAAACTGTCCACGGGTGGCGGCCACTTCTGGCCCTACGGCCTGAACTACGAGAACGAGATGTCCGGTACGGCGGCCGACCGCCACGTACAGATCGTCGCCGCCATGGTGCGTGACGGACTGTAATCCCACGACCGGGAATGCCTGGGGTGTTGAACTCCCCCAGGCATTCCCCTACATACGGCCGATGTGGTCGGCGAGATCGCTCAAGTCGACGGCGTGCAAGTCGAATCGGTCCGAGGGTTTGGGCGCGTCACCGACCGGGCGGGCCACATAGGCGGTGCGCAGGCCGAGGCTCTGTGCTCCGCGCAGGTCCCAGGCGTGGGCGGCCACCATCAGGAGTCGCTCCGGCGGCCGGCCCGAGACGGTGACAGCGAGTCGGTAGACGGCCGGGTCCGGCTTGTAGGTCCGGGCGTCCTCGGCGGACAGGGCCTGATGCCAGCGCAGTCCGGCGTGGGCGTTGATCTCCAGGAGCGCCGTCCGGCTCGCGTTGGAGAGTCCGATCAGCGGGAACCGTTCGGCGAGCCGGGCGAGCCCCGCCACGGTGTCGGGCCACGGCGGGAGCCGGCGACCTGACCGGGACAGCGCCGTCACCGCCGCCTGGTCGTCGACTCCGGCGGCGTCGGCGACCAGGCGGGCGGCTTCCAGGTCCAGTACGTCGGTGGGGACGTAGGGCCGGACGCCGTCGAGGACGCGGCGCTGTTCGCTCTCGATGTGCCGCTGCCACAGCGACAGAAGCTCCTCGATCCCGGAATCGTCGAACTTCGGGGCGAGTTCACGGATACCGGCACGCAGACCGGCGGGCTCGTCGACGAGGGTGCCGAGCACGTCGAACACGACGGCGTCGATCTCCGGCTCTGCCATACGGGAGGTCTCCTGGACGCAGCTGGGACGGGAGAGCAGCTGTGGGGGCAACGCGACGAGCGACCGCCCTGATTCCCGATCCGGCTAGGCGCGCTTCCCGGGCGCGCTGAAGGCTCCGTCGGTCAGGACGGGCACGATCGTGGTGGCGTCCAGTTCGACGGCGATGGTCACGTCGTCGGAGAAGCCGCCGCGGGACAGTTCCAGGCCTGAGGAGCAGGCCGTCACGGCGGCGGCCACGTCGGGAGTCCCCGTGAAGCAGGACCTCGCGGCAGCCGCCTCTGGCGAGAGCGCATCGGCGCCCTGCGCTGCCAGGGCGGTGATGACGGCGCCGGCTCCCAGCAGGTCCTCCAGCGCGGGCCGCAGGGATCCGTCCGGCCACCGCTCCCCCGCGCCGATCACCGCGACCGGGCGTTCCCTCGTGCCGTAGCCGTGCCGAGCCAGCCATCGTCCGACGGCTGACGCGTTGCGAAGAGAGCCGGCGACGACCGTCGCACCGTCCGCCGCCGCCGCGATGGCCGATCCGTTGGGTGACGGCAGCACGAGACGGGGAGTGAACGGGGCTTTCCGAAGTGCCGCCGGGGACAGTGACCACGGTGACTCCGCAGTGGCGGCTCGCCGGCCCACGGCCGGCGCGGCCGCCTTCTCACGGGCGAAGGCGGCCGCAGTCTCATCACGCCAGGCGTAGGGAAAGACCTCGGTCCCCGCCTCGACGGCCACGCTCACCGATGTCGTGAACGACAGCACGTCCACCACCACGAGACAGGCGGCCTCTCGCCCCAACCGCCGGGCACCGGACGGACCCCACTCGAATCGCACGCCGTACGCCTGCTGGAGGAACCAGTCGCTCATACCGGCCGAGTCTGGCAGGGTCAGCGCCTCAGCTCACGGCCTTCTCTATGAGGGCGGCGATCCGCTCCTCGGTGTCGCCGGTCAGGTCCGTCAGCGCGTAGGCGGTCGGGAACAGGGGGCCGTCGTCGAGGTTCGCCAGGTCGCTGAAGCCGAGCGTGGCGTAGCGCGTCTTGAACTTCTGCGCGCTCTGGAAGAAGCAGACGACCTTGCCGCCCCTTGCGTAGGCCGGCATGCCGTACCAGAGCTTCGGCGCGAGTTCCGGCGCGCTCTGCTTGACGACGGCGTGGAGCCGCTCGGCCAGGACGCGGTCCGCCTCCGGCATCTCGGCGATCTTCGCCAGTACGTCGGTCTCCGGGTCCGCCTTGGCCGACCCACGGCCCCGCCGCGCGGACGCCTTCAGCTCCTGGGCGCGCTCCTTCATCGCGCCCCGCTCCTCCTCCGTGAAGCCGTCGTACTTCTCGCCTGCCGTGCCGCCGCTCTTGTCCGACGTCTGCGAGCTCTTCATGGCAGATTCCTCTCGTACGAGCCTTGGTGGGATGACACCAGGTTAGGAATCCTCCGGCGCAGCGGCTTCTCCGAAACTGATCGGATGGAGCCCAGGGGACCAACTCCGAAGTGACAGGAAAGCAGCGTCGGCGGCTGTTGTCAGCCTCGTGGCCGAAGTTGCTACGGGTGGGGGTACAGAGGTCGCTGCGGCACGCTCGTCGGCGCCGGGCCCGGGGAGGCATGGCAAGATCCGCAGGCATGAGCAGCATCGAACAAGCGGATCGCCCCGTCGCCCTGGTCACCGGGTCCACCTCGGGCATCGGGGAGGCCGTCGCGCGCAGGCTGGCGGCGGACGGGATGCGTGTCGTCGTGCACTCGCGGCGCAGCGCGGAAGCGGGCAAGGCGCTGGCGGCGGAGCTCGGCGGCGCGTACGTGCAGGCCGACCTGGAGGTCGAGGACGAGGCGCGCGCCCTGGTGGAGGAGGCGCTGGGCCACTACGGCCGGCTGGACGTCCTGGTCAACAACGCGGGCATCAGCCGGCCCATCCCCCACCACGACCTCGCGGCGGCGACACCGGCGGACTGGCGGCAGCTGCTGGAGGTCAACCTGATCGCGCCCTGGGTGCTCTGCACGGCCGCCCTTCCCGCGCTGCGCCGGTCCCCTGTCGGCGGTTGCGTCGTCAACATCACGAGCCATGCCGGGGTGCGCCCCAAGGGCTCGTCGGTGCCGTACGCGGCGAGCAAGGCCGCGCTCAACCACGTCACCCGGCTCCTCGCGGCCGCCCTCGCACCCGACGTACGGGTCAACGCCATCGCCCCGGGCCTGGTCGACACCCCCATGACCAAGGACTGGACGCACGCCCACGAGGTGTGGCGCGACCGCGCCCCCATGGGCCGCCCCGCCCAGCCCTCCGACGTCGCCGGCCTCGTGGCCTCGGTCCTCGCCAGCACCTATCTCACCGGTGAGGTCATCGTCCTGGACGGCGGGCTCAACCTGACCTGAGAGGTGGCCGCGCGTCCCCTGCGCCCGGCCGAGGCCGGCGGCACAGTGGACGTATGGACACAGACGACAGGAACACGCTGGCCCGGGGCCGGGTGGCGGCCCGGCTGCCCGCCCGGGACCTGGAGCGGGCCCGACGTTTCTACGCCGAGAAGCTCGGACTGGAGCCCGTCGACGAACGGCCCGGTGGGCTGCTGTACCGGTGCTCGGGCACGGACTTCGCCCTCTTCATCTCCACGGGAGCCTCGGCCGGGACCTTCACTCAGATGGGCTGGGAGGTCGACGACATCGACGCCGTGGTGGCGGAGCTCAAGCGGCGCGGTGTGGTCTTCGAGGACGTCGACCTGCCCGGGCTCCGCACCAAGGACTCCATCGCGGACATCGACGGCAACTATCCCAGCAAGGGCGCCCGGGGCGAGCGCGCCGCCTGGTTCCGGGACAGCGAGGGGAACCTCCTGGGCGTCGGGGAGCCTGTCGTCTGAGGAACGGCAAGGCCGACGGCACGGCGCGGGTCCAGCTTCTCCAGGGCGGGCAACTCCACCACCCAGTGGGGCAGTTGGACCAGGTTGCGGGAGTTCGGCCAACTCGTTGTCGTGCAGATAGAGGCTGCCGTCGTCTCGGTTCGGCACCTGGAGCTCGGTCCGGTCCCACACCGACTCGGGTACTTCGCCCAACTGTTGACGACGACGGTTCGGGGTCAGTGTCGATCAGCGGCGGTTCCTGCCCGTTAGTCTTCCGGCGTGTATGCGTACGAGGAACTCACGTCGGCGGAGCGGCAGTTGTGGGACGCGTATCCCACGGGTCGTTCGGTGGACTTCCGTACGGGTGAGGCGGAGGACGAACCCGGCGGCGGGGGCGACTGGGGTGACGAGCGGATCGTGCGGGCCGGTGTCGTGGCGGCGCTGCTCCTCGGCGCGAATCCGGCCCGGCCGGGGGCCGTGCCGGCGCTGCGGATCGCGGGCGCGCGGATCAGCGGTGCGCTGGAGCTCGGCGGGGCCGAGATCGGGCATGTCATGCGGTTCGAGGGGTGCTGGTTCGAGCAGGGCGCCGGACTGTACGGCGCCACCACCCGGACGATCGAGATCAAGGGCAGCAGACTGCCGGGGCTCGACCTCAGCATGGCCAGGGTGGAGGGCAGGGTCGCCCTGCGCCACACGGTCGTCAGCGGTGCCGTGAAGCTGTTGAACGCGCGCCTGACCGGTGAGCTGGCGCTCAGCCACGCGGTGCTCTCGCAACCCGGCGGCTGGGCCCTGTTCGCCGGCGGGCTCGTCATGGAGGGCGGGCTGTTCTGCCGTGCCACCACCGTGCACGGCGGCGTCCGGCTCGTGGGCGCCCAGCTGCTCGGTGGCCTGCACATGGAGCGGGCGCGGCTGCACAACCCCGGGGGCGTGGCGCTCCTCGCCGACCACGCGGTGGTGAGCAGCATGGCGCTGTCCGAGGGGTTCACCGCCGAGGGGACGGTCAGTCTGCGGGGCACGCAGATCACCGACCAGGTGACCTTCGACGCCGCCGTGCTGCGGGCCGACGGCACGGCGCTCGACTGCGCCCGGATGCAGGCGGGCGTCGTCGTCTTCACCCCGGCCGGGCCGCCGTCCGGGGTGGTGGATCTGGAGGACGCCCGGGCCGTCGCCTTCCACGACCGGGAGGACGTCTGGCCGAAGAGCGTGCGGCTCCAGGGCTTCACCTACGGCTCCCTGCACGAGAGCAGCGAACTCCAGGGATCGTCCGTGGAGCGCCGTGTGGCATGGGTGCGACGGCATCCGGGGTACGCCGCCCAGCCGTACGAGCAGCTGGCGGCCTGGTACCGGCAGATCGGCCATGACGACGACGCCCGGCGCGTCCTGCTGGCCAAGCAGCGCGATCGCAGGAAGACCCTGTCCCCGCCCGCCCGGCTGTGGGGTCACCTCCTGGAGGCCACCGTCGGCTACGGCTACCGTCCGTGGCGTGCGGGAGTGTGGCTCGCGGCGCTCGTCCTGCTCGGCACCACGGTCTTCGCCACCCACACGCCCACGGCGACCGACCCCGGCCAGGTGCCCCCGTTCAACCCCTTCGTCTACACACTCGACCTGCTGATCCCCATCGGCGGTCTCGGCCAGCGCACGTCCTGGTACTGGGACGGCGGAACGGCCGCCTGGCTGTCGTACGCCCTCATCGCGGCGGGCTGGATCCTCACGACGGCGGTCCTCGCCGGCATCACCCGGACCCTGAACCGGAGCTGACCACTCCCTTCCCCGATCGGCAACCGATGGTTGCACAATGGCTCCTTTGGTCGTACGGTGATACGCAACCGATGGTTGCAAAAGGGAGCCGGGGATGGAGTACGGAAGCATCGAGCGCGATCTCCACGTCGACGCGTCACCCGAAGTGGTCTTCGAGGTCGTCAGCCGACCGGAACACATGCGGGAGTGGTGGCCGGACGACGCGCGTTTCGAGACCGCGGAAGGGGCGCCCGGAGAGCTCTTCTGGCGTGACAAGGCGACGGGCGAGACCAAGACCGTCGCGTTCACCGTGGTCGAGGTCGACCCTCCCAAACGGTTCGCGTTCCGGTGGTGCTACACCGACGCCGAACGCGGTGGGGACTCGCTGCTGGTCACCTTCGATCTCGTCCCGACGCGGACGGGGACCCTGGTGCGGATGACGGAGACCGGGTTCCGCGAGATGGGCTGGGAGATCGCCGTACTGGAGGAGCAGTACCGCGATCACGTCAACGGCTGGGAGCACTACCTCCCACGGCTGGGCGCGTACGCCGCGCGGCTGGCGTCGGCCCGATGAGCACGCCGGTCGACGACGACCTGTGGTCGGCGATCGGCGACCCGACCCGGCGCACCATGATCGACCTGCTCCTCGCGTCCGGACCGGGGACCGCCACCTCGCTCAGCACGAGCCTCCCCGTCACCCGACAGGCCGTGTCGAAGCACCTCGCCGTCCTCGACCGGGTCGGGCTGGTCCACGCCGAGCCGGCCGGACGGGAACGGCGCTACCGCGTCGACGAGGCCCAACTCGCCCGCGCGGTCGCGCAACTGGCCGCGGTCGGCGCCACCTGGGACGCCCGACTCCGCCGTATCAAACACATCGCGGAAGCGATCGAACGCAACCGCACCACCACGGAAGGAGCATGACCATGGTCGACATCCTGCATCGAATCGGCGCCGTCGCGCCGCTGGACGACGTCTACCGGGCGATCGCGACACCCGAGGGCCTCGCCGGCTGGTGGACCACCGACACCACCGGCAAGAGCGAGGTCGGCGGCCGACTGGCGTTCCGCTTCGGCGACGTCGGCGGCTTCGACATGGAGATCCTGGAACTCGACCCCGCCGGCCATGTGCGGTGGCGCGTCACGGACGGCCCCGCGGAATGGATCGGCACCGAGATCGACTGGGCCCTCAGCCGGAACGACGGGTACACGATCGTCCTGTTCAAGCACGAGGGCTGGCGCGAGCCGGTCGAGTTCATGCACCACTGCAGTACGAAGTGGGCGCTGTTCCTGATGAGCCTCAAGGAGTACGTGGAGACGGGCCACGGCAGGCCCGCACCTGACGATGTCCGCATCAGCGACTGGCATTAGAAGGCGCTAGGCGCCGTAGAAGCGTCCTTGGTCGCACAGGGCGTCCGGCGATCCGACTGCACGGGCGGTGCGGGGAGCCGGCCGGTCGCGAATCCGCGTTGAGGCGGGGCCCGGTCCGGCTTACCGTGGCTCGGTGAGTGATGTGAAGCATGACGTCTACTGCACCGAAATCGGCTCCCGTGCCGACGAGTTGCGCGCGGCCGTGCGGTCCGCCGAGGCGGGGCCGGCCGCGACGCCCGTTCCCAGCTGTCCCGGGTGGAACCTCACCCAGCTCGCCCGGCATGTCGGGGGAACCCATCGGTGGGCGGCGCAGATCGTCCGGAGCCGGGCCACCGGTCCCGTCGCCCACGACCTGGTGGACGACGTCTTCTCGCCCGGTCCCGAGTCCGCCGCCGACCTGGACGCCTGGCTCGCCGAGGGGGCCGCGGAACTGACCGGTGCGCTGCGCGAGGCCGGTCCCGACGCCCCGGTGTGGACGGTCGCGCCGAGCGGTGTCGCCGGTTTCTGGGCCCGGCGGATGACCCATGAGACGACGCTGCACGCCGCCGACGCCGCCTTCGTCACGGGCGCCGCCTTCGCCGTACGAGAGGAACTGGCGCGGGACGCCCTGGACGAGTGGATGGGGTTCGGCGCACTGCCCCGGGTACTGGAGGCCGCGGGGCCCGACGCCCCGCCGCTCACCGGACCCGGCCGCACACTGCACCTGCACGCCACCGACGCGCCCGACGCCGAGTGGCTGGTGGACCTCACGGGCGTACCGGTCACCTGGCGCCACGCCCACGAGAAGGCCGCGGTCGCGGTACGTGCCCCGCTCACCGACCTCGTGCTGCTGCTCTACGGCCGTCGCACCCCGGCCGACGCGTCGGTCGAGGTGTTCGGGGACGCGGACCTGTTGTCGCTGTGGCTGGAGCGGTCCGGGTTCTGGCTCCGTAAGTAGGCCGGGAAGCCAGGCGCCATGACGCCCCTGTTCGAGGTGTGATCCGGCGGCCTCATAGGGTCGGGGCATGGTGAGCGAATTCAGCGAGGCGTTCCTGATCGAGGCCGAACGGCATGCCGCGTGGGGCGCGGCCCAGCTCGACGCGCTGGGCACGTTTCTGCCCGAGGGGCCGTGGACCGCCGATCTGCCGTCCTGCGTGTACCAGCAGGGGGATCTGGAGCTGCGGGTGGCGGTGCTGGGGACGTATGACATGGACCAGCAGTCCTGGATGTGGGGCTGGGCCAATCCGGGGCTGCGGGGCACCGAGGTGGTGGCGCTGACCGGTGCGGTCCGACGGTACGGGCGGGTGCACGGGATCGCCGAACTGGCGGAGGAGATCGTGCCGTTGGCCGGGTTCGCCGATCCGCGGCGGGCCGCCGAGATGCTCGCCTTCACGGGCATGGGGGTGGCCGAGTCGCCCGGGTACATCGGCGTGCCGGCGGGCCCGGCCACGCAGGTCTACTTCCTGCCGGACGACGCCCGGGTCCCCCGCGCCCGCCTGGACCCGGTCACGCTGCCTCGGATCCTCCTCACCGGGGCGGGGGTGATCGGATACTCGGCCCGCCATGTCGTCGGCGGCTACTTCGATCACCACGACGTGCCCTACAGCTCCGAGGACGACCGGATCGTCGCGGACCTGGGCGGGGGCAACGCGGTCGAGGTGGGCTTCGACACGGCGGGGCGGATCTCGGGGGTGCAGGTGAAGGCTCTGCCTTGAGCGATCGGGACCGCTGTGGTCCTGGGGCGGCGGTCACCGCCCATGGCCGTCCTCGTGGCACCCATCGGATGCGAACCCGCGGTGGCGGCGGGCAGGATGGCCTCATGACGAAACCATCCGGAACGTCGACCCACCCCGCCGGCTCGAACTCCGTGTTGTCCCTGTGGTCGCAGGACTCTGTGCTGTCGATCGGCTCCGTGGGATCGGTGTTGTCCATCGGGTCGGTCGGCTCGGCCCTGTCCGTCGGATCGATCGGGAGCGCGCTGTCCGTGGGCTCGATCGGGTCGGCGCTGTCACTGGTCTCGTTCGGATCATGGCTGAGCACGGGCTCGTGCCTGTCCGCGCAGTCGAAGTGGTCGGTACTGTCCTGGCGTTCCTCACGCGCCTTCCAGTCCGCCGGCGTGCTGGGGGTGGTGGGCGTGGCCGCTCTGTTGGCCGCTCAGCGGTCGCGGCCAGGGGAACGGGCGTGACGTAGGAGTCCACCGCCGGGGACCGGTCAGTCGGCGGGCTGCCAGGCGCGGGGCCAGTTGCCGGAGGGTGGTGGCGGACCGGCCACCCCCAGTTCGCTCCGGGCGCGGGTGTAGAACTCGTCGCGTCGGCGGCTCACCCGCTGGGAGTCCCGGGTCCATCCCTGTGCGTCCTGCCGCTGCTCGCGCACATGCAGCGGGTGATCCAGATCTGTTCCTTGAGCGCGTTGCTGTACCGCGCGTACACGTCGAACTTCTTCTCCTGCCAGCGCTCGGTCTGCGCACGACGCCACCGGGCCCGTTCGGTCAGGGCCGTGACCGCGTATGAAGCCACGGCGCTCCCCCTCTGTCGGCTGACGCGGAACCCGGTGCGGCGATCAGTCGCGCTTGCGCGCCACGCCGCCGTAGAAGCCGATCAGTTCGGACCCGGGCGGCGGCGGAGCGTCCGGGCGCCAGAACGGAGCCTGGGCGAGGCCGGGTTCGATGAGGTCGAAGCCGTCGAAGTAGCGCTCGACCTCGGCGCGGGAGCGGAGGTTCAGGCTGGCGGTGGCCTTGTTGTAGACGGCCTGGGCCGCGGTGCGGTCGGCGAAGTCGCCGGTGGCGTGGGAGAGGACGAGGTAGCTGCCGGAGGGAAGGGCGTCGCGCAGGGTGGCGACGATCTCCTCGGGCCGGTCCGCGTCGGTCAGGAAGTGGACGATCGCGACGAGGAGCAGGGCGACCGGCTCGTCGAAGTCGATGACCTTGCGGATGTCGGGGTGGTCCACGACGGCACGCGGGTCCCGGAGGTCGCCGAGCACGATGCTGGTGGTGCCGCCGCTGCTGAGCAGGGCGTCGCCGTGTGTCTTGACGATCGGGTCGTTGTCGACGTACGCGACCCGTACGTCCGGTGCCACCTCATGGGCGATCTCATGGACGTTCGGCGAGGTGGGCAGACCGGTGCCGATGTCGAGGATCTGGCGCACGCCGCCCTCGGCAACGACATGGCGGACCGCGCGCCGCAGGAATCCGCGGTTGGCGCGCAGACCGATCCGTACCTCGGGTGCGGCGGCGGCGAGTTGGTCGCCGGCTCGCTGGTCGACCTCGTAGTTGTCCTTGCCGCCCAGCAGATAGTCGTAGATCCGGGCAGGGTGCGGTCTGCTGGTGTCGATCTCCTCGCCACGCACGCCGTCGCCCATCACCTGCGCTCCTCTCGACGCCCGCCACGGCCCGCTCGCCGCCCGCGGCGGGGACAGCTTCGCACATCAACTTCCGTGCCTGTGGCCCTGGTTCCGGTCGCCGCTACGCGTGCAGCTCGACGGAGATGTGCGGCGCGAGCGCGCGGAGGAAGTCGGGCGCGTCGAAGATCTCGCCGGCGGAGGCGACCCCGACCGTCCTGGTCCGCCCGGTGAGGATGCGGTGGACCGCCTCGACCGCGAGCGGCGCGGTGACGGCGTAGATGTCCCGGCCCCTGGCCACGGCGCGCCGTTCGGTGCCGCCGGAGCGGACGACGGCGTCGACGAGGAAGGTCTGGTCGGAGCGTCCGTCGTCGTCGGTCGCGGTGGGTGCCGGTGTGTCGGAGGCGGCGAGGTCCTTGGCCGCCTCGCTCGCCATGTGGGTGCTCACCTCGGGGATGGCCAGATGGCTGGGGATGGTGACGACGTCGGCCATGGTGAACTCCCCCATGACGTCCCGGATGCCCATCGGCTCGGGGAAGTGCCACTTCAGAACTGTCGGCTGGTCGTCGTGGTACTCCAGCCGCCCCTTCGTGTAGCGCACGCGCTGCCCGCCCCGCCGGCCGTGGGAGACGGCGCCCGCGGCCCGGGTCCCGGCGGTGGGGTGCCAGCTGCTCAGCCCGTAGGCGATGTGGGCCTCGTCGGCGGTCGTCCAGTCGCCCATCGCGGCGGTGGCCAGGAGGTCGCCGAGCCCGCCGTAGAAGGCCATCGCGGGGACGATCACCGCTTTCGCCGCCCGGGCGCGGTCCGCGAAGTGGGTGAAGGTGTCGGCGTTGGCCTCGATCTCGGCGGCCACGTCCACGTAGGGGATCCCGGCGCGCAGGGCCGCCTCGATCACAGGGGCGGCGGTGGTCGCGAAGGGGCCCGCGCTGTTGATCACGGCGTCCGCGCCGGCCAGGGCACGGTCGAGGGCGGCCGTGTCGTCGACGGCCGCGGGCCGGACGTCGAGGCCCGGGAAGGCGGCGGCCAGCTCCCGCAGCTTGCCGGCGTCACGGCCGGAGAGCACGGGGACGAACCCGCGATCCAGCAGATGCGCCACCACGAAACGTCCGGTGTGCCCGTACGCGCCGTACACCGTCACCGTCTGAGCCGATCCCATGGGTTCTCTCCCCGTTGTCGTTCGGTCCGTCGAGAACATCCTGGCGAGAACGGGTGCCGCGGTGTGAGTGTCTGGAACGACCTGCCCCGTACACTTTCGGACATGACCTCTGTCGCTCTGGCCGTCACCGACGGGATGCTGCACTTCGAACTGTCCCTGGCCTACGAGGTGTTCGGCTCCGCCCCGGACCAGGTGACCGTCCCCTGGTACGACGTGGTCGTCTGCGGGTCGCGGGCCGTCAGGGTCGGCCGCTTCCTGCTGGAGCCCGACCACGGGCTCGGGCAGCTGGCCCGGGCCGACACCGTGATCGTCCCCGGCTGGGCGGACATCGACGTGGATCCGCCCGCCGCACTGGTCGACGCGGTGCGGGCGGCCCACGAGGCCGGAGCGCGCGTGGCCTCCCTGTGCACCGGAGCCTTCGTGCTGGCCGCCGCCGGCCTGCTGGACGGGAAGCGGGCGACGACGCACTGGGCGCACACCGAGGCGCTGTCCGCCTGCTATCCGAAGGTGGAGGTCGACCCGGACGTGCTCTACGTCGACAACGGCAGCGTGCTCACCTCCGCCGGCAAGGCCGCCGCGATGGACCTGTGCCTGCATCTGGTCCGGCTGGACCACGGCTCGGCCGTCGCCAACACCGTCGCCCGCCGCCTGGTGGTGCCACCGCACCGGGCGGGCGGCCAGGCGCAGTTCGTCGCCGCGCCGGTGCCGACCCGCGACGGCCATCCGCTCGGCGCGCTGCTCCCCTGGGTCGTCGAGCGGCTCGACCGACCGCTGACCGTGGAGGACCTGGCCCGTCAGGCACGGATGAGCTCACGTCACCTCGGCCGCCGCTTCAGGGAGACGACCGGCACCACCCCGCTCCAGTGGCTGCTGACCCAACGCATCCGCCGCGCCCAGGAGTTGCTGGAGGCCACCGACGACAGCGTCGACGCCATCGCGACAGCCACCGGCATGGGCACCGCCACGACCCTGCGCCGGCACTTCAACCGCACGGTCGGCGTGCCCCCGGACACCTATCGCCGCACCTTCCGCGCACGGTCCGGGACGGGCGGAACGGAGGAACGCTCCCTCACCTCTGGGGGCACACGCTCAATGTGACTCACGGCTGACCTCGGACCCGCTGGAGCCGACGAGGAAGTCGAGGTCGGCCCCGGTGTCCGCCTGGAGGACGTGGTCGACGTAGAGCCGCTCCCAGCCGCGGCGGGGCGCGGCGAAACCGTCGATGGTGGCCCGGTCCGGCTTGCGGTGGGCGAGTTCGTCGTCCGGTACGTCGATGTCGATCCGGCGGGCCTCGACGTCGAGCGTGATGAAATCGCCCGTGCGCACCAGCCCCAGCGGTCCGCCGGCCGCGGCTTCGGGGGCCACGTGCAGGACGACCGTGCCGTACGCCGTGCCGCTCATCCGGCCGTCGCAGACGCGGACCATGTCGCGGACGCCCTGTTCGAGGAGCTTCTTCGGCAGCGGCATGTTGGAGACCTCGGGCATGCCCGGGTAGCCCTTGGGGCCGCAGCCGCGCAGGACGAGGACGGAGTCGGCGTCGACGTCCAGGTCGGGGTCGTCGACGCGGGCGTGGAAGTCCTCGACGGAGTCGAAGACGACGGCGCGGCCGCGATGGCGCAGCAGGTGCGGGGAGGCGGCGGCGGGTTTGACGAGGGCCCCGTCGGGGGCGAGGTTGCCGCGCAGGACGGCGATGCCGCCCTCGGAGACAAGGGGTTCGGCCCGGGGGCGGATGACTTCGGCGTCCCAGACGGCGGCGTCGTCGAGGAAGCCGACCAGGGGTTCGCCGGTGACGGTCAGCGCGTCGGGGTCGAGCAGGTCGCGGACCTCGCGCAGGACGGCGAGGAGTCCCCCGGCGCGGTGGAGGTCCTCCATGAGGAAGCGGCCGGCCGGCTGGAGGTCCACCAGGACGGGGACGCGCGAGCCGATGCGGTCGAAGTCGTCGAGGGTCAGGTCGATGCCCAACCGGCCCGCGATCGCCAGGAGATGGACGACCGCGTTGGTCGAGCCGCCCACTGCGGCCAGCGCCACGATCGCGTTGTGGAAGGAGCCCTTGGTCAGGAAGGTGCCAGGGCGCCGGTCGGCGGCGACCATGTCCACCGCCAGCCGTCCGGTGTGGTGCGCGGCCTCCAGGAGCCGGCTGTCGGGGGCGGGGGTGCCGGCCACACCGGGCAGTACCGTGCCCAGCGCCTCCGCCACCAGTGCCATCGTCGAGGCGGTGCCCATGGTGTTGCAGTGTCCGCGGCTGCGGATCATCGAGGACTCGGAGCGGGTGAACTGCTCCTGGGAGAGCGTGCCCGCCCGCACCTCCTCCGACAGCTGCCACACCCCGGTGCCACAGCCCAGCAGGCCGCCGCGGAAAGTGCCGTTGAGCATCGGGCCGCCGGGGACCACGACCGCGGGCAGATCCACCGAGGCGGCCGCCATGAGCAGCGACGGGATCGTCTTGTCGCAGCCGCCCAACAGCACGACGCCGTCCAGGGGGTTGGCCCGCAGCATCTCCTCCGTGGCCATCGCGGCCATGTTGCGCCAGAGCATCGCGGTGGGCCGTACGTTCGTCTCGCCGAGCGACACGACGGGCAGGTCCAGCGGGATGCCGCCCGCCTCGTAGACACCGTTGCGCACCGAGGCCGCGACCTCGTCGAGGTGTGCGTTGCAGGGGGTCAGGTCGGATGCGGTGTTGGCGATGGCGATCTGGGGCCGCCCGGTGAAGGCGTCGGCGGGCACGCCCCGGCGCATCCACGCCCGGTGGATGTATCCGTTGCGGTCCTGACCCGCGTACCACTGCGCGCTGCGGAGCCTCACCATGGGGTCCCTTCCAATAGTCGGTACGGCGGTCTACTGTTCGGAACGCGATGAAGCCTACGCAGACGTACGACGGACCGACAGACCCCGGCACGGACGGCGCGACCGGCGTCGACGGCAGCCGACTCGTGGGGTCGGACCGGGTGCTCGCGGTCCTCAAGGAGCTCGCCCGGTATCCCGAGGGCGTGGGCCTTGAGGAGCTGACCCGGGTGATC
Source organism: Streptomyces sp. NPDC001536 (assembly GCF_042894505.1). Taxonomy (NCBI): domain Bacteria; kingdom Bacillati; phylum Actinomycetota; class Actinomycetes; order Kitasatosporales; family Streptomycetaceae; genus Streptomyces; species Streptomyces sp. NPDC001536. The sequence continues at coordinate 78,060 of NZ_JBIAVQ010000016.1, forward strand.
GGGAGTCCCAAGCCGACCGTGCACCGGGCGCTGGGGGCGCTGCGCCGGGCGGGGCTGGCCGACCAGGACGCGCGCGGCCGTTATGTACTCGGGGACGAGTTCCTGCGCATGGCGTTCGCCCACCACGAGGTGCGGCCCGATCATGTCCGGGTCCGTCCCCTGCTCGACGCGCTGGCCGGCCGGTTCGGTGAGACGGCGCACTACGCGGTGCTCGACGGCCATGAGGTCGTCTACCGCGCCAAGGTCGATCCGCCCTCCGGTGCCGTCCGGCTGACGTCGACGATCGGCGGGCGCAACCCCGCCCACACCACGGCCGTCGGAAAGCTGCTGCTGGCCCGGGAGTTGACGTCACTGGAGGCAGTCGACGCGTGGGTCGGAGACTCGGGCCTGGAACGCCGTACGCCACGGAGTCTGTGCACGGCGGCCGAGCTGCACCGTGAGCTCGTGGCCACGCGGGAGCGCGGGTACGGCGTCGACGACCAGGAGAACGAGACCGGGGTCAACTGCCTTGCCCTGCCGGTCTATCTCACCTCCCCGACGGCCCCCTCCGGAGCCGTGAGCATCAGCGCGCTGGCCTACCGGACACCGCTCGCCTCCCTGGTCGACGCGCTCGACGAGATCCGTGCCCTGCTGGACGACCCGGGCGACTGAAGCCCCCACCACCCCTGGAGACAGCCCCGTGTACCTCATGCGCATCGGTGCCCCCGGCGCCGAGAAGCCCGTCGCCCGCGTCGACGACGAGACGTACGTCGACCTCTCCGACGTCGTCACCGACTTCGACGAGGCGTTCTTCGGTTCGGACGGCCTGGACCGCGTACGCCCGCTGGTGGCCGAGCGGACGGCGGCGGGTCGGGTGTCCCGCTTCGCCGGCGAGCGTGTCGGCGCCCCCATCGCCCGTCCGCACCAGATCCTGTGCATCGGGCTCAACTACCGTGACCACGCCGCCGAGAGCGGCATGGCCGTGCCCGACGAGCCGATCCTGTTCACCAAGTCGCCGAACACGCTGATCGGCCCGGACGACGACGTGCGCATCCCGCGGGGTTCCACCAAGACCGACTGGGAGGTGGAGCTCGGCATAGTGATCGGGAGGCGCACGAGCTATCTGGACTCGGTGGCGGAGGCGCGCGACGCCATCGCCGGGTATGTGGTCGTCAACGACGTCAGCGAGCGCGGCTTCCAGCTGGAGCGCGGCGGGCAGTGGGCCAAGGGCAAGTCCGCGGAGACCTTCAACCCGGCGGGACCGTGGCTGGCCACGGCGGACGAGATCGACGACGTCCTCGCGCTGGACATGTGGCTGGACGTCAACGGCGTGCGGCGCCAGACCGGCAGCACCAAGACGATGGTCTTCGACCCGTATTTCATCGTGCACTACCTGAGCCAGTTCATGGTCCTGGAGCCCGGCGACCTCATCAACACCGGTACCCCGCCCGGCGTCGGCATGGGTCTCACCCCGCCGGTGTATCTCCAGCCGGGTGACGTGATGGAGCTGGGCATCACACGGCTCGGCGCGCAGCGCCAGCATGTCCTCGGGCCCCGGTGAGCGGCTCTCGATGCGTGCTTTCGTACTGACCGGCCCGGGCACGTACGAGGTCCAGGACCTCCCGGCGCCGGTGGCCGGTCCCGGTGAGGTGGTCGTCGACGTCGAGCGGGTCGGTGTGTGCGGCACCGACGTGGAGTTCTTCACCGGCGAGATGGCCTATCTCCATCAGGGGCACTCCGCGTATCCCGTGCGGCTGGGGCACGAGTGGTCCGGGCGCGTCGCCGTGGTCGGTGACGGGGTGGATCCCGGCTGGCTCGGGCGCCGGGTGATGGGCGACACGATGCTCGGCTGCGGCACGTGCCGTCGCTGTCTGCGGGGCAATCAGCATGTGTGCGAGAAGCGGCAGGAGGTCGGTATCCGCGGTGCCCGGGCAGGGGCGCTCGCGGAACAACTCGCCGTACCGGCCTCCTCGTTGCACGCCCTGCCCGACTCCGTCGACGCCGAGCTCGGCGCGCTGGTGGAGCCGGGCGGAAACGCTCTGCGCGCCGCGCAGGCCGCTGCGCCGCGTCCCGGTGACCGGGCCCTGGTGCTGGGCCCGGGGACGATCGGGCTGCTGGTCGCGATGTTCCTGCGGGCGGCCGGTGCGGAGGTGCATCTGATGGGTGCCACGGACGCCTCCCTCGCGTTCGCCCGCGCGCTGGGCTTCGCGCACGTGTGGACGGAACGGTCCTTGCCGGACCTGCCGTTCGACTCGGTCGTGGACGCCTCGACCGCGCCCCATCTCCCCAACCGCGCCCTGGAGTTGGTCGAACCGGCCGGCCGCGTGGTGTACATCGGGCTGGCCGGCGAACCCGCCCGGCTCGACCATCGCACGCTCCTCCTCAAGGACGTGACGGCGGTGGGCGTCCTGTCCGCCTCCCCCGGCCTCGACGCGACGATCAAGGCCTACGCCGACGGATCGGTGGACCCCAGACCGCTGGTCGCCGCCACCGTGGGGCTCGACGAGGTCGGCCCGGTGCTCGCCGGTTCGCGTCCGGCGGGTGCGGGGCCAGGTCCGAAGGTGCATGTCGACCCTCGACTCGGGCGGTGAGGGGGCGGGACGAGGTCCCGAGCTCTCTGCGGAGGTGGGGCGCGTCATGGCGGCGAGCGGTGGGGCCCGCACACCAGTGACGCGGACGGCGTGAGCATCCCGTCATCGTGAAGGGCCGCACCCGTCGCGGGGTGCGGCCCTTCACCGTGCGCGCCCGGTGGTCGGCGATGCGCTGCGGCGCCTTCCGTCAACGGCGCAGTTTCACCTTGCTGATCGCGACGACGCCGAGGGCGGCGAGGGCGATCTGGATGAGCCACTCGGCCCAGTCGACGCCGTCGGTGTCGGCGACTCCCAGGCCTGAGGCGATGCCGGTTCCGATGAACGCGGCGACGATACCGATCACGATCGTCCACAGGATGCCGATGCGCTGACGGCCGGGGATGACGAGCCGGCCGAGCACACCGATCACGATGCCGATCACGATCGCGCTGATGACGCCTGAAATCTCCATGGGCGGTATGCCACCCCTCACTCGTTGGTGGCATACGAGTGCCCGTTCGAGTCGATGCCACGCAGATCCGTTTTCCCGGCCCCGAAATCGGCTGCGGACGGGGCCGGTCGAGGCATACCGTCCGGCTGTGCGTTGATCTCCCGGGCGGCGGCCGAGCGCCGCCGCGGACGGTACGGGCGCCCCGGCCGCGGGGCCGCCCCCACAGCCATGCCGCCGGACTCCCTGGAGATCACCCCATGACCGCTCGCCCCCTCACCTACGACGCCTTCGTGCGGCTGGCCCTCGCCGACACCGCCGTCGTCGGCCTGGTCCTCAAGGGCTCCCGCGCCCACGAGGGCATGGTCACCCTGCATTCCGACCACGACCTGTACGTCGTTCTCGCCGACACCGCGACGACGGACACCCGGTTCCAGGGCCATCGCAGCGGCGGGCTCGATCTTGTCGTCCTCTCGCTCACCGAGTTCCGCGCGGCCGGCATGCCCGGCTTCGAGCGCTACGCCCTGGCCCGCGCCCAGGTCGTGCTCGACCGGCTGGACGGCGGCATCGCCCGGATCCTGGCCGACAAGGCACGCCTGGCCGCCGACGAGGCGCACCGGGACGCGGGCGGCTGGCTCGACGCCTACGCCAACTCCCTCTACCGGTCCGTCAAGAACGCGCGCGACGGCCACGGCCTCGCTGCCCGGCTCGACGCCGCCGACAGCGTGCGGTTCCTGCTGGAACTGCTCTTCGCGCTCGACCGCCGCCCCCGTCCCTACAACAAGTACCTGGAGTGGGAACTCTCCCGCCATCCGCTGCCCGGCTGGGACACCGGCCTCCTCCTCGACGCCGTGGACCGCGTCGCACGGACGGGAGACGTGGCCCTGCAACGCCGCCTCTTCACCCGCGTCGAGTCAGCGGCCCGGAAGGCCGGACACGGGGCGGTGCTGGACGCCTGGGGAGCGGACCTCGACCTGATGCGCCCGAGGTGAGCGGCCGGTCGCCGTCTCACTCGTTGTGCGGCACCATCGACGTCACGGTCATCACAGTGACTTGGCGCGGTGGCATGTCGATGGACTTCAGCATGCCCAAGTCACGGCGACGGTCGCGGGTGTTGAGGACGGCACACTCCATGCTGGCCCTGCTCCAACTCCCCGAGCAGCTCGCGAAGTTGAAGGACGACCCGTCCCTGATCCCCACGGCGGTCGAGGAGTTCCTGCGCTGGGCCTCCGGCAACCGTGGCGAGGCGGACTTCACCGACCCCTACGACCTGGACGTCAACCGGCAGCACAACGACCACGTCACCTTCAGCAAGGGCAGCCCCCATCTGTGCCTGGGCAACCTGCTCACCCGCACCGAGATCCGCATCATGTTCGAGGAGCTCATCCCGAGGATCGCCGACATCAGACTGACCGGCGCCGTCCCCCACGTCCTCTCCAACTTCGTCAACGGCATCAAGAAGCTGCCGGTCGAGGTGACCCTGGCCTGACCCACCCGGTCGGCACGGTGCCTGCCGTCAAGAAGAACGTGACGGCGTAGGTGAAACGCCCCAGGCGCACGGCCTCGTCGAACCGGCCCACGAAGCGGTCCGCGTCCGCCGGATCGAGGTGGCCGCGGGCCGCGGCCGTGTGCGCCCAGGTGCGCAGGCCCATGACGTGGTCGACCGCCGACGGATCGCGGACGACCAGCGTGCGAGCCTCCACCGTGATGTCGTCGAGGCCGCGCGCCGCGAGGAGGCCGCCGTGCCGGTGGGCCAGTGTGCCGTTGCGCAGCAGCACGTCGGCACGGAAGCGCAGCACCCGGCGGGCGAGGTCCTGGTCGTCGATGTCGAGGACCTGGGTGTCGTAGTCGGGGTCCGCGAGCGCGACCCGGCCACCGGGACGGACCACCCGCAGCAGTTCGTCCAGCACCCGGTCGGGATCGGCGACATGCTGGAGGACACGATCGGCCCAGACACCGTCGAACCGGCCCGCGCCGAACGGCAGTCGGTGGCCGTCCGCGACGAAGGTATGCGCCAGCCCTCGCGCCCGCGCCTGCGCGGCCATCGTCAAGGAGGTGTCGACCGCGACGACTTCGGTCCCCCAACGCGAGCGCAGCGCCTGCGCCGCGTCGCCGGTACCCGCTCCGACCTCCAGGAACAGTCCGCCCGCCACGGGGTGCAGCAACTCCTGCAACCGCTGCTTGTACGCGGCGTAGAACGGCTCCGCGGCCACCCGGTCCAGAACCCGCACCCAGTCGCCGGGCCGGGGCTGCGAGTCCACCGACGTGAAGCCATGGGCAACACCGGGATCGTTCATACGAGCACGCTAATGCCCTGCGCGGTGCGTCAGGCGGGTTCCGCCGTGGTCCCGCGCAGGACGAGCCGTGGGTTGAGGACGACCTCGCGGGGTTCGGTGCGGTCCTGGTCGAGGCGTTCGACGGCCGCGGTCACGGCGTGCCGGGCCTGCTCGCGGGCGCCCTGGCTGACGGTGGTCAGGTTGAAGCAGCTCAGCCGGGAGAGCGTGTCGTCGTCGTAGCCGACCACGGAGACCCGGCCGGGGACGGAGACGCCGGCGCGGGCGAGGGCGGCGAGGACGCCGATAGCGCACTGGTCGTTGAACGCCACGACCGCGGTGGGGAGTTGAGGGCCGTCGAGGAGGTGGCGGGCGGCGCGTTCGCCGGCCGCCTCGGTGTGGTCGCCGGTGAGGACGCGGATGTGCTCGTCCAGACCGTGGCGGCGCATCGCGGTGCGGTAGCCGCGGCGGCGGTCGGTGGCGATGACGCCCTTGCCGCCGTCGACGTAGGTGATCTCTCGGTGGCCGAGCCCGACCAGGTGGTCGACGATCTGGCCGACACCGTCGTCGTCCGCGGTGCGTACGACGTCCAGGGCGGCGTCGGCGATCCGGCGGCCGACCGCGATGACGGGGGCCTTGTTGTCGAGGGTCGCGAGCACGTCCGCGGGCGAGGTCGGGCCGAGGAGGATCAGCGCCTCGCTGCGGAAGGCCAGCAGTGTCTCCACGGCGGTCTGCTCGTCACGGGTGCGGGTCAGAGTGGACAGGACGAGGTCGTAGCCGACGTCCTCGGCCGCGGTGTGCAGGTGCTCGACGAGTTCGGCGTGGAAGGGGCTGTGGATGTCGACCATGACGCCGAGCAGTCGACTGCGCCGGCTGGCCAGGGTGCTGGCGGTGCGGTCCACCTGGTAGCCGAGGTCGGCCGCCGCTTTCAGGACACGCTGCCGGGTCCGCTCGCTCGGTCCCGGCACGCCGCGCAGCACCAGGGAGACGGATGCCGTGGAGACGCCCACCCGGGCGGCCACGTCCTCCAGCCTGGGGCGTTTGTGCGTGCCGTTCCGGTGACGCGCGGATTCGCCGTCGTCCACCTGTGCCTCCCCGCGGTAAATCTCCTCGTGCAACACCCTTGACACCCTCGCGAAACAAGGCTGATAGTACCAGGACTTAAAGCGCTTTAAATTGTCCTGATGTTCCAACGAAGTCATCCGGAGAGCGCGGCAGCCATCCCTACTGCCCGCGCCGTCCCGACTCCGCCTCCAGGCGCCACCACGCCCCTGGAAACGGCCATGTCCGGCCCGTCCGGCGGACGGTGATCCACCCTCCCCTCCCAGTTCTGCACAGTGAGGTGCACGCAGCATGAGCCGCACGTCTCTCCCCCGTTCCCGCAGAATCGCCCCCGCCGTGGCCGTGGCCGCCGCGGCCGCCCTGACCCTCGCCGGCTGCTCCAGCAGCTCCGGGGGCAAAAAGGCCGAGGAGAGCGCCGCGGGTGTCTCCGCCGGCAAGGCCGACACCCCCCGTCTGACCATCGCGCTGGTCACCCACGCGCCCTCCGGTGACACCTTCTGGGACACCATCCGCAAGGGCGCCGAGGCCGCCGCCGCGAAGGACAACATCAAGCTCATCTACTCCAACGACGAGACCGCCTCCGACCAGGCCGCCCTGGTCCAGAACGCCATCGACCAGAAGGTCGACGGCATCGCCGTCACCCTCGCCAAGCCCGACGCGCTCAAGGACGTCGTCGCCAAGGCGGAGAAGGCCGGCATCCCGGTGGTCGGCCTCAACGCGGGGCTGGACGTCTGGAAGGAGCAGGGCCTGCTGTCGTTCTTCGGCCAGGACGAGGCGATCTCCGGCGAGGCGCTCGGCAAGAAGATCGACGGCACCGGCGTCAAGCACGCCCTGTGCGTCATCCAGGCCCAGGGAGCCGTCAACCTCGAACAGCGCTGCGCCGGCGTGAAGAAGGCCTTCAGCGGCAAGACCGACATCCTCTACGTCAACGGCACCGACATGCCGTCCGTGAAGTCGACCATCACGGCGAAGCTGAAGCAGGACAGCTCCATCGACGAGGTCGTCACGCTGGGCGCGCCGATCGCGCTGACCGCCGTGCAGGCGGTGGACGAGACCGGCAGCAAGGCGAAGATCGCCACCTTCGACCTCAACAAGGACCTGGTCAAGGCGATCGAGGCCGGCGACATCCAGTTCGCCGTCGACCAGCAGCCCTACCTCCAGGGTTACCTGGCCGTCGACTCCCTCTGGCTCTACAAGAACAACGGCAACTTCAGCGGCGGCGGTGAGCAGCCGGTGCTGACCGGTCCGGCCTTCGTCGACAAGTCCAACGTCAAGTCCGTCGCCGGGTTCGCCGCGAAGGGCACCCGGTGATGAGCATGACCCAGCATGCCGAGCCGGCGGTCACCACACCGCCGGCCCCCGGCCCCAAGGAGACCGACGGGCGCACCGCACAGCGCCCGACGGCGCTCAGGCTGCTCGCCCGACCCGAGGTGGGCGTTTTCCTCGGCGCCCTCGCGGTGCTGGTCTTCTTCCTGGTCACGGCGCCGCCGGTGCGCGACGCCGGCTCCATGGCCAACATCCTGTACCAGTCCTCCACCATCGGGATCATGGCCCTCCCGGTCGCGCTGCTGATGATCGGCGGCGAGTTCGACCTCTCCTCCGGCGTCGCGGTCATCGCCTCGGCGCTCACCGCGGCCATGATCAGTTACCAGCTGTCGATGAACGTGTGGGTGGGCGTGATCCTCGCCCTGGCGATGTCCCTCGCGGTCGGCTTCCTCAATGGCTGGCTGCTCGTCAGGACCGGGCTGCCGAGCTTCCTGATCACTCTCGGCACGTTCCTGATCCTCCAGGGTGTCAACCTCGCGGTGACCAAGCTGATCACCGGCAACGTGGCCACGGACGACATCAGCGACATGGACGGCTTCAGCCAGGCCAAGGCGCTGTTCGCCTCGTCCTTCGAGGTCGGCGGCGTGCAGGTGAAGATCACCGTGGTGTGGTGGCTGGTCTTCGCGGCCCTGGCGACCTGGGTGCTGCTGCGTACCCGCTACGGCAACTGGATCTTCGCCGTCGGCGGCAACAAGGACTCCGCACGAGCCGTCGGCGTGCCCGTGACCTTCACGAAGATCTCCCTGTTCATGCTGGTCGGCTTCGGAGCCTGGTTCGTCGGCATGCACCAGCTGTTCGCCTTCAACACCGTGCAGTCCGGCGAGGGCGTCGGCCAGGAGCTCATCTACATCGCCGCGGCCGTCATCGGAGGCTGTCTCCTCACCGGCGGCGCCGGCAGCGCCATCGGGCCCGTCTTCGGTGCGTTCATGTTCGGCATGGTGCAGCAGGGCATCGTCTACGCCGGCTGGAACCCGGACTGGTTCAAAGCCTTCCTCGGCGTGATGCTCCTCGGCGCCACACTCATCAATCTGTGGGTCAGCCGCGCGGCGACCCGGAGGTGACCCACCCCATGACAACCACCCACGACAACACGGTCGAAGACGCCCCCGTCGTCGAACTCAAGGCCACGGGCAAGTCGTACGGCAACATCCACGCCCTGCACGGCGTGAGCCTGTCCGTCCACCCCGGCAAGGTCACCTGTGTCCTCGGCGACAACGGCGCCGGCAAGTCCACCCTGATCAAAATCATTTCCGGGCTGCACCAGCACACCGCCGGCGAGTTCCTCGTCGACGGCGACCCCGTCCGCTTCACCACCCCGCGCGACGCGCTCGACAAGGGCATCGCCACCGTCTACCAGGACCTCGCGACCGTCCCCCTCATGCCGGTGTGGCGCAACTTCTTCCTCGGCTCCGAGATGACCAAGGGCCCCTGGCCGCTGCGTCGCCTCGACATCGAGCAGATGAAGAAGACCGCCGACGAAGAGCTGCGCAACATGGGCATCGTCCTGGACAACCTGGACCAGCCCATCGGCACCCTCTCCGGCGGCCAGCGCCAGTGCGTGGCCATCGCCCGCGCCGTCTACTTCGGCGCCCGCGTCCTCATCCTGGACGAACCCACCGCCGCCCTCGGCGTCAAGCAGTCCGGTGTCGTCCTGAAGTACATCGCCGCCGCCCGCGACCGCGGCCTGGGCGTCATCTTCATCACCCACAACCCCCACCACGCCTACATGGTCGGCGACCACTTCAGCGTCCTGCGCCTCGGCACCCTCGAACTCTCCGCCGAACGCGCCCGCATCACGCTCGAGGAACTCACCAACCACATGGCTGGCGGCGCCGAACTGGCCGCGCTCAAGCACGAGTTGTCCCAGGTCCGCGGCGTCGACACCGAGGAGCTCCCCGAAGAGGAAGACCTCACCGCCATCACCCCGGAAGGCACCCTGTCGTGAAGATCGCCCTCGACCCCTACATGATCCGCAACGTCCCGCTGCTCGAACTGCCCGCCGTGGTAGCCGAGTTGGGCTACGAGTGGATCGAGCTGTCCCCCCGCGAGGACTTCATCCCCTTCTTCCGCCACCCCCGCGTGGACGACGGAACGGTCCGCAAGTTCCGCAAGGCGCTGGACTCGGCGGGCGTCGGCATCTCCTCCCTGCTGCCGCTGTTCCGCTGGTCAGGACCGGACGAGGACGCCCGCCAGGCCGCCGTACGGTACTGGAAGCGCTCCATCCAGATCGCCGCCGACCTCGGAGTGGACAGCATGATCTCGGAGTTCAACGGCCGGCCCGAGGACTCCGACCGCAGCGAGGCGCAGTTCTGGAAGTCCCTGGACGAGCTGCTGCCGGCCTTCGAGCGTGAGGGCATCAAGCTCACCCTGGAGCCGCACCCGGACGACTTCATCGAGAACGGCTTCGACGCGATCAATCTGATCCGGGGCACCAACCACCCCAACGTCACCTTCCTCTACTGCGCCCCGCACACCTTCCACATCGGCAACGACGCCCCCGGCATCATCGAGTACGCGGGCGACCTGCTCACCCACGTCCACCTGGCCGACGCCTTCGACCACACCGCCTCTTCGGGAAACCGCTACATCCTCAACCCGCCCGGCACGACGGCCCGTATCCACCAGCACCTGGACATGGGCGAGGGCGAGGTCGACTTCGGCGAGCTCTTCCACGAGCTGCGCACCCATGGGTTCGACGGCACGCTGACCGCCTGCGTCTTCGCGTGGGAGGAACGGGCCAAGGAGTCGTCGGTGTTCATGCGCGAAAAGATCGCGGAGTACCTGGGTGCCTCGCAGTAGCCGCTCTTTCACATCCATTTTTTAAAGCGCTTTAAAGCAGAGAAGGGATACCCAGCGTGAGGCCGTTCGAAGTCCTGACCATGGGCCGCGTCGGAGTGGATGTGTATCCGCTCCAGATCGGCGTGGGACTGGCGGAGGTCACCTCGTTCGGCAAGTACCTGGGCGGCAGCCCGACGAACGTGGCGGTGGCCGCCGCGCGGTACGGCCGGACCTCCGCGGTGATCACGAAGACGGGCCGAGACCCGTTGGGAGCCTTCGTGCGGTCGGCTCTGGACGGGTACGGGGTGGACGCTCGGTTCGTGGGGACGTCGGACGTCGCGCCGACGCCGGTGACGTTCTGCGAGATCTTCCCGCCGGATGACTTTCCGCTGTATTTCTACCGGCTGCCGAAGGCTCCCGACCTGGACATCGAGCCGGGTGAGCTGGATCTGGACGCGGTGCGCGATGCGCGGGTCTTCTGGATGACCGGTACCGGTCTGAGCGAGGAGCCGAGCCGGTCGGCCACGCTGGCGGCGCTCGCGCACCGGGCGAAGGCGGGGACGACGGTCTTCGACCTCGACTGGCGGCCCACGTTCTGGACCGACCCCGCCGAGGCCCGTGTCTACTACGCCGAGGCCCTGCGCCACACCACCGTCGCCGTCGGCAACCTCGACGAGTGCGAGGTCGCCACCGGGGAGCGTGAGCCGTACGCGGCCGCGAAGGCGCTGCTCGCCGCGGGTGTGGAACTGGCCGTGGTGAAGCAGGGCCCGAAGGGCGTCCTGGCGATGGACCGGGACAGCTCGACGGCCGAGATCCCGCCGGTGCCGGTGGACGTGGTCAACGGGCTGGGCGCCGGTGACGCCTTCGGCGGAGCGCTGTGCCACGGGCTGCTGTCCGGCTGGGACACCGCTCGCACGGTGTCCTTCGCCAACGCCGCCGGCGCGATCGTCGCGGGCCGGCTGTCCTGCTCCGACGCGATGCCGACCGAGGCCGAGGTCGACGCCAAACTCCGTGAGGCATCCCTCGCGTCCCCCAATGCCTCCCCCGAACGAAAGGCATGACGACGTGCTGTCCGAGAACGTGAGCCGGATCGTGTTCGCCCGGGTGGGCGACCCCGGCGCCATCGCGGCCGCCGCCGCACGCCGGGTGAGAGCGACCTCGCTGCTCGGCGAGCACGGCAAGGCGATGATCATCGCGGCCGACCATCCGGCGCGCGGCGCCAACGGAGTCGGCGGTGACCCGAACGCCATGGCCGACCGGTTCGAGCTGCTGGACCGGCTGTGCATCGCGCTGGAACGCCCGGGTGTGACCGGTGTCCTGGCCACCGCCGACATCCTCGAAGACCTGCTGCTGCTCGGTGTCCTGGACGGCAAGAGCGTGTTCGGTTCCATGAACCGGGCAGGGCTCGCGGGTTCGGTGTTCGAGATCGACGACCGGTTCACCGGTTATGACGCCGTGACGCTCGCCGCGATGGGCTTCGACGGCGGCAAGATGCTCACCCGTATCGCCCTCGACGACCCGGCGACACCGTCCGTCCTGGAGAACACCGCGCAGGCCGTCAATGAGCTGAACGACCGTCAACTCATCGCGATGGTCGAGCCGTTCATGTCGGCATGGCAGGACGGGAAGATCCGCAACGACCTATCCGCCGACGCCGTCGTCAAGTCGATCACGATCGCTGCGGGGCTGGGCCGCCGTACCGCGTACACCTGGCTGAAGTTGCCGGTTGTCGATGGCATGGAGCGCGTTCTGGCTTCGTCGACGCTCCCCGCCCTGTTGCTGGGCGGCGAGGTCAAGGACGCCGAGGCGGCCTTCGCCTCCTGGGGCAAGGCGCTCAAGCAGCCCACCGCGCAAGGCCTGGTCGTCGGCCGCTCCCTGCTCTACCCCGCAGGCGGCGACGTCGCCGGCGCCGTCGACAAGGCGGTGAGTCTGCTGTGACCTCGTCGAGCAAGTACCACCTGCCCAAGGGGACTTCCACCGACGGCCCCTACGACCTCCTGGTCACGCCCGAGTCGGCGAGCTGGGGATACTCCGGCCTCAGGATCCTGACCCTGAAGCCGGGTGAGGCACACGCCCTGTCCACCGGGGATTCCGAGTTCCTGGTCCTGCCGATGACGGGCTCGTGCACCGTCACCACGGACGGCAGGGCCTTCGAACTCGCCGGTCGGACAGGCGTGTTCGCCTCGGTCACCGACTTCGCGTATCTCCCCCGCGAGTCGGAGACCCTCATCAGCAGCGCGACCGGCGGACGGTTCGCGCTGCCGTCCGCCCGTACCGAGCGCGGTGGCCTCTCCGCTCGGTACGGGCGGGCCGAGGACGTGCCTGTGGAGCTGCGCGGGGCGGGCGCCTGCTCCCGGCAGGTCAACAACTACTGCCTGCCGGGGACGTTCGAGGCCGACCAGCTGTTGGTGTGCGAGGTGCTCACACCCGGCGGCAACTGGTCGTCGTATCCCCCGCACAAGCACGACGAGGCACGGCCCGGCGTCGAGTCACAGCTGGAGGAGATCTACTACTTCGAGGTCTCCGGCGAGAACGGCTTCGGCTATCAGCGGGTCTACGGCACTGCCGAGCGGCCCATCGACGTGCTCGCCGAGGTGCGCTCCGGCGACACCGTCCTGATCCCGCACGGCTGGCACGGTCCATCCATCGCCGCGCCGGGCTACGACCTCTACTACCTCAACGTCATGGCCGGTCCGGGACAGGACCGTGCCTGGCTGATCTGCGACGACCCCGCCCACGGCTGGGTGCGTGGGACATGGGAGTCCCAGGACGTCGACGACCGCTTGCCCTTCGGAGAGAACCGATGAACACCGTCCGACTCACCACCGCGCAGGCCTTGGTGCGGTTCCTGGCCCAGCAATACAGCGAGCGCGACGGCCAGGAGCAGCGGCTGATCCCCGGAGTGTGGGGGATCTTCGGGCACGGCAATGTGGCCGGGATCGGGCAGGCGCTGCTCCAAGCCGCGGTGACCAAGGAAGCCGATCTGCCGTACTACCTGGCCCGCAACGAGCAGGGCATGGTCCACGCGTCAGTGGCCTACGCGAAGATGCGGGACCGGTTGGCGTCCTTCGCCTGCACCGCGTCCACCGGCCCGGGTTCCACCAACATGATCACCGGCGCGGCGCTGGCGACCACCAACCGGCTGCCGGTGCTGTTGCTGCCGTCCGACATGTTCGCCACTCGCGCCGCCGACCCGGTCCTCCAGCAGCTGGAGGACACCCGGGGCGGGGACGTCACCGTCAACGACGCCTTCCGCGCCGTATCCAAGTACTTCGACCGCATCCAGCGGCCCGAGCAGCTAATCCCGGCCGCCCTCGCGGCGATGCGGGTGCTGACCGACCCGGTCGAGACAGGTGCCGTCACCCTCGCCCTGCCGCAGGACGTGCAGGCCGAGGCCTACGACTGGCCGGTCGACTTCTTCCGGCGCCGGGTCTGGCACGTGGGCCGGCCGGTGCCCGAGCCCGCCGCCGTCGAGCGGGCCGCGCGTCTGCTCCGCAACGCGAGGAAGCCGTTGATCGTGGCCGGCGGCGGGACCGTGTACTCCGGCGCCGAGACTGCCCTGCGGGCCTTCGCCGAGGCCACCGGGATTCCGGTCGCCGACACCCACGCCGGCAAGGGCGCGGTGCCGTGGGACCATCCCTACGCGGTCGGCGGCATCGGGTCGACGGGATCGCACGCCGCCAACGAGCTGGCGAAGGACGCCGACGTGGTGCTCGGCATCGGTACCCGGTACTCCGACTTCACCACCGCCAGCCACACCGTCTTCGGCAACCCGGACGTCACCTTCATCAACCTCAACGTCGCCCGCCTCGACGCCGTCAAGCACTCCGCCGAACCCCTGGTCGCGGATGCGCGGCTCGGCATCGAAGCGCTGGCGGGGACGCTCACGGACTGGGAAGTGGACCAGGAATACCGCGACCGCACCCGCCAACTGATCGCCCGTACACGGGAGATCGAGGAGGAATGCTTCGCGCCTGACCGCAATACCGGCCCGCTGCCGGCGCAGACCCAGGTCCTCGGTGCCCTCAATGACGTCGTCGACGACCGGGCCGTGGTCATCAACGCCGCCGGCTCCATGCCCGGCGACCTGCAACAGCTCTGGCGGGCCCGCGACCCGAAGGCCTACCACGTCGAGTACGCCTACTCCTGCATGGGCTACGAGGTCGCCGCCGGCGTCGGTGCCAAGATGGCCGACCCGTCGCGCGAGGTCGTCGTCCTGGTCGGTGACGGCTCGTATCTGATGATGGCTCAGGAGATCGTCACGATGGTCTCCGAGGGCCTCAAGGTCATCATCGTGCTCGTCCAGAACCACGGGTTCGCCTCCATCGGCGCCCTGTCCGAATCACTCGGCTCCCAGCGCTTCGGCACCAAATACCGCTACCGCGACGGCGATTCAGGCCAGCTCGACGGCGACGTCCTACCCGTCGACCTCGCCGCCAACGCCTCCTCGCTGGGCGCCGACGTCCTGCACGCCACCACCGTCGACGAATTCCGCACCGCGATGGAGAAGGCCAAGGCCGCCTCGCGCACCACCGTCGTCCACGTCGAGACCGACCTCTATGGGCCCAACCCGCCCGGCCACGGCTGGTGGGACGTCCCCGTCAGCGCAGTCTCCGCCCTCGACACCACCCGCACCGCCTATGACACCTACGCCTCCCACAAGCAGAACCAGCGCCACTACCTGTAAGGAACCCGCTCCCGTGAACACCATTCCCCACTGGATCAACGGCTCCCCCACACCGGGCTCCGCCACCACGAGTCAGCCGGTCTTCAACCCGGCCACCGGGCAGGCGCAGGCGCAGGTCGTCCTCGGCGGTGCCGCCGACGTGGACACCGCCGTCGCCGCGGCCGCCAAGGCCTTCGAGGCCTGGTCCGACTCGTCGCTCACGCAGCGCACCCAGGTGATGTTCGCCTTCCGGCAGTTGCTCGTCGAGCACGAGGAGGAGCTGGGCCGGATCATCTCCGCCGAGCACGGCAAGACCGTCGACGACGCCCGCGGCGAGATCACCCGAGGACGCGAGGTCGTCGAGTTCGCCTGCGGCCTCGGCGACGTCCTCAAGGGCTCCTTCTCCGACCAGGTCTCCCGCGGCATCGACGTCCACAACTTCCGCCAGCCCCTCGGCGTCGTCGCCGGCATCACCCCGTTCAACTTCCCCGCCATGGTGCCGCTGTGGATGCACCCCATCGCCATCGCCACCGGCAACACGTTCATTCTGAAGCCCAGCGAGCGGGACCCATCGGCGGCGAACTTCGTCGCTGACCTCTACAGGAAGGCGGGTCTGCCGGACGGCGTCTTCAACGTCGTCCACGGCGGCAAGGACGCGGTCGACGCGATCCTCACCCACCCCGGCATCGAGGCCGTCTCCTTCGTCGGATCGACTCCCATCGCCAAGTACGTCCACGAGACGGCCACTTCGCACGGCAAGCGCGTCCAGGCCCTCGGCGGCGCCAAGAACCACGCCGTCGTCCTGCCCGACGCCGACCTCGAATTCGCCGCCAACCACATCACCGCCGGCGCCTACGGCTCCGCCGGCGAACGCTGCATGGCCGTCTCCGTCGCCGTAGCCGTCGGAGACGCCGCCGACGGACTCGTCGAGATCCTGGAACGCAAGGCCCGCGAAGTGAAGATCGGCCCCGGCGACCAGCCCGGCACCGACATGGGCCCCCTCGTCACCAAGGCCGCCCAGGAACGCGTCGAGAACGCCGTCGCCACCGCCGCCGCCCAGGGCGCCACCCTCGTCGTCGACGGCCGCGGCCTCAAGGTCGACGGCCACGAGAACGGCTTCTTCACCGGCCCCTCGCTCCTCGACCACGTCACCACCGACATGGACGCCTACCAGGAAGAACTCTTCGGCCCCGTCCTCGCGATCCTCCGGGTCGACACCCTGGACGAGGCGATCAACGTCATCAACGCCAACCCCTACGGCAACGGCACCGCCCTGTTCACCGCCTCCGGCGAAGCCGCCCGCCGCTTCCAGCGCACCATCCACGTCGGCATGATCGGCA
The DNA here is from genome assembly GCF_042894505.1 of Streptomyces sp. NPDC001536. NCBI lineage: Bacteria > Bacillati > Actinomycetota > Actinomycetes > Kitasatosporales > Streptomycetaceae > Streptomyces > Streptomyces sp. NPDC001536. Next base: position 94,502 of record NZ_JBIAVQ010000016.1, read on the forward strand.
TCAACGTCCCCGTGCCCGTGCCGATGTCGTACTACTCCTTCGGCGGCTGGAAGGACTCCCTCATCGGCGACAACCCGATCCACGGCCCCGAAGGCATCCGCTTCTACACCCGCCCCAAGGTCGTCACCACCCGCTGGCCCCAGCAGGCCCAGTCCATCACCGCCGGCTTCGACTTCCCCACCTCCAGCTGATCTCTCCCCCTAAGGACACGTCATGACCTCGTCCAGCAAGCCGATCTCCGTCGCCGTGATCGGTGCGGGTATGGCCGGTCGCAGTCACGCCGCCGGTTATCGCAATGTCAACACGGTCTTCGGGGCCGGGCTGCCGCCGGTGCGGCTGGCCGCGATAGCCGATGCCAATGGGGCGCTCGGCGAGGACGCCGCCCGGCGTTACGGCTTCGAAAAGGCGCTGCCGAGTTGGGAGGCGGTCGCCGAGGACCCGTCGATCGACGCGGTCAGCATCGTCGTAGGAAATGCTCTGCACCGTCCGATCGCGGAGGCGCTGGTCGCCGCCGGCAAGCATGTGCTGTGCGAGAAGCCGCTGGCCGGGTCGCTCGAAGACGCCCGTGCGATGGCCGAGTTGGAGCGTTCCGCCGGGGTCGTGACCGCGGTCGGGTACACCTTCCGTCGTTCGCCCGGCATCGCCGCGATTCGTGAGCATGTGCAGCGGGGCGAGTTGGGGGATCTGACGCTCTTCAGCGGTCGCTACTGGTGTGACTACGCGACCGACCCGAACGGGCCGTTGAGCTGGCGGTTCAAGGGTGGTGCCGGTTCGGGTGCGCTCGGGGACGTCGGCTCGCACGTGATCGATGCCGCGGAGTATGTCGCCGGGCCCATCGTGTCGGTGTCCGGTGCCGCGCTGTCGACGCAGATCACCAAGCGGCCACTACCGCTGGGGGCGGTCGTCGGGCACAACGCGGCTCCTGTGTCTGATGAGTTCGGCGAGGTCGAGAACGAGGACACCGCGTCCTTCACGGCTCGTTTCGAGTCGGGGCTCGTCGGCACGTTCTCGGTGACGCGCACCGGGTTCGGGCTGCCCAACGGGCTGTTCTTCGACGTGCTGGGCGTCGGCGGCCGGGCCGCGTTCGATCAGCACCGGCCCGCCGAGTACCTCTTCGACGACGCGCAGCCCGAGGCGCGGACGCGCGGTGCCCGGCAGATCATCGCCGGTCCGCAGATGCCGTACTTCGCGGGCGGTGTGCCGATGGAGGCTCCGGGTGTGGGCGCCAGTAACGGCGACAACTTCACGTACCAGGCGCGGGCCTTCCTCGACCAGGTCGCGGGCGTCACCGAGCCGCTGCCGGCCTGCGCCACCTTCGCCGACGCGCTGCGGACGATGGAGATCATCCGGGCTGTCGTCGAGTCCTCCGAGAACGGTGGCGCCGCCGTCACGGTTCCAGCCGTCGCCTGACCCCCCCCACACTTATCCAAGGAGTACTCGCATGGCTCTCAAGCTCGGTGCCTACACCGCCTGTCTGCACGACCGCCCGCTGGCCGAGGCCCTCGACATCCTCAAGGAGAACGGGCTGACCTCCGTGGAGGTCAACACCGGTGGCTTCATCCCCTCCCCGCACTGCCCGGTCGACCTGCTGCTGTCCTCGGCCGCCGCGCGCGAGGAGTACCTGGCGAGCTTCGCCGACCGCGGGATGGAGCTGACCGGCCTCAACTGCAACGGCAACCCGCTCAACCCTCTTCCCGGGGTGGGTCCCAAGCACGCCGACGACCTGCGCCGCACCATCCGCCTCGCGGGCCTGCTCGGCATCAGGCATGTCGTCACCATGTCCGGTACGCCCGGCTCCGACCCTGACGCCAAGTACCCCTCCTGGGTGGTGAACCCGTGGGACGGCGTCTACATGGACGTCCTCGACTACCAGTGGGGGGTGGCCGTGGAGTTCTGGAAGGAGATCGACGCGCTGGCCCGGGAGAACGACGTCCGGGTCGCGATCGAGATGCACCCGCACAACCTCGTCTTCTCGCCGGTCACGCTGAAGCGGCTGGTCGACGCGGGTCAACTGACCAACGTGGGCGCCGAGATGGACCCGTCCCACCTGATGTGGCAGGGCATGGACGTCATCGCCTCCATCAAGTGGCTGGGGCCGCTGGTGTTCCACGCGGCCGCGAAGGACGCGACGCTCTGCCCGGGCGCCGACATCCGCGGTGTCCTGGACACGTCGTTCACACGCGTGCCGGCCGATGCCGACGGCAAGGTGCCGACCGGTTACGGCTTCTGGTGCAACGCGTGGCCCGAGAACCCGGCGTGGAAGTTCGTCGCCGTCGGCCTCGGCAACGACGTTCCCTTCTGGACGGAGTTCCTGGCCGCCCTCGCCGAGATCGACCCGGACATGGCGGTGAACATCGAGCACGAGGACGCCGCCTACTCGCAGACCGAGGGGCTGGCTCTGGCGGCGAAGAACCTGCACAGCGCCGCGTCGGCTCTCTGACCGACTCGCGGTCCCGCATGAGCCCCCGCGTGGGGGCTCATGCGGGACCGCCGTTCAGTCGCCCTTCGTCACCGCCGCGTCGAGGAGGGGGCCCAGTTCCCGCGCGACGGTCGTCAGGGCGCGGACGTCCCGTTCGGCCCGGGCGATGAGGAGGGCCCCTTCCAGACTGCTGATCATGAGCGTCGCGAGAGCTCCGGTCCGTTGCTCGGGTACGCCCATGCCGGCCAGCGCCTGCGCCACGGGTCCGGTCCAGGTGGCGAAGGCGGCGGACGCGGCCTCCCGCGTGGACTCGGTGGACTCCGCGCAGTCGATCGTGGCGGCGGCGACGGGGCAGCCGCCCGCGAAGCCGTCGGTCTCGTACTCGTCGGTCCACTGCCGCACCATCTCGGCGAACAGCCCGCTGGGCGTCGGCTCGTCCAGCGCCGCGAGGAAACGGGCGACGCGTTTGCCCGCGTACCGGCCCGCCCAGCCGACCGCCTCATTGACCAGCTGTTCCTTGCCGCCCGGGAAGTAGTGCTGGAGCGAGCCGCGCGGCGCGCCGGCGTGGGCGGCGACCTCGCGCATGCCGGTGGCGGCGACCCCGTCGCGCCGGATGAGCTGGGCCGCGCTGAAAACCATCCGCTCGCGCGGTCCTCGTTCGGACATCGTCGTCGGTCTCCCCGTACGTCGTGGGCTGCGCCGCTCACTCTATGACCGCTGTCATAACGACGGCTACTATGACCGCTGTCATAGCAGGAAGCAGCATGGCTCGGCTTCGGGGTGAGCCGGGAAAGGCGGCGCCTCGTGTACGTCGGTTTCGTCGGCCTCGGGCTCATGGGGCAGCCCATGGCGCTCAACCTGGTCCGCGCCGGGACTCCCCTCGTCGTCTGGAACCGCACACCCGGGCGTTGCGCACCCCTGCGCGCCGCGGGAGCGGAGGTCGCGGCGAGCGCGGCCGAGGTCTTCGACCGTGCGGGGACCGTGATCCTGATGCTGGCCGACGAGGCCGCCATGGACACGGTCCTGGGACGCGGCACCCCGGACTTCGCAGCCCGCGTCGCCGGGCACACTGTGGTCCACATGGGCACGACGTCGGCCGAGTACTCCAGCGGCCTGGAGGACGACGTCCGGGCGGCGGGCGGCCGCTATGTGGAGGCGCCCGTGTCCGGTTCCCGCGCCCCGGCCGAGCGGGGCGAGCTGGTGGGGATGCTGGCCGGTGACGACGACGCCGTGGCGGCCGTACGACCCCTGCTGACGCCCGTGTGCCGGGAGACGTTCGTGTGCGGTGCGGTGCCCGGCGCGCTGCTGATGAAGTTCTCGGTGAACCTGTTCCTGATCACCCTGGTCACCGGGCTGACCGAGGCGTTCCACTTCGCCGACCGGCACGGACTCGACCAGCGTCTGCTCCGGGACGTCCTGGACGCGGGGCCGATGGCCAGCGCCGTCTCGCGCATGAAGGCGCCCAAGCTGCTGGACCGCGACTTCACCGCCCAGGCGGCCGCCGCGGACGTACTGAAGAACAACCTGCTGATCGCGGAGGCGGCGCGCAAGGCCGACATCGCCTCCCCGCTCCTCGACGTCTGTCACGCCCTCTTCGGCGAGACGGTCGACCAGGGCCACGGCGGTGCGGACATGGTGGCCGTGCTGCACGCGCTCGAGTCCCGCACCGCGCAAGGTGTCCGGGGGGAACCGGAGGCCGGGCCGGAAGCGTTGTGATGAGGGAGTGGAGGGCTGGCCCTGACTCTCCGCCGGAGCGAATGAGGATGACCACATGAGTGACAAGGCCCGGATCCTGTTCGAAGCGCTCGACCTCGATCGGAACGGGACTCTGACCCGGCAGGAGGTCATCATCGCCCTGCGGACGAAGGGGCCGACGCTCGCCGCGTCCGGGACCCTGCCGTCCTGGGCCGTGGGGGACGCCGACGCCTCCTCCGCCCTGTTCGACGCCGCCGACCAGAACGGGGACGCCGTTCTGACGCTGGAGGAGTTCGCCGCCGTGGTGGACCGCCGCTTCGGCTGGCGCTGACGCCGGTCTACGAGGCCGTGTGCGGCTTCACCAGGCCGCTCTGGTAGGCGATGACGACGAGTTGCGCGCGGTCGCGGGCGTCGAGTTTGGTCATGGCTCGTTGGATGTGGCTGCGTACGGTCAGCGGGCTCAGGACGAGCCGTTCGGCGATCTCGGCGTTGGACTTGCCGTAGGCGGCCAGGGCCGTGACCTCGCGTTCGCGGTCGGTCAGGGCTTTGACGGCGTCGGGGAGCGCGAGGAAGCCGTCGGTGTCGGGAGTGGCCAGGAAGCGGGTGACCAGGGCCCGGGTGGCGGTGGGCGAGAGCAGGGAGTCGCCGGCCGCCACGGTGCGGATGCTCGACAGCAGTTCCTCGGGGCGAACCCCCTTGCCGAGGAAGCCGCTCGCGCCGGCGCGCAAGGCCTTGGCCACGTTCTCGTCGTTCTCGAACGTGGTGAGGACGAGGACGTGGGTGTCCGACAGCTCGGGCCGGGAGCAGATGGCGGCGGTGGCCGAGACCCCGTCGAGGTTCGGCATCCGGATGTCCATGATGACCACGTCGGGCCGGTGCTCGGCGGTGAGGTCGACGGCTTCCTGACCGTCGGCGGCCTCCGCGACCACGGTCAGGTCCTCGGCCGAGTCGATGAGGATGCGGAAGGTGGCCCGGAGCAGGGCCTGGTCGTCGGCGAGCAGGACACGGATGGTCATGTGGCGGGGCTCTCGTCGTGGGAGTGCGGCGGCGGAGTGTCGTGGGTGTCCGGCGGCAGGGCACCGTGGTGGTGGAGCGGCAGGGTGCAGGCCACCTCGAAGCCGCCGTGCGGACGCCGGCCGGCGTGGAAGGTGCCGCCCGCCGCCGCGGCGCGCTCGCGCATGCCGAGCAGGCCGAAGCCGCCCCCGGACGTGGCGGGGGCCGCTGGTCTGTCCAAGGGAGTGGCGTTGGTGACGGTCAGCGTCAAGTAGTGGGGTGTGTAGGCGAGTCGGACCTGAGCGGTGCGGGTGGCGGCGTGCTTGGTGACGTTGGTGAGCGCTTCCTGGACGATCCGGTAGGCCGTCAGGTCGAGCACGGGCGGCAGCGGTCGCCGCTCTCCCTCGACGGAGACCGTCACCTCCAGTCCGACCATCGCGCAGGCCTCGACCAGGTCGGGCAGTCGGTCCAGGCCCGGCGCGGGGGTGAGGTCGGAGGTGTCGTTGTCCTGGCGCAACATCCCTACGGCGGCCTTGAGTTCGCGCAGCGCCTGCGCGGTGGTCTCCGGCAGCTTGGCGATGATGCCGAGGGCCTGGTCCGGGTGGGTGTGCGCGAGGTGCGCCGCGGTGCCGGCCTGCGCGTCGGCCAGGGTCAGGTGGTGGGCGACCACGTCGTGCAACTCCCGTGCGATGCGCATGCGTTCCTGGATCACCCGGTGCCGTGTCTCCTCCTCCCGCTCGCGGACGGTGTGTTCGGCGCGGGCCACCGCGTACTGACGGCGCACCCGGACATAGGCGCCGAGCGCCGCCGCCAGCATCACCATGGCCACCGGGTTGACGGTCCCGAGGATCGGTGAGTCGCGGAACGACGGGACGAGCAGACCGGTGACGACCATGCCCGCGGCAGCCGCTAGCGCGCTGTTCCAGCTGGTGCGGCGCGGAGTCCGCACGCTGGTGGAGTACTGCGCGACCAGGAGCGGGACCATCACTCCGACGGTCAGGAGATAGCCCAGGGCACCCGTGACCATGGTGCACAGCGTCGTCGCGGCGAGGACGGACAGCGGGCGCTCACGGCGCCAGTGCAGTGCGGCGCAGGCCACGGCGGCGAGCGCGATACCGGGCCACAGGGGCGGGGCCCCGGACAGCACCGCCCGGGTGACGAGGACACTCGCGGCGGTGAGGGCGAACAGCAGGACCAGTGTGGTGGCCTCGACGGCTTGAGGACGGGTCGCCGCCCGCCGCTGCCAGCTGTTGCTCATCGCGCTCCGAGAAAGTGTCGAGGACCGTCATGCTCACACACGACGGACCGCGGCGCCGTCTCGCACGAGGGCGCCGCGGTCCGTCGTACGGGCATCAGATCCGGGCCGGTTCCCGCGGCACCGGCTCGCCGGCCTCGTGGGGCTTCGGCGCGCCGAGTCCGGCGCCCTCCACGTCGACGCGGGGCATCAGCCGGTCGAGCCCGGCGGGCAGCCACCACGCCTTGTCGCCGAGCAGGGCGAGCACCGCGGGCACGAGCGCCATGCGGACGACGAAAGCGTCGAAGAGCACCGCGACGGCGAGCCCGAAGCCCATGGTCTTGATCATCGACTCGTGGGCGCCGATGAATCCGGAGAACACCGCGATCATGATGACCGCCGCGGCGGCGACCACCCGCGCGCTGTGCCGGAAGCCCGTCACGACCGCCTGGGCGGGCCGGTCCCCGTGGACGTACGCCTCCCGCATCCGGGAGACGAGGAAGACCTCGTAGTCCATGGCCAGGCCGAACACGATGCCCACCAGGAAGATCGGCATCAGGCTCATGATCGGACCGGACTGCTCCACCCCGAGCAGTTCCGCGCCCCAGCCCCACTGGAAGACCGCCACGACGGCGCCGAGCGCGGCCAGCACCGACAGCAGGAACCCGAGCGCGGCCTTGAGGGGCACGAGCACGGAACGGAAGACCACCAGCAGCAGGATCAGGGCCAGCACGATGATGACGGCCAGGTAGGGCACGAGCGCGTCCTGGAGGGCCTGGGCGACATCGATGTTCATCGCGGTGTTGCCGGTGACCTCGAACGTCGCCCCCGTCTCCCGCTCCAGTCCCGGGCGCTCGGAACGGATCGACTGGACGAGGTCCTTGGTCCTCTCGTCGTTCGGACCGGTGGCCGGCACCGCGGAGAGCAGGGCGGCGTCACCGGCCTGGTTGAACCGCGCGGGAGAGACGGACACGACCCCGCCGGTCGCGCCGATCTCCTCGGCGATCTCGCTCACGGCCGCCTTGGGTTCGGCGGCGTCCTTGACGTCGACCACGATCGTCAGCGGCCCGTTGAAGCCCGCGCCGAAACCGTCCGCGAGCGCGTCGTAGGCACGCCGTTCCGTCGAGGAGACGGGCTTGGACTCGTCCCCAGGCATGCCCAGTTCCAGCTGTGCGGCGGGCAGCGCCAGCACCCCCAGACCGGCGACGCACGTCACCAGCACGGCCACGGGGCGGCGCAGCACGAACCGCGCCCACCGGGATCCCCCGTTGTCCGCCGGCGCGGCCGCGGGGCCCTTCTTGCGGATACGGCGGGACAGTACGGCGTCGGGCCACATGCCCAGCAGCGCGGGGACCAGGGTGAGCGCGATCAGCACGGCGACGACCACCGCGCCCGCGGCGCACAGCCCCATCTTGGCCAGCATCGGAACGCCGATGACGGTCAGGCCGGCCAGGGCGATGACGACCGTGAGACCGGCGAACACCACGGCGGAGCCTGCCGTGCCGACGGCGAGGCCCGCCGCCTCCCGCGGTTCGTGTCCGTTGGCGCGCTCCTCCCGGTAGCGGGAGACCACGAAGAGGGCGTAGTCGATACCGACCGCCAGGCCGAGCATCGTGGCGAGCGTGCCGGTGGTCATGGAGAGGCCGAAGGTGCTGCCCAGGGCCATGATGGCGGCCATGCTGACGCCCACGCCGATGATCGCGGTGAGCAGCGGAAGGCCGGCCGCCGCGAGGGAGCCGAAGGTGATCAGCAGGACGACCGCGGCGAGGGCGATGCCGATGGCCTCGGAGGCGCCGCCCGCCGCGGGCTGCGTGGCCAGTGCGGTGCCTCCGACCTCGACCGTGAGTCCGGAGTCGCGGGCCTCGTCGACGGCCTTCTCCAGCGCGGCCTTGTCGGCTTCGCTGAGGTCGGCGGCCTTCACTTCGTAGTCCACCGTGGCGTAGGCGGTGGAGCCGTCCTTGCTCACCGCACCCGCCGTGAACGGGCTTGTGGCGCCCGCGACCTGGGGCTCGTCGGCGGCCTCGGCGACGAGCGACTCGATGGCGGCGCGGTGCTCGGCCGCCGTCACCTTCTGCCCGTCGGGTGCGACGAAGACGATCCGCGCGTTGGCCCCGTTGGCTTCCCCGCCGGGGAAGCGCTCGCCGATCAGGTCGAAGGCCTTCTGCGCCTCGATGCCCGGCATGAAGGACGTGCTGTCGTCGGAGGCGGCGGGCGCCTTGGCGGCGCCCAGGCCGACGGCGCCGAGGACCACGGCCCACAACAGCGCCACGAGCCAGCGCCGCCGGAAGGCGGTCCGGCCCATCCGATACAGGAAGGTAGCCACGAGAAACGGATCTCCAGGTCTGGATTCGGGTAGATCACCAGCCTGGCCGGACAGCAGCACCGAGACATCGTGCCGGTGCTGGCACTCTCCGTTGGTGACGCTGCATGAGCCGGCGCGCTCGAGTCCTCCTCAAGGATGAGCACGGAATGCTGCGTACGTAGGACGCCGGTGAATGGCACGGGCCGTGTCGGAGGAATGGCGGCGTTCCAAGAGGAGTTGGCGCCCCAGCACGGCACCCGGATCCGCGTCGTCGGCGATGCGCTCGATCAGCGTGCGGCCGAACGCGGTAGCCGGTCCACCGCCGGTGCGCCCGGGCCGAGTGGCGGAGGGCCCGAGGTGTGCGCCTCCTGGAATTCCGCCTCCGCCTCGTCGACAAGGACGAGCATGAGACCGGCTCGGTCGCCGAACCGACAAAAGAAGGTCCCCTTCCCTACACCGGCCTCCTTGGCCACGGCCTCCATCGTCACGCACTCGATGCCCTGCTCGACGACCAGACGACGGCCGCGTCCAGGAGACGTTCGCGATTGCGGACGGCGTCGGACCGTTCCATCGCGCCCGTCTCACCCGGCGTTTCCCTCACTGCTCACCGCTCATCCGCGCATACGCGTTCCCGGCACGGAAGTGCCGGAAGCGAGTCGCGCCACCGGTCATCTGCCACAAGGTCCACCGCACGACGACACGGGCATCCGCCCAACCGCTGCCGCCCCGCCCCACCGCCTATTCAGGCAACCGCTCCAGCGCCGCCGAGATCCCCGACCGCCCCACCACATCCATCAGGGCCTGTCCGATCACGGAGACGGGCTCGCGGGCCGGGAGGACCAGGCCGATCTGTTCGGAGCGGACGGGGCGGACCAGCGGGACGGCGTGCATGCCCGCGGGGACGCCGAAGACATGGAGCCAGGCGTAGGGGACGATGCTGGCCCACTGACCGGCCCTGACCTGGGCGAACAGGGAGGCGATCGAGTCGGTCTCCACGCGTGGGGTGACGGAGACGCCGACGGTCGCGAACACCGCGTCGAGGACCTGGCGCCCCTGCATCATCGGGTCCAGCAGGCACAGGGGGTACTGGGCGGCTTCCTCCCACGAGATGTCCACGGGCCCGGTGTCGGGGGCGGAGCGCTGGGTCAGCAGGACGTGGCGTTCCCGGTACAGCGGGACGAACTTGAAGTCGTGGTCCGCGACGGAGCTCTGGTAGGTCACGGCTGCGTCGAGTTCGTAGGCGCGAAGCCGGTTCACGATGTCCTCGGCCCGCAGGTCGGCGAAGACCTGGACGGTCGCCAGCGGGTTGGCGGCGCAGAACGGCTGGGTGAGCAGCCCCACCGCCGTGGAGGCCGTGGGCACGGTCCCGATCCGCAGCCTGCCGCTGAGGCCGGCCCGCAGTGCCTGGATCTCGCTCTGCATGGCGTCCCGGTCAGCGAGGATCCGCTGGGCCCACAGAACGACCCGCTCGCCCTCCGGGGTGAGCCCGTCGAACCGGCGCCCCCGCTGGACCAGGGGGATGCCGAGCTCCTCCTCCAGCTTCCGGATGCCCTCGGACAGGGCGGGCTGGGAGACGTAGCAGGCCTGCGCCGCCTTCGCGAAGTGGCGGACCCTGGCGAGGGCGACGAGGTACTCGAGTTGGCGCAGCAGCACCCCTCAATGATCCACCGGTCTCCCGCGAATGGGGCGACGACTGCCGCGTGTGATCGGTGCGGCCTATCACGCGATAACAACTACCGCTTTGACCTGGACCGATGTGCCGGCGAAGAGTGAGGGGCGAACGGCTGGGGAGAGGGCGTGGTGCTCGATGCGGGACATCGGCGAACCGGACGAGAGCGAGCTGTCGGTGACGGCTCCCAAGACATGGGCCGCGGGCGCTCCGGGGGTCGTGCACGCCCTGCAGTACGCGCTGGGCCAGACCTCGCCGAAACGCACCGCGCTCACCCTGCTGAACATCAACCAGGCCAAGGGCATCGACTGCCCGGGCTGCGCCTGGCCGGAGCCCGCGCCGGGCAAGCGGCACCTCAACGAGTACTGCGAGAACGGCGCCAAGCACATCAGTGACGAGGCCACGTCCCGGCGGGTGACTGCCGAGTTCTTCCAGCGGTACTCCGTCGACGAGCTGAGCCGTAAGTCGGACTACTGGCTCAACCAGCAGGGCCGGCTGACCGAGCCCATGGTGCTGCGCGAGGGCGCGGACCACTACGAGCCCATCGGCTGGGACGAGGCACTGGACCTGCTCGCCCACGAGCTGCGCGCCCTGGACCACCCGGACGAGGCGCTGTTCTACACCTCCGGGCGGCTGGCCAACGAGCCGGCGTTCCTGCTCCAGCTGTTCGCGCGGGCCTTCGGCACCAACAACCTGCCGGACTGCTCCAACATGTGCCACGAGTCCAGCGGTTCCGCGCTCAACGAGACCCTGGGCATCGGCAAGGGCAGTGTCACGCTCGACGACCTGTACAACGCCGACCTCGTCTTCGTCGTGGGCCAGAACCCCGGCACCAACCATCCGCGGATGCTGTCCGCGCTGGAGGAGACCAAGCGCCGCGGTGGCAGTGTCGTCGCCGTCAACCCGCTGCCCGAGGCCGGGCTCATGCGCTTCAAGAACCCGCAGAAGGCGCGTGGCGTCGTCGGCCGGGGCACGGCCATCGCCGACCAGTTCCTCCAGATCCGGCCCGGCGGTGACCTGGCCCTGTTCCAGGCGCTGAACCTGATGCTGATCGAGGCCGAGGACAAGGAGCCGGGCACCGTCCTGGACCGGGAGTTCATCGAGGCGCACACCACCGGCTACGACGCCTTCGCCGAGCGGCTGCGCGCCACGACGTCCTGGGACGAGGTCCTGGAGGCCACGGGGCTGAACCAGGACGACATCGAGCGGGTGCACGCGCGGGTCCTGGAGAGCCGTAGCGTCATCGTCTGCTGGGCCATGGGTCTGACGCAGCACAAGCACGGGGTGCCCACCATCAGGGAGGTCGTCAACTTCCTTCTGCTGCGCGGCAACATCGGCCGCCCGGGTGCGGGGGTGTGCCCGGTGCGCGGGCACAGCAACGTGCAGGGCGACCGCACGATGGGCATCTGGGAGCGCATGCCGCAGGCGTTCCTGGACCGGCTGGGCGCCGAGTTCGGCTTCACCGCGCCGACGGCGCACGGTCTGGACTCCGTCGACTCCATCCGGGCCATGCTCGACGGACGGGCCAAGGTCTTCCTCGGCGTCGCGGGCAACTTCGTGCGGGCCACGCCCGACAGCGACGTCACCGAGCGCGCCATGCGCAACTGCCGTCTGACCGCCCACATCTCGACGAAGCTCAACCGCTCCCACGCGGTGTGCGGACGCACGGCGCTGATCCTGCCCACGCTCGGCCGCAGCGACCGGGACGTCCAGGCGGGCGGGGAGCAGTTCATGACGGTCGAGGACTCCATGAGCGAGGTCCACGCCACCCGCGGCCGGCTCGCCCCCGCCTCCGCGCGGCTGCTGAGCGAGGTCTCCATCATCAGCCGTCTGGCCCGCGAGGTCCTGGGCTCCGCACCGGAGATCCCCTGGGAGGACTTCGAGGCCGACTACGGTCTCGTCCGCGACCGCATCTCACGGGTCGTCGAAGGCTTCGAGGACTTCGACGAGCGGGTCCGGCGCCCCGGCGGTTTCCGGCTGCCCAACCCGGTCAACGACAAGGTGTTCCGCACACCCAGCGGGAAGGCCGTCTTCAGCGTCAACGACTTCACGATGCTCCGGGCCCCGAAGGGCCACCTGATCCTCCAGACCCTGCGTTCGCACGACCAGTGGAACACCATTCCCTACGCGATGGACGACCGCTACCGGGGCATCAAGGGCGGCCGCCGCGTCGTCCTCGTGAACTCCGCCGACCTCATCGACCTCGGCATCCCGGACGGCAGCCTCGTCGATCTGGTCAGCGTCTGGTCCGACGGCTCGGAGCGCCGCGCGGACGCCTTCCGTGTCGTCGCCTACTCCACTCCCCCGGGCTCGGCCGCCGCGTACTACCCGGAGACCAATGTGCTGGTGCCGCTCGACAGCGTCGCGGACATCAGCAACACCCCGACATCGAAGAGCGTGATCGTCCGGCTGGAGCGGAGGGCGGCCACGACGTCGTAGCCTCGGGTCGAGGTGCTTCTACGACGGTGACCGGCCCCGGAGGTCCGCCATGCTCGCTTCCTGGTACGACGCGCAGGGCCCCGCCGCCGAGGTGCTGCGCGTCGGCGAGCTCCCCGATCCGGAGCCCGGTCCCGGCGAGGTCCGGGTGCGTGTCACGGTGTCGGGCGTCAATCCCGGCGACACCAAGAAGCGGCGGGGCTGGCTCGGCTCGTCGATGCCGTTCCCCCGGGTGATCCCGCACAGCGATGCCGCGGGCGTCGTCGACGCGGTCGGCGCCGGGGTGAGCGCGCGTCGCGTCGGGCAGCGGGTGTGGGTGCACGGGGCGCAGTCCTACCGGGCGTTCGGCACGGCCGCGCAGTACACGGTCGTACCCGAGGAATTGGCGGTACCGCTGCCCGACCACCTGGGCGACGAGCTCGGCGCGAGTCTGGGCATTCCGGGGATCACGGCGCACCGCGCTGTGTTCGCGGACGGCCCGGTCGACGGCCGGATCGTGCTGGTGCACGGGGTCCTGGGCGGGGTCGGCTCGCTGGCCGCGCAGCTTGCCCGCTGGGGCGGGGCGACCGTCGTCGCCACCGTACGGCGCCGCGCGGACCTCGAACGTGTCGACCCGGACGTCGTGGCGCACGCCGTGGCCCTGGACTCGCCGGACCCCGCCGCGACGATCCGCGCGTACGCCCCCGGTGGTGTGCACCGGATCGTGGAGGTGTCCCTGTCGGACAACGCCGACCTGGACAACGCGGTGGCCGCGAACGAGGCGGTCGTCGCCGCCTACGCCACCGGCGCCGACCGGACCGGCATCCCGTTCTGGCCGTTGCTGTTCAACAACGTCACCCTCCGTCTGATCGGCAGCGACGACTTTCCCGCCGAGGCCAAGCGGCAGGCGGCGCGCGACCTCACCGCCGCTGCCGCCGTCGGTGCCCTGCGCGTCGCCGTCGCCGAGCTCGTTCCGCTGGAGGAGATCGCCAAGGCCCACGACCGTGTCGACGCCGGGAGCCGCGGCCGCGTGCTGGTCACGATCCCCGGTTGAACCGAGGCGGGTTCAGCCGACCGGCGCGGTACGGATGGCCGCGATGTCGAACTGGAGGCGGACCTTCTCACTCACCATGGCCCCGCCCTCGGCCAGTTTGGAGTCGTAGTTCAGGCCCCAGTCCGTGCGGTTGATGGTGGTGGTGCCGTCGAAGCCGGCCCGCTGGTATCCGAAGGGGTCGGTGACATGGCCGATGTAGGTGAGTTCCAGGACCACGGGGCGGGTGGTGGCCTTGATGGTGAGGTCGCCGGTCATGCGGTAGACATCGTTGCCGACCATCTCCACGGCGGTGCTCGCGAAGCGCATGCGGGGGTAGTTCCGCGCGTCGAGGAAGTCACGGCCCACGAGGTGGGCGTCGCGCTGTTCCACACCGGTGTCGACGCTGCCGGTCGACAGCACGATCTCGGCCTGTGAGCGGGACGGATCGCGGCCGTCGAAGTACAGGCGGCTTTGGTACTCCGCGAAGGCTCCGCGGACCGTGGTCACCATCGCGTGCCGTACGGAGAAGCCGATCCTGCTGTGGGCCGGGTCGATGACCCATTCGCCGGTCAGGGGCGCCAGCGCCGGGTCCGGGAGGAGTGCGGTGCCGGCGGTCGGCGGCACGGTGGGGGGCTGGGGCGTGACGGTGCGCTCCGTGCGGCGGAACGCAGTGTCACGGCTGAACAATTTCATGATTCACCTAGTTACTGTACGGAAGTTGTTGCCGCAAGCCCTGACCATCGATGAACAAAAACTCCACAAATTCCCCATGCCATCGTCGAGTTCACTCCTGGTCTGCTCCGACAAGGGTGCGCACCTCGAAGTCCTCATAGCTTTCGGGCGATTGCGGACTGCTCAACACCGAGCCCAGCCAACCGAGGAGGAATCCGGCCGGAATGGAGACAATGCCGGGATTCTGGAGGGGAAACAGGGCGAAATCGGCGGACGGGTAGAGCGAGGCGGAAGTCGAGGAAACCACCGGCGAGAAGACCACGAGCAGGACGGAGCTCAGCAGACCGCCGCAGAGGCTGAGCAGGGCGCCCTGTGCCGTGAACCGGCGCCAGAACAGGGTGTAGACGAGGGTCGGCAGGAGGGCGGAGGCGGCGATCGCGAAGGCGAGGAACGCGAGGGTCGCCGTGTTCGCGCCCCAGGAGATCAGCGCGAGCAGCATGCCGAGGACGCCGATGACGGCCGCCGCGAGGCGGGCCACGGCCAGTTCCTCGGTCTCCTTTGCCCGGCCCTTGCGGATCACCTCGCCGTAGAGGTCGTGGGCGAGGGAGGAGGCCGCGGCCAGGGTGAGGCCCGCGGCGACGGCGAGGAGGGTGACGAAGGCCAGACAGGACAGCAGGGCGGTCAGCAGGCCGCCGCCGAGGTCCTGGGCCAGCAGCAGGACGGCGGCGTCGCCCTTGCGGTCGGTCCGCGCGATGGTGTCCCGCCCCACGACGGCGGTGGCCCCCAGGCCGAGGATGCCCGCGGCCAGGCAGACGAGGCTGACCAGGCCCATGGCCCACACCACCGAGGAGCGCAGGACACTGACCTGCTTGGGGGCGAGGAGCCGCATCATCACGTGCGGAAGCGCGGCGAGGCCGAGCACGATGGCCAACTGGAGGCTGAAGAAGTCCAGTTTGCTCGTGGTGCTGCCGCCGTAGCGCAGGCCGGGTTCCAGGAACCGCTGCCCCTGCCCGCTGTTGTCCGCGGCGGCGGCCAGCAGCGCGTCGACGTTCCAGTCGAAGCGGTGCAGCACCATCACGGCGGTCACGGTGACCCCGCAGATCAGCATCACGGCCTTGACGACCTGGATGAAGGTGGCGCCGGGCATGCCGCCGATGGCGGCGTACACGATGACGATGGTGCCGATGACGACCACGCACAGGGTGCGGGTGGTGGCGCTGGGCTCGCCGGTGAACTGGGTCAGCAGGGCGACGCTGCCCACGAGTTGGGCGACCAGGTAGAGAGTGGCGATGGCGAGGGTGCACACGGCCAGGGCGAGGCGCACCGGTCGCTGCATACGGGGCAGGCGGTAGGCGAGGGTGTCGCCCAGGGTGAACCTGCCGGCGTTGCGCAGGGGTTCGGCGATGATCAGCAGGACCATCATCCAGGCGACGGCGGTGCCGCACAGGTACAGCAGTCCGTCGTAGCCGGTCAGGGCGACCAGACCGGTGCTGCCCAGCAGGGTCGCGGCGGACAGGTAGTCGCCGCACATGGCCAGCCCGTTGCGCAGCGGGGACATCAGTCGGTTGCCGAGGTAGAACTCGCTGATCTCGTCGCCCTGCGGTGCGGTCAGCAACGCGGTGAACAGGGTGACGACGACCACGGACAGGAAGAGCACGAGCGTCAGTTGCAGGCTGAAGCGGTCCACGACCGCGGCGCCGGTGGTCACCATCGGCGCGGGCCCCCCTCACGGGGATCCGCGCTCGATCGCGCCCGCCTCGCGGCCTCCTGCTGGCGGGCGAGCCCGCGCAGCCCTCGGACGACGGGGGTGATGTGGGTGCGGTGGTGCACGAGATAGCGCCACACGATGACGCCCATCAGCACGAGCTGCCCGAGTCCCAGGGCCAGTCCCACGGTGAGGTGGCCGCTGAGGGAGCTGTTCATCAGAGCGGGGACGAAGCTGGACAGCAGGACGTACGTCAGGAATCCGCCGACGGCGACGGCCGTGGCCCGAACTCCGAACTGCCGGTGGGCGCGGCGGAGTGTCCGGTAGGCGGGATCGTGCGCCACCGATGAGCGCTCCGTGGATTCATGGGGGGTTTCGGAGTACGGCGGCGGCGCGCCGAACGGCATGGAGTGCCGTGACACAATGCACCTTCTTCGCTGCTTTGCGCGGAGGCAGGCCAGAGCCACGCTCTGTGCGGACTTCGTGGGGGAATGGTGAATCAGAAATTCGCGTGATGCGAAATGCCACAACGGGGTCGGGACGGGGATTCTCGCAGCGCGCACGTTGAACTATCAACGGGATGAACAAGGCCGATTCCCGCCCTGACTCATTCACACGCTCCGGCGTCCGCGACGCCCCCCTGTACAGCCTGGGAAAAGGACTCTCCGCGGATCAGGTCTGAACCTTCTCCCCAGCCAGGTTGTCTCAAATGCAGTGCACAGCAAGGCGGTTGTCGAGACCGTCACACCAAGAACGGCACCGGGTAAGACCAAGAGCCGACCAAGATCGCGTCACGCTTTCCCCGCGCTTCGCCATGGTTTGGCAACGCCACGGACCGGCGCCGGACTCGGTCATACGTTCGTCCCCGTGAACTCTCAAGACACTCCCCACAGAGCCGGGCGCCGCGCACTCCTGCGCGCCGGGCTCACCGGCGCCGCAGCCGTCGGCGCGGGCCTGACCCTCGGCACGACCCCCGCCTCCGCGACCCCCACCACCACGCGTCCTCGACCGGGCACCCCCGACGAGGCGCTGCGGGAACTGGCGGCGGGCAACCTGCGCTGGCGCACCTACCGCGAGCGGCACCCCGACGAATCACCCTCGGTCCGTCAGGCCCTGGCGACGGGGCAGCATCCCTTCGCCCTCGTCCTCGGGTGCATCGACTCCCGGGTGCCCCCGGAGCTCGTCTTCGACCAGGGCCTCGGGGACCTGATGACGGTGCGCAGCGGTGGCGAGGTGCTGGACGAGGCCGTGCTCGGCAGTGTCGCGTACGGAGTGCTCGAACTCGACATCCCGCTGGTGGTGGTCCTGGGGCACCAGTCCTGCGGCGCCGTGAAGGCCGCCGTCGAGTCCGACATCTCCGGTGCGCAGCTGCCCGCCCACATCCAGTACCTGGCCGACCAGATACGCCCGAACATCGACCGCACCAAGGACGGTGCCGCCCGGGTCGATGCGACCATCGACGCCAACGTCCGCGCCATCCGCTCCCGCATCGCCACCGAGCCCGACCTCGCGGCGAAGGTGGCCGCCGGTGAACTGGCCGTCGTAGGGGCCCGTTACGAGCTGACCACCCAGCTCGTGCACCGCCTCTCCTGAGCCGAGGACGGGGTCGCCGCCGGTGAACTCACCGGCGGCGACCCCGTGTTCGTGCACAGGCTGAGCTCGCAGCCGGTTCGCCCTGTCCGCCGGACAAGGCGCGTCGCCGGTCGAACGGTTGTGGGCGAACCCCGACTGCGGTCTGAAGACCCGTGCCTGGCCCGAGGTGCGTGTGTCGCTGGAGAACCTGGTGGCGGCGGCACGTGAGGTCCGGGGCGACGTGGCCTGAGTGTGCCGATGGCGGGTGCGGCTCCGGGAAGGCTTCCGGGGCCGCACCCGCCATCCCCCTTGTGCGGGCTCAGCGGGCCGGTGTCACGAGGAGAGCCACCCGGTGGCGTTCAGCGCGAGGGCCGCGTTGGTGGCACCCGTGTCGTTCCAGCCGTCGTAGAGGGTGTTGCCGGACTGGCCGGTGCCGTCGTCGATCGGGGAGCTGTCGCCCCAGAAGGCGATCTTTCCGCTGCCGAAGGTGCTGGTGGCGAAGAAGGCGCCGGTGTTGCCGGAGTAACCGGTGCGGTAGAGAAGGCCCTTGACGGCCGAGTTGTCCGCGGGCTTGAGGGTGGCCGTCGTACCGCTGGCGATCAGGCTCTTGGTGACGGTGCCGAACGAGCCGTGCAGCACCGGGTCCGTACTGTCGCTGATCGCCGACGGGTAGTCGGAGCTGATGCTGAGCGAGTCGATGGAGAGGCCGAACGGGTCGGTGGAGTCGACGCTGTTGTTCGTCATCAGGTCGTTGAGGACCTCGACCGCGTCCTCGCCGTCGTTGTTGCGGTCGGCGCCGGTGTGGTCGGAGATCATGAACAGACCGCCGCCGTTCTGCACGAAGGTCATGATGGCGGTCTTCTCCGCCGTGGTGAACAGCGTGTTGGGCTCCGGCAGGACCAGCGTGTCGAAGTTCGACAGGTCGGTCGCCGAGGAGCCTCCGTAGGTGAGGCTGGAGCCCGACGGCAGGGTGTCCAGCGAGTAGTCGCCGGTCTGCTGAAGCGCCACACCCCACGAGGACAGCGCGCCCGTCCAGTCCGTCTCGCCGGAGGGCGAAGAGTCCTCACCCGTCGGGTCCGGCTGGCTGGTGGACACGATCCAGTCGGCGTTGCCGGCCGTCTCGGCGTGCGCGTTGTCGAACAGGACACGGTGCGGGGTGGCCGCGGCCGCCGGACCGGCGGTGGCGGCCTGGACTGCGGCGCCGGTCGCCAGCAGGCCGAACACGGTGACGGCGGTGGTGAGTCTACGGGGGGACGTGCCGAGACCGAACATGCGGTGAACCTCCAGAAGTGGGGGGCGGGAGGCGGTGCGGGTACCTGATCTGCGCGCGTAGAACGGCAGTTGCACGACTGCCGCCCGACACAAGGCTGGACGCTACACACAAGATCCAGAAGCGCGGCAGGGCCTGCTGGGGGTTCACGTAGAGCTCTTACCCGGATACTGATCGGCTCGGGCGTCACTTGATGGTCTTGAGGAAGTTCAAGTAGGTGTCCACGTCACGCCCATGGCGATCCGACTCCTCGACAGCCCGCACGAGATCCCTGTGGACCTTCCCTGTGCAATCGAGCTCTGATTTCCGGAGCTTCGGGAACTTCTGCGCGAACTGGAGCAATAACCGGGACGCCTCGGGTGGCGACAAGAACGCCACGGCCCCCGCGTCACGGAAGGACTCATCCGTCCCTTCACGATAGGAGACCGCGACGACATAGGCCCGTGTCGCCCCTTGCTCCTTTTCGTAGCAGGGATTCTTTGCGGACTCACCGAGGACGAATTGAACGGCCTCAGATTTTCCGGGCAGGATCTCGAAGGGCCGGACAAGCAGCTCGCTGCCTCTGTCGGGCAAGGTCACATCGAAGCTGCCCGTGACAGCGACTCCACCCCCGGTGGGCGGGAGTTCCGGCCTGCACGGATCGGTCGCCCGGAAGACCCGCTTGACCGTGAACCGGAAGTCGGTGATCACGGCGGTCAGATCGCCCCTGTTGCGCAGGGTGAGCAGGATCGGAGTACCCAGCGTGGTGGTCTTGGATGGTGCCTTGCTTTCCCCGGCCGCCAGGACGGCGGTAACCCGTACGTCCTCCTCCACCGACAAGGAAAGAGCTTCCAGTCCGGGCTCGACCCCGTCGTCCCCCTCCCATGGGTTCGGCAGCCACCCGAAGAACACACTCGTGAAAGCCAGGGCGACAGCGCTCCCGAATGCCGTGACAGCAGTCAGGAAGGGCCTGCTCGCTTGTTCTTGCCCCGGGTCCGATCCCGTAGCATCGTCCGACTCCGACTCCCCCATGCCGCTGATTTTTCCAGAGCGGGACCGCGCGCACTACGTCGATGCGGGACCGCCCCCGAGCCCGATCTCGTTGCCGTCCGGGTCGTGGTAGGTGATCTTGCGGACGCCGTTGGAGTAGGTCTCGCGGTTCGTGGGGTGCAGGCCCCGGTCGGTGATGGCGGCGACGCGGGTGTCGAGGAGTCCTTCGTACCAGGCGAGGGCCGCCGTGTAGTCGCTGACCGGGATGCCTGCGAAGAGGTCCAAGGACATCCGCTCATGCTAGGCGCTCGCACTCCGCGCGGCCCTCGCCACGGCCGTTCCCGCCCGTAGCGCGGCCACGGGATCGGCCGCCTCGTCCAGCTCGATCAGCACCGTGCCGGCACCCGGCGTACGGGCCATCGCCGCGGCCCAGCTCGGCCAGTCCACGATGCCGTTGCCGAGTTCGGTCATGTACGGCTGCTGCTGGGCGTAGACCGTGTCGTCGATGGTGAGGTGGACGTCGATCGGGCGTATCGCGTCCTTCCAGTGGGCCAGGGCGATCCGCGGGGCGTGGCGGCGGGCGACGGCCACCGGGTCGCCGCCGCCGAGGGCGATGTGGCAGGAGTCGGGGCACAGCCAGACGTAGCGCGGGTCGGTCAGGGCCATGAACAGGTCGATGTCCCGCTCGTACCAGAGCGTGCTGTGCGACTCCGTGTGGAAGGCCAGCCGGACCCCGTGCCGGGAGACCGCCTCGCCCACCGCATGCGCGATGTCCGCCATCCGGCTCATGTACGCGGCGTCGACGAAGAGCGGCGGACGCGTGCCGTACGTCGTCCGCATCGGCAGGCCCGCGACCAGGAGGTCCGCACCCGCCTCCGCCAGGAAGCGCGCCCGGCGTTCCGCGTCGGCGACGATCGCGGGCAGGTTGTCCCCGCGGCCCCAGTCCGGGGCATCGCCGCCGGCGATGAAGGCGCTCACCACCGACAGTCCTCGGGCCGCGAGAGCCTCGCGGAACGCTGTCGCGGTGCCGTACGCGCGCAGGACCGAGTCGATGTCACCGGGTGCGAAGGTCAGCTCGATGCCGGTGACCTCGGTCCCGGCCAGCGCGTCCGTCAGCCGCTCCCAGAAGCGCCGAGGGCGCGCCGCGGCCCAGTCGCGTACCGCGTCCGCGGAGCCGAGGTCCCAGAACTCCGGGTGGTAGAAGGTGATGACGTCCGTCGCGAAGCGGGGTGCTCCCGAAGTCATTCGGCACCGCCCCGGGCGTTGTAGACGACGATCCCGGCGCCGTCCGCGTCGACGGCCGCCCGATAGCCGCGGAACACCGCCAGCGCCTCCTCCCGGAGCACATCCCCGACGACCTTGATGCCGCGCGCCTCGAACTGCTCGGCCCAGTCCGCACCGAGCGGGCCCTCGTCGAAGGTGGTGATGTCCTCCAGTTCGGGTCCCTCTCCGGCCACGACGAGGCCGCGCACCCCGGACCACATCGTGGCGCCGTAACACTGGACGCACGGGCGCCAGTTGACGACCAGTTCATGGGCGGGCATGCCGTCGCCGCCCAGGTCCCAGCCGCCGGTCGCGGTCTGGGCGAGGCCGAGTGCGACGACCTCGGCGTGGGCGCTGGACACACCGGAGGCGAGGACGACGTTCACCCCGACCGAGACGATCCGGCCGGTGTCCTGTTCGGCGACGAGGGCCGCGAACGGACCGCCGTTGCCCTCGCGCCAGTTACGGTCGGCGAGCCGGTGCACGAGGCGCATCCGCTCCTCGCGGTCGGGGACGGCGGCGGGGACGTCCGAGAGGGCGTCGTCGATCCACGCCGGGAGCGCCACGCGGTATTCCTTCGCGATGTCGATCACTGTTGCTCAAGTCCTCTCAGCGGATGGCGAGTTGTCGTGCGGCGACGGCGCGGGCGGCGCGCACGGCGGTCACCATGCCGGTCAGGGTGACGTTGGCGGCCATCGGGGTGGGGATCACCCCGTTGCCGGCGACGTACAGGTTGTCGTAGCCCCACACCCGGCCGTCCGGGTCGCACACGCTCGTGCCGTCGTCGGCCGTCCCGGCGCGGACCGTTCCGGTCAGGTGCAGGGACGAGCCGGGCGGCAGCAGCGCGCGTTCGGTCGCGGGGTCGAAGGGGCCGAACTCCTCGGCCAGGGACCGGACTTCGTCGAGCGCCCGTCCGATCAGCTCCCGGTCGGTGTCGCTGTAGCCGAACTCGATGCCGATGCGCGGCATCCCGGCGAGGTCGGTCTCGGTGGGTGAGAACACGAGCCGGTTCTCCGGGCGGGACTCGACGGGGACGTACAGCGACAGGCCCACGGAGTGCGCGAGGGGGCGGTCGTCGGCGTCCACGTACGTGCGGTTCATGATCTGGCCGTGGAAGGGCTGGGCGGTGCCGTTGTGCGGCAGCCAGAGGGAGTCGGTGCAGAACTCGCCGGGGCGGGCGCGGGGCAGGTCGTCGAGGGTGAGGCCGAAGCGGTCGAGGTCGAGCAGGACCCTGGCGGTGACGAAGGCGTGTTCGTTGAGGTGGCGGCCCAGCGCCCGGGGGCGGATGCCGGAGGCGTACAGCAGTTGGGGGGTGCGCAGGGCGTCGGCGCACAACACCACGGTGTCCGCGTGGAGTTCGGACTCCCCGCCGTCCGCGGTGCGACGCAGCCGTACGCCCGTGACGCGGTCGCCCGTGACGAGGAGTGCGGTCGCGAGGGTGCCGGTCAGGAGGGTGAAGGCCGGGTCCGTGCCCGAGGCGAGGGCGGGGAAGATCGTGCCCGGGGCGGTGCGGGGCATGGGGCCCGTCGCGGTGGGCGTGACGGCCATGGGCATCGGCTGTGTGCGCCGGTCGTGCGGTCCGGTCGCGTCGTAGCGGCGGCGCAGGACGTCCAGCACGCGTCGGCCGACGGCGGTCGGGCCGATCGGGGACGGGGTGACGGCGAGCAGTGCGCCCGCGGTCCTGAGGTCCGCCGCCCAGCCGGCCGGATCGCCGAAGTCGAAGACCTCGTCCCCGGCGGGCCAGGGCGTCGCGGCGGTCCAGTGGACGCCCATGCCGCCCGCGTTCCAGGCGAGCGCCGCCTGTGGCATGGCCTCGGCGTCCTCGCCGAAGGCGAGCGCGTGGAACATGCCGGGCGGGAGGTCGGTGAGCCGGTCGGGGACCTCGCGGACCACCTCGGCGCCGGTGTACATGCCCTGGATGCCGGTGGCGACCTGTTCGTTGTAGCGCGCCCAGAGGTCGGGGTCGTCGAGGTCGTGCAGGTGCAGGCCCGGGGAGGCACCGATCGCGGTGCCGCCGTCGACCATGGTGATCCTCAGCGCGGGATCGCCGTCGCGCAGCAGTCGGGCCATGGCGGATCCCATGATGCCGCTGCCCACGATCAGGACGTCGGCGTGGGGGGTGTGGGGCACGGTCAGACTCCGTGGGGCGCGGGGGCGTGGGGGCCGAACAGTTCGGTGTCCATGCGGTCGAGGGCGAGCTTCACGGCGCCGATGAGCGGGGCGTCGTGGCCCAGACCGGTGGCGCGGAGTTCGACCGCGGGGGTGCGGGCGGTGCGCAGGGCGGCGCCCACCCGGGGCAGCAGGATGTCGGCCGCGTCCTCCAGGCCGCCGCCGAGCACGATGAGGGAGGGGGCCACGGTCCAGGAGAGGGTGGTGAGGATGGACGCGATGTTCGCCACGAACTCGTCGACCTCGGCGAGCGCGGTGGCGTCGCCGGACCGGGCCGCCTCGAAGCGGGCGAGCGCCACCCCGCGCCGGGCGGGTTCGGGTGAGGTGAGCCAGGCTACGGGACGGTTCTCGACCGAGCCGGCCGGCAGCGACACCGCTTCGACGATCTCGCCCGCGGCTCCGTCGAGCCCGCGGTGCACCGCTCCTCGTATGAGGATGCCCAGACCGGTGCGGTTGCCGAGCATCGCCCATACGACGTTGTCGTGGTCGCCCGCCACCCCGCGCCAACGCTCCGCGAGCGCACCGAGGTTGGTGTCGTTGTCGGCGAACCACGGCATCCGGATACGGCGGTTGAGCTCCTCGGGCAGGTGGACGCCTTCCCAGCGGGTCGTGTGCACCAGACGCCGTACGACGCCGTCGTCGTCGATGGCGCCGCCGCCCGCGACCACGCCCGCGCGCAGCCGCTCCGGTGCTCCGCCGGCGTCGGCGAGGGCCTCCAGGACGAGTTCCGCCGCGTCGTCGAGGGTGCTCGTCGGGTCCTGGTAGGCGCGCAGCGGGCGGTGGGCGCGGCCGAGGATGTGGCCGCGTACGTCGGCGACGACCGCGGCGGCGTCGACGGTGGTGATGCGTACGGCCGCCAACAGGGCGTGCTCGGCCCGCAGTTCGTAGCGGCGGGCGGGGCGTCCGGCGCAGCCGCTGGTCGGGACGCGGTCGAGTTCGGTCACCCAGCCCGCCTCGACGAGGGTGTCCAGGACGATCTCGATGGTGCGGCGGGACAGCCCGGTCCGTTCGGCGAGGGCGGACAGTTTCATCGGTCCCGCCGACACCGCCAAGGCCCGGAGGATGACCGAGGTGTTGACGCGTCGCACGGCGCTCTGGTTCATGCCCGGCGTCAGCGGCTGGGGGGCCGTGGTTCTCATCGCATCCCCGTTCCGGCGATGCCGCGCACGAAGTGGCGTTGCAGGAACAGGAAGAGGACCAGCACCGGCAGCATCACGACGATCGCACCGGCGAGCATCAGGCCGTAGTCGGTGACGTGCGAGTCCGCCTGACTGGTCGCGGCGAGGCCGACCGGGAGGGTGTAGGTGGAGGTGCTCTGGGCGACGATCAGCGGCCAGATGAAGTTGTTCCACGAGTTCAGGAACGACATGATCGTGATCGTCGCGAGGGCGGGACCCGCCAGCGGGAGGAAGATCCGGAAGAAGATACGGAACTCCCCCGCGCCGTCGATCCGGGCCGCCTCCAGCAGTTCGTCGGGCACCGACAGCGCGTACTGCCGCATGATGAACACCGACAGCGGCAGGGCCACACTGGGCAGGGCGATGCCGCTGAGGGTGTCCGCGAGGCCCATGTCGACGGTGATCACGAACTGCGGGACGAACACCGCCGTGAACGGCATCATCAGCGCCGCCATCACCGCGCCGAACGCCAGCCGCTTGCCCGCGAAGTCGAGCTTGGCGAGCGCGTAGCCGGCCGCGGACGCCGCCACGATGTTGCCGAGCACCACGAGGGCGGCGACCACGATGCTGTTGGTCAGGAACCTGCCGAAGCCCTCGATGGCGAACAGGCGCGTGAAGTTGTCGAAGGTGACGTGCTGCGGGAGCCAGGCGCCGGGGTCGGCTCGGATCTCGTCCAGGCTGCGCAGCGAGCCGCTCACCACCCACGCGAAGGGGAGCAGGGTCAGCAGGGCGCAGAGGACGAGTGCTGCGTAGAGCAGGGGTCGGCGCGAAGCGGTCATGTGCGGGACCTCAGCATCCGGAACTGGACGGCGCTCACCAGGGCGACGAGCACGAGCGTCACGAACGACGCGGCGGACGACATCCCCAACTCCCCCGCCCCGAACTGGCGGTAGGTGTACAGCGCCACCGACTCCGTGGAGCCCAGCGGGCCACCGCCGGTGAGCAGGTACGGCTCGTCGAAGACCTGGAGGTAGAAGACGCTGAGCAGCACCGACACCATCAGCGTGGTGGGCAACAGCAACGGCAGGGTGATGTGGCGCAGTTGACGCCAGCGTCCCGCCCCGTCGAGCGCGGCGGCCTCGTACACGTCCTGCGGAACGGCCTGGAGTCCGGCGAGGAACAGCACCATCGCGGTGCCGAAGTTGCGCCAGACGCCGAGCAGGATCACCACCGGCATCGCCAGATCCGGGTCGTCCAGCCAGTTCGGACCGGCGAACCCCACGGCACCGAGCACCTTGTTGACGGTGCCGTCGGCGTTGAAGGCGTACTGCCAGATCAGGGCGACCGCGACGACGTTCGTGACGACCGGTGCGAAGAACACCGAGCGCAGCACACCGCGCAGCCGGCGGATGCCGGAGTTCAGCGCGAGCGCCAGCGCGAGTCCGAAGCCCATGGTCAGCGGGACGCCGACGGCCACGAAGAGAGCCGTGTTGCCGAGGTCCCGCAGGAAGCTCTCGTCCTGGAACAGGCGCAGGTAGTTCTCAATGCCGGTGAAGTCGACCGCGAACGGGTGCCGCAGGTCCGTCCCGCGCAGATCGGTGAGGCTGAAGCCGAGCGCGGCGACGGCGGGGAGCGCCGTGTAGAGCAGGAAGACGAGGGCGAACGGAGCGAGGAACAGCCAGGCGACAGCCGTACGGCGACCGCGGCGCGCCGTGCGCGGAGTCGCCGGGGCGCGCCGGGGCGCCGCCCGGGTCTCCCGTACGAGGGTGCTCGTCATCGGCGGCTCACTCCGTCCCGGTGCCGACGCTCTCGGCGTAGGCCTGGATGTCGGAGGCGGCCTTCGCGGCGGTCGTGGTCCCCTTGGCGACGGCTTCCATCTCCTTGCCCATCCGGGTCGCGACCTGCTGCCATGTGCTCACCTGGGGGAAGGCGCGGGTGTTCTTCAGCTGGGTGAAGAAGGCGTCCAGGAGCGGCTGGCCGGCGATGGCGGAGTCGTCCCAGGCGGAGATGACGGCGGGCAGCGAGCCGTAGGCCTTGTACTGCGCGACCTGGGTGCTCGGCTTGGCGATGTACCGGATCAGCTTCCAGGCCGCGTCCGTGTTGCCGCTGCCGGCGAGCACGCCCCAGCTGCCGCCGGCCGAGAAGGAGGCGCTGCCGGCGGATCCGGCGGGCAGGGGTGCGGTGGCGACGTGCGAGGCCGTCCAGCCGTCCTTCTTCGCGGCGGTGTCGAGCTGGCCGACGACCCATGGGCCGGTGATCATGGCGGCCGTCTTTCCGGAGACGAAGTACGGCTGTGCGTCGAGGAAGGTGGGAGTGCTGGTGTCGGCGGTCTTCGCGGTGAAGAACGACGCGTTGTACGTCAGCGCGTCCGCCATCTCGGCCGTGTCGAGGGTCCACTTCCCGTCGGCGGACATCAGGGAGCCGCCGGCCTGCCAGGCGTACATCGCGACGTCCTGGCCGTTGAAGACGTCCCAGCCGATGTCGGCGCCCAGCCCGCGCCGGGCGCCGGCGCCCTGGAGCGCCTTGAGGAACGGCACCGTGTCGTCCCAGGTCTTCGGCGCCTTCACCCCCGCCTTCCCGGCCAGGTCGGAGCGGTACACGAGCGCGTAGGTGTACGCGTACCAGGGCACCGTGTAGGCGACGTCCTTCACCACGCCCGCGTCCCAGAGGCTCGTGAAGAAGCTGCCCGGGTCGACGAGACCGTCCGGCACGGGTCTGAGGATCGACGGATCGACGAACTGCGCCTGCGACTCCGGGAAGAGCTGGGCCACGTCGGGCCCCTTGCCGGCCGCGATCGCCGACTGGAGCTTCGTGTAGTACTCGCCGTTCGGGATCAGCGTGGTCTTCACGACGAGGTCGGGGTTGTCGGCCTTGAACGGCTTGACGACCTTGTCCAGCACATCGGCGTCGCCCTGCGCGGCCCAGACGGTCACCGTGCCCTTGGCCGGGGAGTCGTCCACGCGCTCGGCACTGCCGGTCGCCGCGGTGTCGTCATTGCGCCCGCAGCCCGCCAGGGGAAGGGCGGCGCCGAGAGCCATACCGGCGGTCAGCCGCAGGGCACCGCGTCGGGTGAGGTTGGGCACAAGGGGCTCCTGTCTCAGGGCAGCGCGGGAGACGCCGCGGACAGCGGTGGGGTTTTCGGGGGAAGTAGCCAATTCGGCGCGATGGATCCCCCGAGTCGGACGGGATCCGTGGCGTTGACAGCGACGCTACGAAGGATGTGTTTCGGCCACGTGGCGCGGTCGGCGCCGAATAATTTCGGAACTTGTAGCGAAATCACGATCAGGCCTTCGCCGTGTGCCCCGGGTATCGCGTCGGCGAGCGGGGCGTGGACCTGGGGGGATATCGCAAAGGGCAGACCGTCGCTCCTCGTCGACCACGTTTGCCGATTCGCACCACCCGTCCATAGGTTGACCCGATGGGCCTTTTCGACAAGCTGACCGGCACGCGTCATCCCGAGAGCGGCATCGCGCCGCGTTCCGCCGAGGAGGTCCGGACCGCGCTGCTCGCCGTCAACGGGCCCGATGTGCCCTACGTCGTGCGCGACGCCCTGCCCGACGAGCGCGCCGACCTCGTCGCGGAGTGGCGGATCGAGGAACCCGCCTGGCACACCTTCTTCGCCCGCACCCAGCTCACGTCGACCCTCAAGACGCGGATGCGTCTGGTCCCGGACGACCACGAGGTGCGTACCGTCGACGAGCAGTGGCAGGTCACCTGGGTCGGGGAGACACCGCGGCTGGCCATCTCCGGTGAGTACTCCCGCGGGCAGGTCTCCACGGTCAGCCGGCAGTGGACGTACGAGCGCGGGGCCGACGGCCGGAGGCACCGGACGGAGGTGTTCCGCTTCGATCCCGCGGAGCTCAAGGACCCGCTGCGCGCTGCGGTCCTCGGCGCGGGATGGACATGGCGCGGCGTGGTCTTCAAGCTGTGACGCCCTGACCCCGGCCGAGGCGTCCGTCTCATTTGCCGACCGGCCTGCGCTCCGAGCGACCCATGGCCCAAGATGAGCAGGTCATGCACCAACCCGCCACGCACCGTCCAGCGCCCCTGCCCGTCCTGCGGGCCGCGGTGTTCGCCGTCGTCGGCACGGTGCTGGGGGTCAGCGCCCACCATCTGGCCGCCGAGGGCGCCGTACCGTGGGCGCAGGGCTCGGCCGTGGCCGCCGCGCTCTTCGGCCTGGGCCTGGTCGGCGTACGCCGTCCCCGGCACGTCGCGACGGTCGTGGCCGTCAGTGTCGTGGGCCAGTCCGGGCTGCACCTGTGGCTGACACTCGGCGCGCACGCACAACCCTCCGCTCACCAGCACGGTCACCCTGTGCAGGGCGCCCACACGAGCTCCTACGACTCCGTGGCCATGGCGGCGGCCCACGCCGGGGCCGCCGTACTCGTCGCGGTCCTGCTGCACCGCGCGGACGCGGCCTGCTGGACCCTCGCGCGCGGCCTGGCCGCGGTGCTCGACGCGGCGCGCGCCCATGTCGCCGCCGTGCGCACGGTGTTGACCCGCCCTGGGACGGGCGTGCGGCTCCGGCCGCCGGTTCCCGGACCGGTGGAGCCCGGACGGTCCGCGGCCACCGGTGCGGTGCTCGCGTATGCGGTGGTACGGCGCGGTCCTCCCGCGTCCGGGTCGGCTGACGTCAACTGACCCAGCCGGGACGCCGGTTACGGCCGCCCCGGCACACCCCCCTGCCTGGAGACACCCATGTCCCGCACCACCCGCCGCCTCGCCGTCGCCACCGCGGCCGCGGCAACCGCCGTTCTGCTCACCGCCGTTCCGGCCGCCGCCCATGTGGAGGTCGAGGCCAAGAACGCGCAGGCCCTCGCGCAGAACGTCGAACTCACCTTCAGCGCCGAGTCGGAGTCGGCCACCGCCGGCATCACCCAGCTCCGCGTGATCCTGCCCAAGGGCATCGCCCCGTCCGACGTGACGTACGAGGACGGCCCCGAGGGCTGGAAGTTCGCCACCACGGACGACGGTTACACCGTCAAGGGCCCGGCCGTGAAGGTCGGTGGCGACGTCGAGCACTCGGTCGTCGTACGGCAGCTGCCCGACGCGAAGGAGCTGGTGTTCAAGACTCTCCAGACCTACAGCGACGGCAAGGTCGACCGCTGGATCGAACTGGGCGAGTCCGACGACGGTCACGGCCACGGGCACGGCAACGAGGCCCCGGTCCTCGAACTGAAGGCGGCCGCGCCGGGCGCGACCACGGTGAGCCCCACCCCCAGCGCGTCGCCGACCCCGACACCGACGCCCACCGCCGCGCAGACCAGCGTCTCCCCCACCCCGCAGGCCGCCGACACCGAGCAGGACGAGGACAGCGGACTGTCCACGGGCGCGTGGATCGGTATCGCGGCGGCGGTCGTGCTCGTGGCCGGGGCGGTCGCCCTCGTCGTACGCCGACGGGGCGGCGCTCAGCAGTAGGCAGCAGTCTCCAAGGGCCCTCGCACACACGGTAGTCCGCGGTGCGGGGGCCCTTTCTCAGAAGTTCTTGACGAGCACGGTCGCCAGCCACAGCGCGACCACCACCGCGGCGAGCACACCCACCACCTGGACGGCCCGGACAGGAATCCTGCGCATCGCGTCCGCCTTCTCCTCGACTACCTGACGCAGTCCTACCCCGAACACTGGCCACCGGCACGGTTCACCGCGACGATCCGAGGGAATCCCGACCAATCGGCGGTCAAGGAGAGCCCCCTATGAAGGCCATCGTCCAGAACGCCTACGGCTCCACCGACACCCTGCACCTGCGGGACATCGACCGTCCCGTCCCCCGTGACGACGAGGTGCTCGTCGAGGTGCGGGCCGCCGGCGTCGACCCGAGCGTCTGGCATCTGATGACCGGACGGCCCTACATCGCCCGGCTCAGTCCCCAGCTCGGGCTGCGCCGCCCCGCGCACACCGTGCGCGGCTGGGACGCCGCCGGTCGGGTCGAGGCGGTGGGCGCCGAGGTCAGCGGCTTCAAGCCCGGCGACGAGGTCTTCGGCCAGTGCGACGGCTCCTTCGCCGAGTACGCGCGCGGCAAGGCCGAACAGCTCGCCGTCAAGCCCGCGAGTCTCTCCTTCGAACAGGCCGCCGTCCTGCCCGTCTCCGGTGTCACCGCCCTCCAGGCCCTCGACGTGGCGCGCCCCCGCCCAGGACAGAAGGTCCTCGTCATCGGGGCGTCGGGCGGGGTGGGGACCTACGCCGTCCAGCTCGCGGCGCACTACGGCGCCGAGGTCACCGGCGTCTGCGGCCCCACCGCGGCCGACCTGGTCCGCTCGCTCGGTGCCACCGACGTCATCGACTACACCCACGAGGACGTCACCGACCGGCCCGTTCGCTACGACCTGATCGTCGACTCCGCCGGCAACCGTTCCCTCTCCCGGCTGCGCCGCATCCTGGCCCCGCGCGGTACGGCCGTCTTCGTCGGCGGCGAGGACGCGGGCCCCGTGCTCGGCGGTCTGGACCGGTGGGTCCGCGGTCTGGTGCTCTCGGCCTTCGTCGGCCAGCGCTTCCGACCCCTGTTCGCGGCCACCCGGCAGCAGGACCTCCTCACGCTCAAGGCGCTGGTCGAGACGGGCGCGATCACTCCGGTCATCGACCGCGCCTACCCCCTCGCCGAGGCGGCCGACGCCGTACGCCACCTGGAGAAGGGGCATCCGCGGGGCAAGCTGGTCGTCACGGTCTGAAGCGACGTGCGGCGGCCCTGGAGTCAGCCGGTGCGCGCGCCCTCCTGACCGCCGGGGGATTCCACGCGGGCGAGCCAGGTCGTCAGGAGCGTTTCGAGGGTCTCGGCCTCGGTGGGTGTCAGCAGGTCCAGGAGCCGGCGTTCGTTGCGCATGTGGTCGGTGAAGGCCCGGTCGATCAGTTCGCGGCCGGGTCTGGTGAGGGCGACGATCCGGCCCCGCTGGTCGTCGTCGGCCCGTCGGCGGGTGACGAGTCCGGCGCGCTCCAGACGGTCGATCCGTTTCGTCATCGCGCCGGTGGTGACCATGGTGTGGGCGGCGAGCTCGCCGGGCGCCCGTTCGTAGGGCTCACCGGCGCGGCGCAGGGCACATAGGACGTCGAACTCCCCCTCGCTCAGGCCGTAGTCGCCGTAGACGAGGCACAGCTCCTCGGTGAGCCGGTCGGCCAGGCGGTGCAGCCGGCCGATCACTCCTTGCGGGGTGACGTCGACGTCGGGCCGTTCACGACGCCAGTCGGCCTGGATGCGGGCCACGCGGTCGAGTTGTTCCATGCGGTCACAATACCTTCCCGGGAAGCTATATTAGCTTCCATGGAAGGTAATGCGCGCTGGGTGGCGCTGACCGCGGTCGCGCCGGTGGCCTGGGGCACCAACTACTTCGTCACGCACGAGTACCTGCCGGCGGACAGCCCGCTGTACGGGGCGGCGCTGCGGGCGCTGCCCGCCGGGCTGGTGCTGCTGGCGCTGTGCCGGAAGCTGCCGCGCGGCGCGTGGTGGGGGCGGGCGGCGGTGCTGGGCTTGCTCAATGTGAGCGTGTTCTTCGTGCTCGTCTACGTCGCGTCCCAGCTGCTTCCGACGAGCGTCGCCTCGACCGTCATGGCGATGTCCCCGCTGACGATGATGCTCATCGCCTGGCCGCTGGTCGCCGAGCGGCCCGGCCTCGCGCATCTGGCCGGTGCGGCGGTCGGGCTCGGCGGGGTGTGCCTGATGCTGCTCACCGGAGAGGGCGGGGTGAACGTGCCGGGCGTCCTCGCCTCGGCGGGGGCGATGCTGGTGTCGGCCTTCGGCCACATCCTGACCAAGCGGTGGAACGCCGGGACGGACGTGCTCGCCTCCACCGCCTGGCAGCTCACCGCCGGAGCGGTGTTCCTGCTGCCGGTCGCGGCGGTCGTGGAGGGCCCGCCGCCCGCGCTCTCCCCGTCGGCGCTGCTCGCCTTCGGCTATGTCTCCCTGGTCGCCACCGCGCTGGCCTTCACCCTCTGGTTCGCCGGACTGCGCCATCTGCCCGCGGCGACCGTGGGTCTGATCGGGCTGCTCAACCCGGTGACCGGCGTGCTGCTCGGCACGGCCGTCGCGGGCGAGGCGATGACGGGCCGGCAACTGTGCGGGCTGGCGCTCGTGTTGATCGGCGTGATCCTGGGCAGGCCCGCGCGCTCGGGGCGAGGGGACTCCCGTCCGCGAGCCCTCACGCCTCCCGCAGCTGAGCCCTCCGCCTGCGATCGCCGCTGACGCCGGTGCAAGGTTGAGGGGTGACCGAACGACGCTTCGACGTATGGGCGGCCGGGGACGCGTACGAGCGGTACATGGGCCGCTGGAGCCGACTCGTGGCCGACGAGTTCGTGGCGTGGCTCCCCTGCCCGCCCGGCGCACGGTGGCTGGACATCGGGTGCGGTTCCGGGGCCCTGACCGCCACGGTGGCCGCCCGCTGCCGCCCCCGGACGCTGCTCGGCCTTGACGCGTCCACCGGGTTCGTCACCACGGCCCGCGCCGCGACCCCCGAACCGGCCCGCTTCGCGGTGGCGGACGCCCAGGCCCTGCCGGTGCGGAACGCGGTCTTCGACGTGGCCGTCAGCGGACTGGTCCTCAACTTCCTCACCACGCCCGGTGCCGCGCTCGCCGAGGCGGCGCGCGCGGTGCGGCCGGGCGGCCTGGTCGCCGCCTACGTCTGGGACTACGCCGAGGGCATGGAGTTCCTGCGCCACTTCTGGGCTGCCGCGACAACGGTGGACGCCTCGGCGACGGCCCACGACGAGAGCCGCCGCTTCCCGCTCTGCGACCCGAACGCCCTGACCGACCTCTGGAGCGAGGCCGGGCTGACCGAGGTGACGGTCGCACCGATCGACATCACCACGCACTTCCCCCACTTCGACGACCTGTGGTCCCCGTTCCTGTCCGGCCAGGGCCCCGCCCCCGGCTACGTCGCCACCCTCTCACCGACCACCCGGGAGCAGCTGCGCAGGACGCTGCGCGACCGAGTGCCGGCCGGGGCCGACGGCACGATCGCCCTGAAAGCCCGCGCGTGGGCCGTACGGGGGAGCAAGCAGGATCACTGACCGCGCCCGGCAGCGTCCGTCCGGTGCATCTGAATCTCTCTGGCGGCACACCCGACGGACTGACCCTGCGGGCCCGCAGTTTCATAGGCAGCGACTGCGTCAGGGTCGACGTCCGGCCGAGGGAGCGACACCGGCAGGCGTGGCTCGAGTCCGGCGTCCCCGCGGAGGAGATCGACCGCGTCGTGGCGTTTCAGCGCCAATGGGGCGGCCTCCTACTGCCACGGTATCCGCGCTACGACGGTGGGCCCAGTTATCTGCATCCCGATGTCTCGGTGCCCTTCGCGTTCATAATCGGACCCGGCGGGGAGTTCGGCCTCCACTCGGACCGCTGGCCCCCCTGCACGAGACGATCGAGGGGTCGGTGGAGTCCCTCGCCCTGTCCCACCACGCGGCGTTGTGGGCCAAGTGCATCACCAAGGTGACCGGCGACGAGGTCGAGGCCATCGCACTGGACGGCTATGAGCCGGTGCGCGAGGTCAGGGGGCTGGCGGACACCTGGTGGCGGGGCGCCGACTCCCTGGTGGCGGCGTCGACGACGACCGAGGATGAGCGCCCGACCCT
Source organism: Streptomyces sp. NPDC001536 (assembly GCF_042894505.1). NCBI lineage: Bacteria > Bacillati > Actinomycetota > Actinomycetes > Kitasatosporales > Streptomycetaceae > Streptomyces > Streptomyces sp. NPDC001536. Next base: position 128,555 of record NZ_JBIAVQ010000016.1, read on the forward strand.
TGTCCCATATACCCTCCGGGGGTATGTTCCGTCCGGAGGAACTCCCCCACGGCACAAGGAGGGTGAACGCCATGTCCGAGAACCCTGCCACCGTAGAAGGCTTCGCCGAGGACGGGTACGACGAGGTGCGGCGGGTCTTCCAACGGCTCGTGGACGACGGGGCGGAGACCGGGGCCGGGCTGTCGGTCTGGCGGGACGGGCGGGAGGTGGTGCGGCTGAGCGCGGGATGGGCCGATGCCGGGCGGAGCCGACCGTGGCGGACGGACACGCTGGTCATGCCGTACTCGCTGTCGAAGACCTTCGTCACGCTCGCGGCGCTGGTGGCGGTGCGCGAGGGCGTGGTGGCGTTGGACGAGCCGGTCGGCACGTACTGGAAGGCGTACGGGAGCAACGGCAAGGAGACGACCACCCTCCGCCAGATCCTCACCCACCGCGCGGGCCAGCCCCGCTTCCCCGCCGAGGCCGCGGACCTCGACCTGCTGGACGACGCCGGGCTGCGGAACAGCCTGGCCCGGGCGGCACCGGAGTACGTCCCGGGCACTTCGCTCGGCGAGCACGCGCTGACGTACGGCCATCTCGTCGACGGCATCCTGCGCGCGGCCGCCGGCACCACGCTCGGGGCGATGTTCAACGAGGTCGTGCGACCGGCACTGGACCTCGACGCCTGGTTCGGCGTACCGGACGACGCGTTGGACCGTGTCGCCGACCTCGAGTACGCGCACCCCGACTGGCCCGAGCGGCTGCCCGCCGCACCCTGGCTGCGGATCCCGGACGGCGCCCTGGACACGGAACGCACCAACTCCCGGGCCTGGCGCCAGTCGGTGTTCGGCGCGGCCAACGTCCAGACGACGGCCACCTCGACGGCGGCCTTCTTCTCCCGCCTCACCGACGAGGACGGACCGGTACGTCAACTCCTGGGCCCGCGGCTGCACTCGGAGCTCCTCACCTCCCAGGTCACCGGCCACGACGAGGTCTTCGGCACCCGCATCACCTGGACGCTCGGCCTCATCCGGGACAAGGGGAAGATCGCCAAGGGCGGCATCGGCGGTTCCGCCGCCTGGTGCTCGCTGCGGCACCGGCACGCCTGCGCGTATCTGACCCGCCGCCTGGACGACCACGCGCGCGCCGCGCAGATCGCCATGGCCCTGGGAGACGACCTGACCGTCGTGGGCGAGGACTGAACAGGCCGCCCGGTCCTAGCGCAACTCGACCGTGGCGCCACGGCGTTCGAGGAGTCGGACGATCTCGTCGACGTAGGTGAGCCCCTCCTCGGACACGTCATCGGCGAAGGCCTGCCGTGCGATGTGTGAGTCGTGCCAGATCAGGGTGAAGGGCGCGGCTATGCCGAAGCCGCCGCCCAGGCAGTCCCTGAACGCGTTCCACTCCCGTCCGAAGTAGCCGCCCGGACCCACGAGCGCCTCGGCCATCGCACAGTGCAGGCCCGGCCCGTCGGTGACGAAGCTGCCGTCGAGGTGGTGGACGCCGCCGGAGCGGTCGGGGTGCGGCTCGCCGACACCGGTGGCGGTGAGTTCGAGCCACTCGTACCGTCCCTCGGTGGTGTACGGAGCCCACTGATTACGGGCCGTCGGAGCTCCCCGGTACCAGGTCTCCCAGATCGGACGGGCCACCAGCGGGCGCTGGTCGCCGCCGTCGGTGAGCGTGATGTCGAGGAGGTCGGCGCCGAGCACGGACGGGCGCGCCTTCTCGATCCGCAGATGGACGTCGTGGCGGTACATCACCCGGCCGTGGCGGTCCAGCGCCAACAGCCACACCCAGTCCCTGTCCCACTTGCGCCGTCGGCCCAGCACCGTGCGCAGCGGTTCGGCGGGCTCGCAGCCGACGAGGTGCATCGGCACCGGCCCCCGGCCGTGACGGGAGACGAACAGCCCCTCCACGTCCAGGCACTGCCCGGCGGGCGCGGCACCCGCGGTGGTCCCTCCGAACACCTTGAACTCCGGCTGTGCGGGCAGTGTGTGCTCCCAGGCGATTTCCGCCTCGACGCCCGCGCCCACGACGACATCCACCATCGCCGGATCGTTCCGGTTCGGCCGGTGTGTCAGTACGACGGTGTCGACCAGGGTCCACCACTGGAGCGGCTGTTCCTCGTCCCAGACCTCGACGCACAGGTCACCCAGCAGCCCGGTGCCCGTACCGTCCGGCAACAGGGCGTCCCGCAAAGGGCCTTCGGGAACGCAGCCCCGCAGCGTCAGCACCTCGCGCGGCGGCGGCACCTTGTCGACGAACAGCCCCTCGACACCGGCACACCGTCCCCAGTACCGCTCCTCGCCGTCCGCGTCCTCCTGCACCAGCAGATACCTGACCGGGAATTCCCGCTCCCAGACCGCATGCTCCGCGCCCCGCACCCATCCCCCACACTCGAACCACCCGCACCCGACCCGCACTTGGGATCAGGCCCACGCAAGCGTGCCACCCGAGCACGGTACGCGCCTCTCAATTGGTTACCGCTACCGACGGCGCCCACGGAAGAATCGAGCCATGGGAATAGACCTGCAACTGCACAACGGACGGCCGCACCGGCACAAGCGGCGTCAGAAACAGCAGCCGACGCTGATCCGCCAGTCCTACGAGCACGGAGAGACGCTGGCCGGGCTGATCTCCGAGCTGCCGACCAACACCTCGGGCAAACTCTGGATGGTCGACCCGTACAGGGACACCCTCTTCAACGAGCAGGTGGCCGAGGCCGCGCTCCGCGAGATCCCCGACCTGCTGAACCGCTGCACGAGCGAGGCGCAGACCGAAGCGGTCCGGGACCTCGCCGCGTTCCTGGAGGCCTGTGCCACGACTCCCGGCAGTTACCTCGTGTTCGTCGGAGACTGAACCCTCTCAGCCAAACGTCGCGGTCCCTCTCATACATCGCCGAGGAACCCCGGATCGGCCGGGCCCAGCTGCCGGGCGAAGTCGGCGGCCACTGCGCAGACCTCGCGCATCGGCACGGCCCGCCAACCGTTCGCGGCGGGATCGGCGTGGGCCTCCTCGCGCCATCCGGGCCGGCGCAGCCCGCCGTAGAACGTCTCCAGGCGCCGGGACAACAGCCAGTGCACCCAGGCGGAGTGACCCATGTCCATGGCCTCCCACGCCAGGGTGTCGGGCGCGAAGCAGGTCGTCTGCCCCGGGGAACCGGGGCGTCCGGACGCGGCGGGATCATGGCCGTTTCCGGGGGCTGCGATCATGCTCGGATGCGGAAGATCGATGAGCTGACCCGGGTGGACGACCCGGCCTGGCCGGAACTCCAGGAGGCGTTCGCGGCCAGTGCCGACGGCCGGACCTAGGGGGCCGCCGCCTCCAGGTCGGTGACCGTGCCCGACATGATCGTCCGGACGTGTTCGGTGATGTGCTCCACCGGCCAGTCCCACCAGGCCACCGCCAGCAGCCGGGCGATGTCCTTGTCGCTGTAGCGGGTGCGGATGAGGCGGGCCGGGTTGCCTCCGACGATCCCGTAGTCGGGGACGTCGGAGGTGACCACGGCGCCGGTGCCGATGATCGCGCCGTGACCGATCCGCACACCGGGCATCACCGTCGTGCCGTGGCCGAACCAGACGTCGTTCCCCACGACCGTGTCACCCCTGTTCGGCAGTCCGGTGAGCAGGTCGAAGTGCTCGGACCAGGAGCCGCCCATGGTCGGGAAGGGGAACGTCGAGGGGCCGTCCATACGGTGGTTGGCCCCGTTCATGATGAACCGCACCCCCGTCCCCAGCGCACAGAACTTGCCGATCACGAGCTTCTCCGGCCCGTAGTGATAGAGCACGTTCCGCGTCTCGAAGGCGGTCGGATCCTCCGGGTCGTCGTAGTACGAGAACTCCCCCACCTCGATGAGCGGCGACTTCACCAACGGCTTGAGCAGCACCACACGCGGCTGCTCGGGCATGGGATGCAGCACCGTGGGATCGGCGGGTACGGGCATGTGGGCCATTCCTTGCGGATCGGGGACGGGGGTCCGGAGTCACGATCGCAGTGCGTCGGCCCCGGCAACACCGAATTACCGCCGAGCCGTGGCGGCCGTTTCAGGGGCGGCGAGGTCCGTCACGGCCGGATCGGCGCAACAGGTGCTGCCCTGCTGCTTGGCCAGGGAGTCGGCGTCGGCCTTGACGACGTACACCTCCCAGGGCTCCTGGCCGGGGCCGTGCACCCAGACCTTGTCCTGGAGGGCGTAGCAGCAAGTGGTGTCGTTCTCGACGTCGGTGGCCAAGCCTTCTCCGCTGAGACGAGCGGTGGCCGCGTGGACCGCCTCGGTGCTCTCCACCTCGACGCCGAGGTGGTCCATGCGGGTCGTCTCGCCCTCTGTTCCCTCGATGAGGACGAGCTTGAGCGGGGGCTCGGTGATGGCGAAGTTGGCGTATCCGTCGCGGAGTTTGGCGGGTTCGGTGCCGAAGAGCCTGCTGTAGAAGGCGACGGACGCGTCGAGATCGGGGACGCGGAGGGCGAGCTGTACGCGGGACATGGCGAAGCTCCTTGTGTGGGTGCGGGGTTCAGCAGCCGCCGGACGCGGATGCCGGGGCGGCGGTGCCGATCTGGAGGGTGGTGGGGGTCGCGCAGCAGCCGCCGCTCGACTGTTCCGGTTCGTCGAACAGGCCCGAACCGCCGCAGACTCCGGTCTCCGGGAGGGTCAACTCGACGCGCTCGGCTGCCTCTTGGTCACCGGCGAGCGCCGCGGTGATGGAGCGGACCTGCTCGTAACCCGTCATGGCGAGGAACGTGGGGGCACGGCCGTAGGACTTCATGCCGACCAGGTGGACGCCCTGCTCGGGGTGGGAGAGCTCGTTCACGCCGTGCGGGTAGACCGTGCCGCAGGAGTGGACGTTCGGGTCGATCAGCGGGGCCAGGGCGGTCGGTGCCTGGAGGCGTTCGTCGAGGCCGAGTCGGAGCTCGGAGAGGAAGGAGAGGTCCGGGCGGAAGCCGGTCAGGACGATCACCTCGTCGAGCGGGTCCGTGCGGTGGCCGTCCTCCGACTCGAGGACCAGTCGGTCACCGTCGTACGAGACGGCCTTCGTGCGGAATCCGGTGATCGCGCTCGCGTGACCGGCCTCGACGGCCGCCTTCGCCCGCAGGCCCAACGCCCCGCGCGCGGGCAGCTGGTCGGCCTCGCCGCCGCCGTAGGTGTTCGCCCCGATGCCCCGGCGCAGGATCCACACCGCGTGCGTGCCGGGGGCGTCGACGGCCAGGTCCGCGAGGAGGGCGAGGGCGGTGAACGCGGAGGCTCCGGAGCCGATCACGGCGGTGCGCCGGCCCGCGTAACGGGCGCGTACGGCCGGGTCGTCGATGTCGGGGACGCGGTAGGAGACGCGGTCGGCGGCCGCCTTCTCGCCGAGTGCGGGCAGGCCGTCCGCGCCCATCGGGCTCGGTGTGGACCAGGTGCCGGACGCGTCGATGACGGCGCGGGCGGTGAGGCGTTCCTCGCGGCCGTCCGGGGTCTCGATGTGCACGGTGAAGGGCTGCTCGTCGCGGCCCGAGTCGACGATGCGGTCCCGGCCCGCGCGGGCGACGCCGGTCACCCGGGCGCCGTAGCGGACCTTGTCGCCCAGGACGTCGGCGAGCGGCTGGAGGTACCGCTCGGCCCAGTCACCGCCGGTCGGGTACGCGGTGGCGTCGGGGCGGATCCAGCCGGTCGGGGCCAGCAGCTTCTCCGCGGCCGGGTCGACGAGCTCGCCCCAGGTGGAGAACAGACGGACGTGCGACCACTCCCGCACGGCGGCGCCCGCCGTGGGGCCGGCCTCCAGGACCAGGGGTTCCATACCGCGCTCGACGAGGTGGGCGGCGGCGGCCAGGCCGATCGGTCCGGCGCCGATGACCACGACGGGCAGGCGGTCGATGGCGGTGGCGTTCACTGACGGTCCCCTTTGCTTCGACGTTCATCGATATAGAAGTCAGCTTGGCCCCTGATTCGACAAGTGTCAACATAGACGTATGTCGAACACCGAGGCGCTGCCCCTGCTCGAACCCGAGACCTCCGACGCCGTGGCACCGTGCTGTCCGCCCCTGACCGAGCGGCCCCTGACCGCCGAGGAGGCCGAGCGGACCGCCACGATGTTCAAGGCCCTCGGCGACCCGGTGCGGCTGCGCCTGTTCTCGCTGATCGCCTCGCACGCGGGCGGCGAGGCGTGCGTGTGCGACATCTCCGATGTCGGCGTCTCCCAGCCGACCGTCTCCCACCACCTGAAGAAGCTCAAGGACGCCGGACTGCTCACCTCCGAGCGACGCGGCACCTGGGTGTACTACCGGGTCGAGCCGTCCGTGGTCGCCGCGATGGGACAGATGCTGCGCACCTTCGGGTGACTACCCGACGGACCGCCCGCGTACGAAGATCACCGCCACCAGGGCCAACCCGACCACCCCGCCGACGAGTTGGGCACCGACGAACCCCGGCACCGAGCCCGGCGCGATGCCCGCGAACGTGTCGCTGAAGGTACGCCCGACCGTCACCGCCGGGTTGGCGAAGGACGTGGAGGACGTGAACCAGTAGGCCGCGCCGATGTACGAGGCCACGGCCACCGGCGCGAAGCGGAGGCGGTCCGTACGGGCGAGGCCGAAGATCAGCAGGATCAGCCCGGCGGTGGCGACCACTTCGGCGAGCAGCAGATGACCGGCCGACCGGTCGTGCGTGGACCACTTCACCAGCGGCTCACCGAACATCGCGTCCGCCAGGACCGCGCCCGCTATCGCGCCGGCGATCTGCGCGGGGACGTAGACCGCGACCTCGCGCGCCCTGACACCGTCGCCGCCGCGTCGGGCCGTCCACCACTCGGCCAGCGTGACCACCGGGTTGAAGTGCGCCCCGGACACCGGGCCGAACAGCAGGATCAGGATGCCGAGGCCGAAGACGGTGGCGAGGGAGTTGGCGAGGAGCTGGACACCGACGTCCCGCGTCAGTTCGGTCGCCTGGATGCCGGAGCCGACCACGATCGCGACCAGTGCGGCGGTGCCGAGCAGTTCGGCCGCCGCGCGGGCGGTCAGGGGCGCGGGCCGCGGGGCGGCGGTGATCTCCGGCTGTGCCACGGCCGTGGCATCGGTGACGGTCAACGGGACTCCTCACAAAGGTCTTCGCGGATCACGGACAGGACCGCTTGACGTTGTTCTGGGCGGTAATGCGCGCGGTCTCCGCCAACTCGGCGAACCCGCCCGCGAGCGAGGCGATGCCCTCCGGCCTGAGCCGGTAGTAGGTGAAGCGGCCGCACGGTTCCGTCTGCACCACACCCGCCTCCCTCAGCACCCTCAGATGGTTGGAGAGGTTGGTCTGCTTCGCCCCCGTCTCCTCGATCAGGTGCGTGGTGCAGAGCGTCTCGCGGGCCAGCAGGGTGATGATCCTCAGGCGCAGCGGGTCGGCCAGCACCCGCATGAGATCAGTGTCGACTGATGTCAGCATGGGCTGATACTTTCACATCATGTCCGACACCCCGCTCGCATCCGTGCTCTTCGTCTGCGTCCACAACGCCGGCCGCTCCCAGATGGCCGCCGGTTTCCTGACCCATCTCGCGGGCGACCGGATCGAGGTCCGCTCGGCCGGCTCCGTCCCGGGCGACCAGGTCAACCCGTCGGCGGTCGAGGCGATGAAGGAGGTCGGCGTCGACATCTCCGCGGCCGAGCCGAAGATCCTCACCACCGAGGCCGTCCAGGCGTCCGACTACGTCATCACCATGGGCTGCGGCGACGCCTGCCCGGTCTTCCCCGGCAAGAAGTACCTCGACTGGGCTCTGGAGGACCCGGCGGGCAAGGGCGTCGAGGCCGTCCGGCCGATCCGGGACGAGATCAGGACCCGTATCGAGGCGCTGATCTCCGAGATCGACGGCGGTCCGGTCGCGACGCCGTAACCGTTCGCGGCGCCCCCTGCCGCTTCACCGCGCCCAGTGTGGTGTCCAGGTCTCCGCATCGAGGCGACCCGGCCCCGCGCTGTCGAGATAGGTGCGGAGCGTCTTGAGGGCGGGGTGGGGGTTGTCGGACCGCCGGATCAGGGAGTGCGGGTAGACCGGCATCGGGTCGCGGAGCGTGATGCGGCGCAGGTCCTGGTCGGTGGGCCAGACCATGCGGGTCTGTTCGCCGACCAGGGTGGCCAGCCGCGGGGACTCGGCGATCGTGTCGAGGAGCGGATCGGTGCCGAAGTCCGGTCCGGTCGCCTCGATGGTGAGGCCGAACTCCGTGGCGAACTCCTCGTAGTACGCCGCCCATTCGGTACCGGCGACCAGTCCGGGCATCCAGATGCGGTGCCCGGCGAGCTGTGCCGGAGTGACCTCGCGGGCCGTGGCCAGGGCGTGGCGCGGTCCGGTCAGCAGCTGGACGGGCTCGTCGTACACCCGCGTCGCCGCGATGCCGTCGGGGAGGCGGCGGGCGGGGACGGTGACGGCGCGGAAGGAGGCGTCGATCGTGCCGGAGCGGATGGCGGCCAGTGCCTCCTTCGCGTCGAAGAGGGTCACCACGTCGAGTTCGACCTCGGGGCGCGCGCGGTGGAAGCCGCGCAGCAGTGCGGCCGGGCCGAGCCGGCGGCCGATCACGTCCACGCGCAGGGCGCGGGAGCCGGGCCGTACGGAGGCCATGGCCCGCTCCGCGGTGTCGAGAAGCGCCCGGGCGTGGGGCAGGAACGCCTGACCGTCGATGGTGAGCCGCACTCCGCGCGGGGTGCGCGTGAACAGCCGTACGGCCAGCTCCTTCTCCAGTGCGGCGACGCGCTTGGAGACCGCCTGCTGGGTGACCGACAGGGTCGTGGCGGCGTCCTGGAGCCGTCCCGTCTCCGCGGCCGTCACGAACGTCCGCACGGCATCGAGGTCCATGGCCGCCATCGTAGATCCACAACCATTGGTTGTGTCCGAGCCGCTCGGGGGTTGTTTGATCTCTCGATCCGTCGACCGCTTGGATGTCCGTGGATCAGGGAGAGAGGCGGCGGCATGGGGCGGGCCTTCGGGTGGTTGTGGGCGGCGTACGGCATCAGCGCGCTCGGCACGGCCCTTGCCCTCCACGCCTTTCCGCTGATCGCGATTCTCGTCCTGCACGCAGGTCCGGCGCAGGTGTCGGCGCTGGCGGCGGCGGGGCTCGCGGTCGGGGCGGTGGTGGCGGTGCCGCTCGGGCCGTGGGTCGAGTTCCGTCGCAAGCGGCCGGTGATGGTGGCCATGGATCTGGCCCGGTGCGCGCTGCTGATGAGCGTTCCGGTCGCGTACGCCTTCGACCGGCTGAGCTTCGCACAACTTCTGGTTGTGTCGGTGTTCGTCGCCGCGGCCGACATCACCTTCACCGCCGCGTCCGGCGCCTGCCTCAAGGCCCTGGTGCCGCAGAAGGATCTGCTGGCCGCCAACGGACGGTTCGAGGCCACGATGTGGACCACCACCATGATCGGGCCGCCCCTCGGCGGCGCGGCGATCGGGCTCCTGGGCCCCGTGGTGACCGTCGTCGCCGACGCCGTCAGCTATCTGCTCTCGGCGGTCGGGATCCGCGCCATGGGCGGGAAGAAGGAGGTCCGCCCCGTACGGCCCGAGACGGGGACCCGGATCAGGAGCCGTGACCTGCTCGACGGCTGGCGCTTCATCCTCGGCGACCCGGTGCTGCGCCCGCTGTTCCTCAACGCCGTCCTCGTCAACGGGCTGATCATGGTGGCCGCCCCGCTGCTCTCCGTCCTCATGCTCGGCGGCCTCCATTTCGCGCCCTGGCAGTACAGCCTCGCCTTCGCGCTGCCGTGTGTCGGCGGACTGATCGGCTCACGCCTGTCCCGGCGGCTGGTCGCACGGTTCGGCCGGCACAAGGTCCTCGTCACCGCCGGAACCCTTCGGGTGTGCTGGCCCCTGGGGCTGGCCTTCGTCGGCCCGGGCGTACCCGGACTCCTGCTGGTCATGGTGGTGGAACTCGGGCTCATCACCTGCATCGGCGTCTTCAATCCGGTACTGGCCACCTACCGCCTCGAACACACCCCGCCCGACCGCGTCGCCCGCACACTGTCCGCCTGGTCCATCAGCGGCAAACTGACCATCGCCGCCCTGACGGCGCTGTGGGGTCTGCTGGCCACCCTCACCACCACCCGCACCGCCATCGCCGTGGCCGGACTCCTGCTCCTCGCCACACCGCTCCTGCTCGGCAGGCGTGCCCTGCCGGCCGCCTGACGCGGCCACGGATCACCACCGACGTACCGGGGTTCCTCACAGTCGTACGACGATCAGGGCGGTGTCGTCCGTGGCCCCCTCCGTGGGGAGGAGTTCCTTCAGGACCGCGTCCGCCAGGTCCTCCGGATCGGCGTCCCGGTGGCGGGTGAGGGAGTCCGCCAGGCGTTCCAGACCGATCTCGATGTCCTCGCGGCGGCGTTCCACCAGGCCGTCGGTGTAGAGCACCAGGGTGGCGCCGCCGGCGAAGGAGGTCGTCGCCTGCGGTCGCGGGACGGGGGCGGGACTGGCGTCCAGTGGCGGGTCCGTGGCCGCGTCGAGGAACTCGACCTTGCCGTCGGCGTGGACGAGTGCCGGGGGAAGATGCCCCGCACTGCTGTAGGTGATGGTGCGGGCGTCGAAGTCGATGAACGTGATGACCACCGTGGCGGACTCCGCGCCGGCGACCACGTGCGCGTAGCGGCCCAGGACGTCGAGGGCCTGCGCCGGACCCTCGGCCACCCGTGAGGCGGCGCTCAGCGCGCTGCGCAGCTGGCCCATCACGCAGGCCGCCGCCAGTCCGTGTCCGACGACGTCACCGACCGCGACCCCGATACGGTCGCGGCCGACCAGGTCCACGAGGTCGTACCAGTCGCCGCACACGTTCAGCGCGCCGATCGCGGGGCGGTAGCGGACGGCCGCCCGGTGCTCCCCCTTCAGCCGGGGTGTCGGCAGCATCGCCTCCTGGAGCGCCAGGGCGACCTCGCGCTCGCGGGCGTGGGCCTTCCTCAGGCGCTCGTTGACCTCCTGCAACTCCCGGGCGCGGATGTACAGTTCGGCCTCCAGCGCCCGGGCCCGGGTGCCGACGGGGCCACCGCGGTCGCGGATGAACTCGCTGACCTCCTCCACCCGGTGCACGAGGAGGACGACCTCGCCGTCGGGGCCCAGCACGGGGGCGTTGACCGGGCTCCAGTAGCGCTCCTCCCAGCGCCCCGGCGCCTCCAGGGACCGGACGTCGTAGCGCTGCACGGCCATGGTGTCGCGCTCTCCGGTGGCCAGGACGCGCTGGAGGGAGGCGGCCAGGTTGCGCATGCCGGAGGCCGCCGGGTCCTCGGGGTTGTCCGGGAAGACGTCGAACAGATAGCGGCCGACCAGTTGCTCCCGGCTGCGGCCGGTCATACGGACGAACTCCTCGTTGACGTCGACGTACATCAGCTCGGGGGTCAGGACCGCCACCATGCCGGGCAGGGCCTGGAACACCGCTGCGTAGTCGATCCGCGCGTCCGCCATGGCTCTGCCGCCTCACTGCCGATATCGCATCACTTCCCACGATATGAGCCATGGGTGGCCGGCGGGGGTGCCCGCGGATCACGAGGGTCGGTAATTCGGTTGCTCCCGGCCTGTCCCGACGGGCTAGATTCCGCGCATGGCAGACATTCGGGGCTCGTACGACGATCTGTTCACCGCCGTGCCGAACGCGCTGGCCGGGTACCTCGACGCCGGGGATGTCGGCGGCTCGGTCGCGGTCTTCGTGGACGGTGCGCCCGTGGTGGACGTCTGGGGCGGCTTCGCGGACGCCGGGCGCACCGTGCCGTGGGAGCGGGACACCGTCACCAACGTCTGGTCGGTCACCAAGACGATGACGGCACTGTCCGCGCTGGTGCTGGCGGACCGGGGCGATCTCGACGTGGACGCGCCGGTCGCCCGGTACTGGCCGGAGTTCGCCGCGGCGGGCAAGGAGAAGGTGCTCGTACGGCATCTGCTCGCGCACACCGCGGGTCTGCCGGACTACGACGGGCCGGTGGAGGAGCTCTACGACTGGGCGGCGGTCACGGCCCGCCTGGCCGCGCTGGCCCCGCAGTGGGAGCCGGGAACCGCGGCGGGGTACCACTCGCTGACGCAGGGGTTCCTCGTCGGCGAGGTCGTCCGCCGGATCACGGGCCGGACGCCGGGCGCGTTCTTCGCGGACGAGGTGGCCGGGCCGCTCGGCGCCGACTTCCGGATCGGGCTGTCCGCCGAGCACGACCACCGCGTCGCGCTCGGCGTTCCGCCGCCCGGTCAGGACGAGGACTACGTCGCCGGAGCCGCGGACCAGGACCCGGCCCCCTCCACGGCGACCGGGATCCGCCTCCGGGACGGCAACGGCCTGGCCTGGCGCCGGGCCCAGATCCCCGCGGCGAGCGGCTTCGGCAACGCCCGCTCGGTCGCCCTCGTCCAGTCGACGATGGCCTGCGCGGGCACCCTGAACGGCGTCCGACTCCTGTCCCCGGCAGGCTGCGCACGGGCCTTCGAGGAGCAGTACACCGGCGATGACCGGATCCTCGGCATCCCGGTGAGCTGGGGCCTCGGCTACGGCCGCTTCGGCACCACCTACGGCTGGGGCGGCTGGGGCGGCTCCCTCGTCATGATCGACCCGGCCGCCCGGATGACGGTCGCCTACGTGACGAACCAGATGCGCGAACCGTCGGCGGACCAGCGGGGGCTGGAGCTGGTGATGGCGGCGTACGAGGGGCTGCAGGGGCTCGGGGGCTGAGCCGGGGGCGACGTCGCGGTGCGGGGGCATCGGGCCGAGGCAGGGGCGCGGGAGTCCAGGGGACCGGGTCCGGGGGCGGGAGCCGGGCGCGGGCGGGGTCTGTCCGGGCCACGGGGTACACGGATGGGTGCGGGATGCTAGGCCGGGGCGGCAGCCGTGAGGCCGCGGGGGCGCCAGCCCCTCACCGGCCTCTACCGCCTGACCTGACAACCGTCCCCCGACCGAGCACCCCCGGCCCAAGCCCCGCCCCTCACGCCCGCACAGCACCCGGGTCTTCGTGCGGGCCGACCGTGCAGGGTCCCGGCGCCCCTCCGATCGACTTCCGTCGCATCTGCCCCACCCGGATGCGCCGCAGGCCACTCGTGGCGCATTCTTGCTGTGTCGCCGTGGGGCGGCGTAGGGACGAGGCAGGCCGATGACTGGGAGCGGCGAGGACACGGACCGGACGCCGGGGCGGCTGGGCGCGCTGCTGATCGACGCCTCGACAGAGGCGATCGGCGCGGGCGGTGGTCACGCCGGTGGCGTCTATCTGCGGTCGAGCACCTCCGGGATGCTGCGCCTCGCTGTGCTCGCCGGGCTCCCGGGCCCCTTGTTCCGGCCGTGGTGGCGGCTGCACGCCGACCGTCCGTTCCCCGTCGCCGACGCCTACCGGCTCGGCGTGCAGGTCGTGCTGCCGAACGCCACCGAGACCATGCGCCGCTACCCCCAGTTCGCGGCGGGTCTGCCGTTCCAGTTCGGGTCGCTGTACGTACCGGTCGTGGGAAAGTCCACGACCTTCGGCGTCCTCACCGTGCTGCGCCCCTCGGCCGCGGACGCCACCGAGGTGCTGGCCGAGCGTGAGCGGGTGGCGGGGGTGGCGGAGGATCTGGCCCGGCGTCTGGAGGAGCTGGGGGACACCGAGCCGGTCGCCTGGGACGGTGAGCCGTTGTGTGTGCGGCCGCCGACCGCGCATCCGTCGGCGGGGCGGCTCGGACGGTTCGCCTGGGACCCGGCGACCGGTGTGGTCACCGCGGACGCGCATCTGCACGCCCTGCTGGGCGTGGCCCCCACGGACTTCGGCGGCACGGTCGAGGCGCTGGCCCGGGCCGTGGCCCCCGACGACGCCCCGCGTGTGCTCGCCGCACTGCGGGAGGCCGCCGCGAGCACGCCGTCGCTGCCGCTGTACGTGCGGACGGCGGACGGCGGGCTGCGGCTCATGGAGTTCTGGACCCCCGAGGCCGCCCCGACCGCGTCCGGCGCACGGCCCGTACGGGGTTTCGTCCTCGATCCCGGCCCCGGTTCCGCGGCCGACGCCGCCGCCGACCTGCTGCCGGAGGGCGTGTTCTGCCTGGACCGGCTGGGCCTTGTCGCCTACGCGAATCCCCGCGCCGCACAGCTGCTGCACCGCCCGCGGGACGTACTCCTGGGCCGCCCGCTGTGGGACGGCGTGCCCTGGCTGGCCCAGCCCGACTTCGAGGACCATCTGCGCAGCGCCCTGCTCTCCCCCGAGCCGGTGCATCTGCATGTGCGGCGGCCGCCCGACCTGGACACCGCCTACGAGGGCGACTGGCTGGCCCTGTCGGTCTATCCCGGCCCGGACGTGCTGACCTGCACCGTGCGGCCGACGAGCCGGATGCCGGACTCCGCCGAGGCCGCCGACCCCGGCACCTCGTCCCTGGCCCCGCTGTACCGCCCGATCGTGCTGGCCATCGCGCTGACCGAGGCGGTCACCGCCCGCCAGGTGTCGGCCGTGGTGATGAAGGAACTGCTGCCCGTGTTCGGGGGCCGCCGACTGGCGATCTACCTGCTCCAGGACCGGCACCTGTACCTGGCGTGGGAGTCCGGTTTCCCGCCGGGGTTCCTCGCCCCGTTCGACGGCATCGGTCTCGACGCGCATCTGCCCGGCGTCGAGACGCTCACCACCGGCCGACCGCTGTTCTTCGACTCGATGCAGCAGCTCACCGAGGCCTACCCGGGCATCCCGCTGGACGCGACGGAGGGCGCCCGCGCCTTCCTGCCGCTGATCGCCTCCGGGCGCCCGGTCGGCTCCTGCATCCTCGGCTTCGACCGCCCCCGCACCTTCACCGGCGAGGAGCGCTCGGTCCTCACCGCGCTCGCCGGGCTGATCGCCCACGCCATGGACAAGGCACGGCGCTACGAGAGCGAGGCCGCACTCGCCCGCGGTCTGCAACAGGCCCTGCTCCCCCGCCGGCTGACCGAGCATCCGCTGGTGGAGACCGCGGGCCGCTATCTGCCCGGCACCCAGGGCATGGAGGTGGGCGGGGACTGGTACGACGTCGTCGAGGCGGGCGACGGTCTGGCCCTGGTCATCGGGGACGTCCAGGGCCACGGCGTGCAGGCCGCCGCGACGATGGGGCAACTGCGCAGCGCGGTACGGGCGTTCGCGCTCGGCGACCGGCCGCCCGACGAGGTGATGAGCGGCACGAACCATCTCCTCATCGACCTCGACCCGGGCCAGTTCGCCAGCTGCTGCTACATCCGTCTGGACCCGGTCACCGGGCTCGCCCGGGTGGCCCGCGCGGGCCATCCGCCGCCCCTGCTGCGCAATCCCGACGGCAGCACCCGTGTCCTCGACCTGCCCGGCGGCGTCGTGCTCGGTGTGGACCCGGAGGCCCGTTACCCGGTCACGGAGTTGCGGATCGAGCCGGGCGCCGTCCTGGCGCTCTACACCGACGGTCTGGTGGAGCGTCCGGGCGTCGACATCGACGACGGCATCAACGCGCTGCGGGTGGCCCTCGCCCGGGCCGGAGCGCCCACGGCACGGCTGGCGGGCGTGGCCGACTGGCTCACCGCGGCGGCCCGGGACGCCGCCGACCGGCCCGACGACATCGCGCTGTTGCTCGCCACCCGCCGGCGGCAGCGGTGAGACGCCGTAGCTGTTCTGTCACGGTGTGTGACGCCTCTCGCCTCCTGGGGCCGTGCAGTGTAGACATGGCACATGGCCCGACACTCGCAGCGTGACGCCGGCCGGTCGCGGCGCGGGCGAGTCGCCGAAGTCCGGTCCGCCTTGGGCGGACGCAGCGTCGCTGGACAGGTGTTCGTATCGCAGGTCGTGATCGTCCTGCTGCTGGTCGTGGCCGCCGTGGTGGCGCTGGTGTTGCAGGTGCGGCACGACAGCACGACCGAGGCCCGCAATCGTTCGGTCGCGGTCGCCGAGGCGTTCGCCAACGCGCCGGGCACCGTCGAGGCCCTCGAGTCCCCCGATCCCACAGCGGTCCTCCAGCCGCGGGCCGAAGCGGCGCGCAAGGCGACCGGCGTGGACTTCATCGTGGTCATGGACACCGACGGGACCCGCTACACGCATCCCAAGCCGGACCGTATCGGGAAGAAGTTCGTCGGCACCCTGGCGCCCGCGCTGGCGGGACAGGTCGTGACGGAGGAGATCGACGGAACCATCGGGCGGCTGGTGCAGGCCGTCGTCCCCGTCAAGGACCCCGACGGGAAGGTCGTGGGCCTGGTGTCGGCCGGCATCACCACGGAGCACGTGGGCGGTACCGCGGACGAGCAGATGCCGCTCCTGCTGGGCGCCGCGGCGGGCGGCCTCGCCCTGGCCACCGCGGGCACGTTCCTGGTCAGCAGGCGGTTGCAGCGCCAGACCCACGGTCTGGGGCCGCACGAGATGACCAAGATGTACGAGCATCACGACGCCGTGC
This sequence comes from Streptomyces sp. NPDC001536, assembly GCF_042894505.1. NCBI lineage: Bacteria > Bacillati > Actinomycetota > Actinomycetes > Kitasatosporales > Streptomycetaceae > Streptomyces > Streptomyces sp. NPDC001536. The sequence goes on from NZ_JBIAVQ010000016.1 coordinate 144,811, forward strand.
TGCACGCGGTGCGCGAGGGCGTGCTCATCGTGAGCGGCGAGGGCGTGCTGCTGCTCGCCAACGACGAGGCCGAGCGGCTGCTCCATCTGCCCGCCGACGCCGAGGGCCGGCACGTCCTCGAACTGGGCCTTCCGGCGGACACCGCCGAGCTGCTGGCCTCGGGGCGGGTCGCGACGGACGAGGTGCACCTGGTCGGCGACCGGCTGCTGGCCGTCAACCAGCGGCTCACGGACCTGGAGGGCGGCCCCGCCGGCAGCGTGGCGACGCTGCGCGACTCGACGGAACTGCGGGCCCTGTCCGGCCGGGCCGAGACCGCCCGGGAGCGCCTGAACATGCTGTACGACGCCGGGGTGGGCATCGGCACCAGCCTGGACGTGACCCGGACTGCCGAGGAACTGGCCGAGCTGGCCGTGCCCCGGTTCGCGGACTTCGTCACCGTGGACCTGTTCGACGCCGTACTGAGCGGCGGACAGCCGGACTCGGGCACCGATCTGCGCCGCACCGCGTTCAGCGGGATCCGCAAGGACGCACCGCTCCACTCGGTGGGCGACCGGATGCGCCTCGTCCCGACCTCCCCGCAGATCCGCGCGCTGCACTCGGGGCAGGCGGTCCTGGAGACGCGCCTGGCCGAGTCCCCGGGCTGGCGGGCCCAGGACCTCGAACGCACCGCGCAGGTCCTGGAGTTCGGCATCCACTCGCTGATCGCGGTGCCGCTGCGCGCGGGCGCCCTGGTCCTGGGCGTGGTCAACTTCTGGCGCTCGGAGAAGCCCGAGCCCTTCGACACCGACGAACTCGCCCTGGCGGAGGAGCTGGTGACCCGGGCCGCGGTCTCCATCGACAACGCCCGCCGCTACACCCGCGAGCACACCATGGCGGTGACGCTGCAACGCAGTCTGCTGCCGCGCAACCTGCCCGAGCAGAACGCCCTCGACATCGCCTACCGCTACCTTCCCGCGCAGGCGGGTGTGGGCGGCGACTGGTTCGACGTCCTGCCGCTGTCCGGTGCCCGGGTCGCGCTCATCGTCGGGGACGTCGTCGGCCACGGCCTGCACGCGGCGGCGACGATGGGCCGGCTGCGCACCGCGGTCCACAACTTCTCCGCGCTCGACCTCCCGCCCGACGAACTGCTGGTCCTGCTCGACGAACTGGTCGGCCGTATCGACCAGGACGAGACCCAGGACGGCGAGAGCGCCCCGGTCACCGGAGCGACCTGTCTGTACGCCGTCTACGACCCGGTCTCCCGGCGCTGCACCGTCGCCCGCGCCGGCCACCCGCCGCCCGCCCTGATCCATCCCGACGGCAGCGTGGAGTTCCCGGACGTGCCCGCCGGTCCCCCGCTGGGTCTTGGCGGCCTGCCGTTCGAGACGGCCGACCTCGACCTGGCCGAGGGCAGCCGTCTCGTGCTCTACACGGACGGGCTGGTCGAGGACCGGGAGCGGGACATCGACGTAGGCCTGGATCTCCTGCGGGCCGCCCTGGAGCGGGCCGGTGACTCGCCCGAGGACACCTGCCGGACCGTGCTCGACTCCCGGCTCACCTCGCGCGCGGTCGACGACATCGCCCTGATCGTGGCGCGCACCCGGGCGCTCGACGCGGACCGGGTCGCCGAGTGGGACGTGCCGTCCGACCCGGTGGCCGTCGCACAGGTGCGTGCCGATGTCACCCGTCAGCTGTCCCGATGGGGGCTGGAGGAGCTGGAGTTCGCCACCGAGCTGATCCTGAGCGAACTGGTGACCAACGCGATCCGCTACGGCGGTGAGCCGATCCGGGTCCGGGTGCTGCGCGACCGCAGTCTGATCTGCGAGGTCTTCGACAGCAGCAGCACCTCGCCCCATCTGCGCTACGCGGCGATGACGGACGAGGGCGGCCGCGGCCTGTTCCTCGTCGCGCAGCTCGCCGAGCGCTGGGGCACGCGGTACACGCCCGAGGGCAAGGTCATCTGGGCGGAGCAGCCGCTGCCGTAGGCGGCGCCTTGTTCATAGGTACGAACCTTTGACGCGACGGGTGTTCATTGTGTCGTGCCTCTGATAGTAAACCTTCCTATCAGTTCACGTACGGCCAACTCCCCACCCCCCACCTCCTTTTGGAGCCGCCGTGAAACACATGTCCCGCCGTGCCCTCCTCGGCCTGCTCGGCGCGTCCGCCGTCACCGTCCCCCTGCTCACCTCCGAGGCCGCCGCAGTCCGCACCACCGCGACCGGACTCGACGACCCGGCGAAGAAGGAGATCGCCATGCAGCTGGTGTCGAGCGCGGAGAACTCCTCGCTCGACTGGAAGGCGCAGTACAAGTACATCGAGGACATCGGCGACGGCCGCGGCTACACCGCCGGGATCATCGGCTTCTGCTCCGGCACCGGCGACATGCTCGACCTCGTCGAGCTCTACGCCGACCGCCGCCCCGGCAACGTCCTCGCCCCCTATCTGCCCGCGCTCCGCCGGGTCGACGGCACGGACTCGCACGACGGGCTCGACCCGAACTTCCCCCGGGACTGGCGCCGGGCCGCCCAGGACCAGGTGTTCCGACAGGCGCAGAACGACGAGCGCGACCGCGTGTACTTCGACCCCGCCGTCCGCCAGGGCAAGGCCGACGGGCTGCGGGTGCTGGGCCAGTTCGCCTACTACGACGCCATCGTGATGCACGGCGACGGCACCGACCCGACCAGCTTCCGCAACATCCGCAGGCGCGCCCTGAACCGGGCCCGGCCGCCGGCCCAGGGCGGCGACGAGGTGACCTACCTCCACGCCTTCCTGGACGCGCGGGTGTGGGCCATGAAGCAGGAGGAGGCCCACAGCGACACCAGCCGCGTCGACACGGCCCAGCGGATCTTCCTGCGCGCGGGCAACCTCGACTTGAACCCGCCGCTGGACTGGAAGGTGTACGGGGACAGCTACCACATCGGCTGACCGGGAGCAGGACTACGGGCGTTGTCCGATGCGGTCGACAACGCCCAACTCCTCCCGAGCGCGCATCTCGTGGTACCAGTCACGGTGCTTCAGCTTCCCGTCGACCGGGTACCCGGTGCTGCCTTTCACCCGCAGCCCCAGATAGACGTAGGTCTTCGGATCGAAGATGAACGAGAAGTCCATCTCCGGATAGGAGACCGCGACCCCCTGGCGCCCGAGGGCGTCCACGGCCCGGCGGTCGATACGGATGCCGGGAATCCGCGCGAGCGCCTCGAAGGTCGCGGCCTGAAGGCCGGGCGGCATGACCCGTGGCCCCTGCATGAGCAGACAGGCCTGTCCGAACGCCATCTTGCCGGGCCGGCCGCCTCCCAGATTGAGCGTCTTGAGAAGCTTCTCGGGATCCGTCGGCCACTTCGCCAGCTTGGCGTACTCGGTGGGCGGCCACATCACCTCATGCTCGCCCAGCGGGGGATCGTGGTGGACCTTGCCGTACTCCTGGCGCCTGGAGGGCTTGGAGCCGTCCACGGACATCCAGCTCTCGTCCGTCCAGGTCCTGCGCTTCCCGCCCTTCACATAGGTCCGGGTGATGTACGTCCTGGTGTACAGGTACTGGTCATCGCGGGGAATCGGGATCCCGGCGCCGTCGGCCCGCGTCCGGTCCGCGGCCCGGCGCAGCAGCTGCGCCGCGCTCAGCGTGGTCAGCCGCGGCGTGTCCGCCGTCTCGCTCCCGCCCCGGTTGGCGACGACCACGCCGCCGGCGACCGCCGCCGCGGCCGTCCCGGCCACCGCGACCCTGAGCACGATCCGCCGCGACAGCGCACCCGAGCGGCCCTCGCGGACGATGGCGCGCCGCAGTCGGGCACGGGCGGCGGTCCGGGCGGCGTCGGTGAGCGGGGCCACGTCGGCCTCCATCTCGCGTACCGCGGTGAGGTCATCCACGATCGGTCTCCTCGTTCTCCTCGTGAAGGGCTGTGGGGTCCGACCCGCCCAGTGCTTCGCGCAGCCTGGTCCGCGCCCGGTTGAGCCGTGAGCGCACCGTGCCCACGGGGATGCCGAGCGCCTCCGCGGCCTCGGCGTAGTCGAGATCGCCCCAGGCGATCACCAGCAGCACGTCCCGGTACCGTGCGGGCAATTTCGCGAGCGCGCCCGCCAGTTGGGCCCGGGAGTGCTCGGCGCCGACCCTCGCCACGACCCGGTCGGCCAGGGCCTCGCCGCCGTCACCGGTCCCCGTCGAGGCGACGCGCGAGAACGCCCGCAACCGCCGCGCCTCGGCACGCCGGTGCTGGCCGACGAGGTTGGTGACGATCCCGTAGAGCCACGGGCGCGCCTGCGGCCGCGACAGGTCGTAGCGGTGGCGCTGCTGGAACGCGATGACGAAGGTCTCGGCCATCAGATCGTCGGCCGCCTCGGCACCGAGCCGTCGGGCCGCGTAGCGGTGGATGTCGTCGGCGTATCGATGGAAGAGGATCTCGAAGGCATCGGGCTCCTCCCGCGAACGCTCGACGACCGAGGCGTCGGTCTCGACGCCGTCACGGGGAACGACGTCGGGAAGGTCTCCGACGCACGGATCGCCTGTCGATTGCATGCGGTTCCCTCGAAGTCATGGGCATGGTCGACTGCTGTTGGCCGATGCCCGCGATCGAGTTCCCGTACGCCGTGAGAGGGTGCTCGCGGAGCCCGTCGAGGTCATAAAGTAGCCTTATGAGCTCATAGATCGGACCCGCGTACCAGCTTAGGCTTGCCTTAGTTTAGGCTTCCCGACGAGATCGCTTGTCGCCACTCGAAGGGAACCTGATCATGCCCCGCCCCCTGCGGGTAGCCATCGTCGGCGCCGGCCCGGCCGGCATCTACGCCGCCGACGCTCTGCTCAAGTCCGACGTGGCCGCCGAGCCCGGTGTGTCCATCGACATCTTCGAGCGGATGCCCGCCCCGTTCGGGCTGATCCGGTACGGCGTCGCGCCCGACCACCCCCGCATCAAGGGCATCATCAAGGCCCTGCACCAGGTCCTCGACAAGCCGCAGGTCCGTCTCTTCGGCAATGTGGACTACGGCACCGACATCCACCTGGACGACCTGCGCGCGTTCTACGACGGTGTGATCTTCTCGACCGGCGCCATGGCGGACCGCGAGCTGAAGATCCCCGGTGTAGAGCTCGACGGCTCCTACGGCGCCGCCGACTTCGCCTCCTGGTACGACGGCCACCCGGACGTCCCGCGCACCTGGCCGCTGGAGGCCGAGAAGGTCGCCGTCCTGGGCGTGGGCAACGTGGCGCTCGACATCTCCCGCATCCTCGCGAAGACGGCGGACGAGCTGCTGCCGACCGAGATCCCGCCGAACGTCTACGAGGGCCTCAAGGCGAACAAGGCCGTCGAGATCCACGTCTTCGGCCGCCGTGGCCCGGCGCAGGCGAAGTTCAGCCCGATGGAGCTGCGCGAGCTGGACCACTCGCCGAACATCGAGGTCATCGTCAACCCCGAGGACATCGACTACGACGAGGGCTCGATCGCCGAGCGGCGGGGCAACAAGCAGGTCGACATGGTCGCCAAGACCCTGGAGAACTGGGCCATCCGCGACATCGGCGACCGCCCGCACAAGCTCTTCCTGCACTTCTTCGAGTCCCCGACGGAGATACTCGGCGAGGACGGCAAGGTCGTCGGTCTGCGCACCGAGCGCACCGAGCTGGACGGCACCGGCAACGTCAAGGGCACCGGCCAGTTCACCGACTGGGACGTCAACGCGGTCTACCGCGCGGTCGGTTACCTCTCCGACAAGCTCCCCAAGCTGCCCTGGGACATCGGCTCGGGCACCGTCCCGGACGAGGGCGGCCGCGTGATCCAGGAGAGCGGCGCGCACCTTCAGTCGGTGTACGTCACCGGCTGGATCCGGCGCGGTCCGGTGGGCCTCATCGGCCACACCAAGGGCGACGCCAACGAGACCGTGGCGAACCTGCTGGACGACTTCGCGAACAGCCGTCTGCAGACACCGGTCTCCCCCGAGCCGGAGGCCGTGGAGGCGTTCCTCGCCGAGCGCGAGCTCCGCGTCACCACCTGGGAGGGCTGGTACAAGCTGGACGCCGCCGAGAAGGCGCTGGGCGAGCCGCAGGGCCGCGAGCGCGTGAAGCTCGTCGAGCGTGAGGACATGCTCAAGGCCAGCGGCGCGTAAGCGAGTTGACCCGTACGACGGGGCGGGGCCGGGGGTGCGTACCCCGGCCCCGCCCCGCGTTTCAGTTGTGCGAAGCCCCCATGCCCGTACTCCAACGCCCGCTAGAGACGATCGAGTTCTCCCGTCGTACGTCCGAGGCAGGCGACGTGACCGCCGAGGTCCGGGACGTCGATCTCGTGGAAGCCGAGGCGGTCGTAGAAGGCGCGGGCCGGGACGTTGGCCGTCGCCATCACCAGATGCGCGGCCGGCACCCCGCGGTCCCGCAGGGCCCGCAGGAAGGTCCGCATCAGCTCACGGCCGTGACCGCGGCCCTGCTGCTCGGGGAGCAGGTCGATGTGCAAGTGGGCGGGATAGGCGGCGAGTTCGGGGACGACCATGCGCTCGGGGTGGTGCAGCAGCGGGATCATCACCTCGTCGGGGGTGGTGGGCGGGCCGCTGGGTTCCGGGTAGCGGTCGGCGACCAGCGGGAGCCACTTCTCGCGGAAGTCGGCGGCGAAGCGGGGGGTGTCGGCGGTGCCGAGGATGTAGCCGACCGGCTGCCCCCGCCCGTCGTCCAGCACGAACACGAGCTCCGGCTCCAGTTCCGCGTAAGGAGTCGCGAAGATCACCGGAAGGATCGCGGGGTCCTCGTACACGGGGCGGCTGTCGAGGCCGTTGTGCGCGGTGCGGATGCAGATGTCCTCGAGGGCGGCCCGGTCCTCGGGGCGGTACGAGCGAATCACGGCTGACGAAGTCATCGCAGCATCCTGCATAGTTGGGAGCGCTCCCACAACCCCGTGGCCGGAAGATCACCTGTTAGCGTCCTGCGGTGTTCTCCCTCCATGAGCCTGCCCTCTTCACCCGTCTGCGTACCGCGCGACGGGTGCTCGTCGCCGGTGCCGGTGGCGGTTTCGACATCTACGCCGGCCTTCCGCTGGCCCTCGCGCTGAGGTCGGCCGGAAAAGAAGTGCACCTGGCCAACCTCTCGTTCGCGGATCTGTACGGCCTCGATCTGGACGTGTGGCTGGACGAGGACGTCGCGGCCGTGCGCCCCGACACCGCCGCCCGCGGCGACTACTTCCCCGAGCGCTCGCTCGCGCAGTGGCTGGAACGCCAGGGCCTGCCGGCGACGGTGTACGCCTTCCCGCGCTCCGGTGTACAGCCGCTGCGGGCCGCCTATCGCCGACTCCTCGACCACCTGGGCCCGGTCGACGCGATCGTGCTGGTGGACGGCGGGACCGACATCCTTCTGCGGGGCGACGAGCACGGACTGGGCACCCCGGAGGAGGACATGGCGAGTCTGGCCGCGGTGGCCGGGCTGGACGGGATACCCGAACGGCTGGTGGCGTGCCTCGGGTTCGGCGTGGACGCCTATCACGGCGTCAACCACTCCCTGGTCCTGGAGAACCTGGCCGCGCTGGACCGCGAGGGCGGATACCTGGGCGCGTTCTCACTGCCGCACGAAAGCCGCGAAGGCGCCCTCTACCTCGACGCGGTGACCCACGCCCAGGAGTGCACCCCGGACTATCCGAGCATCGTCAACGGCTCCATAGCCGCGGCCGTGCGCGGCGACTTCGGAGACGTCCGCTTCACCGCACGGACCCGAAACAGCGAGCTGTTCATCAACCCGCTCATGGCCCTGTACTTCTGCGTGGACGCCCTGACCCTCGCCCGCCGCAACCTCTACCTCGACCGCCTGGAGAACACCGCGCTGATGCGCCAGATCAGTTCCGTCATCGCGGAGTTCCGTGACGAACTGCCACGACAGCGGCCGCCGCGCGCGTATCCGCACTGAAGGTCACGTTTCGGGGAATCGGCCCTGATCACACAGGGAGGCTGTATACGCTCCAGGTTCTTCTTCACCGAACCTTCACAAGGGGGGCCTTGTCATGCGTATACGCCTTGCCGCCACGACCGCCGCCGCCGCGGGCACACTGATCGCGCTCACGGCCGTACCGGCCCAGGCCGCCGAGTACACGTCCGCGCTGAAGATCCGCGGCGTCCAGTACGACGCGCCCGGCAGCGACTCCAACAACTGCTCCACCGGGAACACCGACGAGGAGTATCTGACCGTCAAGAACTACTCGTCGACCAAGACCGTGAACCTGAAGGGCTACGTCGTCGAGGACGCGGTCGGCAACTTCTTCGAGTTCACCGCGAACCACTATCTCCAGCCCGGTGACTATGTGAAGCTCCGCGGCGGCAACGGCGGCGACTCCGACGCCAAGAACGTCGTCTACCGCGACAACTGCAACTTCATCTGGAACAACGACAAGGACACGATCTACCTCTACAAGCCGTCCGGAAGCCGGGCCGACGTGCACTCCTACACCAAGAGCGGCTCCGACCCGGACCGGAACGGCTACATCAAGTTCCACAGCTGAGGTCGCGCCTGGCAACCATCCCCAGCACCACGACCAGCAGGGTGAGCGCGGCCGCCTGGGCGACCGCGCCGACGAGGAACACCGTGGGCAGGGGGAAGCCGAGCCACGGAAACAGTGCCGCGACCCGCACCACGAGGATCAGCAGGCCCAGTACGGCCAGGGCCAGGGCACTGCTTCCGGCGCCGGTTTCCGCGCGGCGGGTGCCCAGCAGCAGCCAGCCCAGGACGGCGAGCACGAAGCAGGTCGCGGGCGCCCAGGCGATGTCGGCCATGGCGGGCAGGACGGCGACGGAGGCGCCCGTGACGACACAGCAGGCCAGGAAGGCGAGGCCGGGGGCATCGCCCGGCAGCGCGGGCCGGGGGGCGTCGCGGTGGTAGGCGGCGCACATGGCGAGGGCCGGCAGCCAGGCGAACAGCGCGTTGGCGGTGGCGAACCACGGGTCGGACGCCGACCAGTCGCTCACCAGCGGCCCGATCAGCGGCCACAGCGAGGGCAGCGCCGCCAGCACAACGGCGGCCCGGGCCAGCCGCCGACGCTCGTGGACGAGGGCGAAGAACCCGACCGTCCACAGCAACGGCAGCACCCAGCCGGCGACGGCGACGACGGTATCCAGCGGGCCGCGACCGGTGAAGCCCGTCAGGAACAGGTCCCATTCACGCGCGCCGCGGGTGGCCGACCAGGTCACCCGCAGGATCTCGTCGGAGACGACGGCGGCCGCCTGGAGCAGTACGGCGTACAGCGCGAAGTGCCGGACGGCCGAGCCGAGCAGGGCGTAGCGCCGGGGCGCGCCGACGCCGGCCAGCCTGCTGCGCACGGCGAGCGCGGCGATGCTGGCCACCTCCCCGAGCGTGGGCCTGCTCTGGTCCTGGGTGTCGCGGTCGACGTCCCACAGATAGACCTCGACCATCTCCTCCTCGCGGTCCCTGCGGTAGTAGGCGGGGAGCAGGCGCAGCACGGTGCGGTAGCGCGCTTCGAGCAGGGTCGTCATGCGAGGCCTCCCGCGAGTCCCGGTCCGGTGACCGGCGGGGTGCCGGTGGCCTTGCGGCCCTCGGCGATCCGCCGCTTGGCGGCGCTGGCGCCCGCGGCCATCCGCTCGGCCTCGGCGTCCAGGGCCCGCATGCCCTCGTCGGTGAGGCGGTAGTAGCGCCGGAGCCGGCCGTCGTGGACCTCCTCGCGGTCCAGCACGATCAGCGCGTCCGCCGTGAGCCGGTCGAGCACGCCGTACAGCGTGCCGACCCGCATCTGCACCGCGCCGTCGGAGAGTTCCTCGACCTCGCGCAGGATGCCGTAACCGTGCCGCGGCTCGTCCGCCAGGGCGGTGAGGACGAAGAACGCCGCCTGTGTCATGTTCCTCGATGCCATGGAACAGAATATATCGGCTGCCGATATATTCTGCGAGCCCAACACGCCCTGGCGGCCGGCGTCCGGCTCAGAGCGTGCGGCCCAGGAGCTCCAGCAGCGCGGTCCAATGGCGGTCCGTCGCCTCGGCGCTGTACATCGCCGTGTCGGCCTGGGTGAAGCCGTGGTGGGCGCCGGGGTAGACCTCGGTGCGGTGGCGGACTCCGGCCTGGGTGAGGGTCTTGTCGAGGCGGGCTATCTGCTCGGCGGGGTTGGTGGAGTCCTGGTCCGCGTGGCCGAAGTAGAGCTCGGCGGTGATGCGGTCGGCGAGCAGGTGGGGGCTGTCGGGGGCGTCGGTGGCGAGGAAGGCGCCGTGGAAGCCGGCCGCCGCCGCGATGCGGTCGGGGTGGGTGCCGGCGGTGCGCAGGGCGAGCCCCGCGCCCATGCAGTAGCCGGTGACACCCGCCTTGCCGTCGGTGGTCAGCGGGGACTCGGCGAGCCAGTCGAGGTAGACGGCCGCGTCCCGCATGGCGCCCTCGGGGGTGAGACTGAGGGCGGCCGGGCGGAGGCTCGCGATGATCTCCGGGCGTTCCGCCGGGTTGATGAAGTCGGGCAGCTCCACCAGGGGTGCCCGGCCGGAGCGGTAGAAGACGTTGGGGACGAGGACGGTGTAGCCCGCCGAGGCGAGCCGGTCCGCCATGCCCTTCAGGTGCGGGCGCAGTCCGAAGGCGTCCATGTACAGCAGGACCGCGGGGTGCGGGGCGCCGTCGTCCGGGTGGGCGAGATAGGCGTCGGCGGTGCCGTCCTGCGTGGGGATGTCGATCATCGTGCTCATGCGGCGGCGCTCCCGGACTCGACCAGTTCCTTCACCCGGGCGGCCGGCACCGGCACCCCTGGGCTCGCGAGGAACCACCGTCGCGCCTCCTCCTGGCTCAGCCCCTCGGGCCGCTCCCCCATGTACGGCTGGACGTACGCCGGACTGCCGGGCTTGACGCGCCCGCTGTCGGCGAGGCCGCCGATGTCCACCGCGTCGTAGCCGAGCGCGTCGAGGAGCGCGACCACCTCGGCCTTGGCCCCGGCGTCGTCACCGGCGACGGGCAGGGCGCTGCGGTCGGGGGCGCCGGCGGGACGGGCGAGGGTGACCAGGTGGTGGAAGTCGATGGTGGAGAAGGCCTTCACCACCCGGGCGCCGGGCAGGTGCCGCTGCACCAGCACGCTGGAGGCGAGATCGTCGGAGGCCTGCTCGGAGAGGGTTCCGTCGCGCTGCGGGACGTGGTTCATCGCGTCGATGACGATCCGGTCCGCGAGCTCGTCGGCCGGGAGCTGCGCGTAGGCCTTCAGCGGCAGGGCGGCGACCACCAGGTCGCCGGCACGGGCGGCCTCGACGGGCGTCGCCGCGCGGGCCTGTCCGCCGAGTTCGGCGACGAGGCCGGTGAGGGTCTCGGGGCCGCGCGAGTTGCTCAGGACGACGTCCAGTCCGGCGGCCACGGCGATCCGGGCGATGGCGCCGCCGATCATTCCGCAGCCTATGAGTCCGAGGGTCTGGGGCACGGGGTCACGCCTCCATGGTGCTTGATGTCCAATGTGGAACTGAGTGTCACGCTAGCCATTGAGTGTCACTCCTGCAAGTGAGAGTCGGGAGGGCGGTACGATCACGGGGTGACCGGAGCAGCGCGTACGAACACCAGAGACATCGCCCGGGCCGCCGTACGGGCCGAACTGGCCCAGGTGGCCTTCGAGTTGTTCCGTCGCGAGGGGTTCGACAAGGTCACTCTCGACGACCTGGCGGCGGCCGCCGGGGTGTCGCGCAGTACCTTCCTGCGCTACTTCGGCACCAAGGAGGACGCCGTCCTCGGCGCCTTCGAGGGCCATGACCGCCGGGTCGCCGACGCGCTGCGCGCCCGGCCGGCGGACGAGGACGAGTGGACGGCGCTGCGGGGTGCGATGGACACCGTCATCGAGCGGTACCACGAGGACCCGGAGGGTTCGCTGGCGACGACCCGGCTGGTCCGGGAGACCCCGGCCCTGTGCGCCCGGCATCGGGAGAAGCAGCACAGCTGGCGGCCCGCGCTGGTCGAGGCGCTGGCCGAACGGTCCGGCGGCGAGGGGCAACCGACACTGGGCCAGACAGTGCGGGCGGCCGCCGCGATCGACTGCCTCCAGGTCGCCCTCGACCACTGGACGGCCTCCGACGGCCGACTCGACCTGATCACCCTCCTCGACGAGGCCTTCGCCGCGCTGGCGCCGCGCTGAGCCGCGCACCCACGACGGGTGTCACCAACCGCTGCCACCCGCCCGCCTGTTCACTCACGCACCATTCCAGTGATACCGGCGCTCAGGACGCCCCGCGTGGCCATAGCGCAGCGACACCACCGCGCGGCCCGTGACGGCGAGGTGTTCGAGGTAGCGGCGGGCGCTGACCCGGGAGATGCCGACCCGTTCCGCGCACTCCGCGGCGGAGAGGTTTCCCTCGACCGCGCGCAGCGCGCGCTCGACCAGCTCAGAGGTCTCCACGCTCATGCCCTTCGGCAGCGTGGGCGCCACCGTCGGCGCGGCGACGCGGCCCAGCGCCCGGTCCACCTCGGCCTGTCCGCTCACCGTGCCGACGCACAGGTCGCCGCGCCGGGCGCTGTAGCGTTCCAGCCGGTCCTTGAGTTCCTCGGCGTCGAACGGCTTCAGCAGGTAGTCCACGACGCCCTGGCGTACGGCACGGCGCACCGCCTCCGCCTCGCGGGCGGCGCTGATGACCATCACGTCGCAGTCGTGACCGGCGGTCCGCAGCCGGGGGACGACGTCCAGGCCGAACATGTCGGGCAGGTAGAGGTCGAGCAGCACGAGGTCGGGCTCCAGCTCGGCGACGGCGGTGAGGGCCTGCTCTCCGCAGTTCGCCGTGCCGACGACACGGAAGCCCTCGACGCTGTCGACGAATCCTCGGTGGACGCGCGCCACCATGAAGTCGTCCTCGACCACGAGTACGTCGATCACCGGACCTCCTCCGTCTCCTTCTCGGCCGGCCGGCCCACGGACATCCGAGCCGTGAACACCGCGCCCGTCTCTGTGTTGGTCACCGACACCTCGCCGCCCCTGCGCGTACAGACCAACCGGGTGAGGGCCAGGCCGATCCCCCGGGTACCGCCCTGCGCGGCCTTCGTGGTGAAGCCGTGCGAGAAGACCTCCTGGGCGAGCTCGGGAGCCACCCCGGGGCCGGAGTCCCGGACCACGATCTCCACGCAGGAGGCGTCCTGGCTGAGTTCGACCTCCACCCAGGCGCCGTCGGCACGTTCCGAGGCCGCCGCCGCGTCCAGGGCGTTGTCGACGAGATTGCCGAGCACGGTGGCCACGTCCGCGGAGTCCATCGGCTCCAGCCGGTCCAGGGCCGTGCGTTCGGAGATCCGCAGCTGTACCCGCCGCTCCGACGCCAGCGCGGACTTGGCCATCAGCAGCGCGGCGACGGCCCGGTCCCGGACCCGGCTGGTGAGGGTCAGATCGAGCGACTCGCGGTGCTTGCGCAGGGCGCGGACATACCGTACGACCTCGTCGTGCTCGCCGATCTGGATGAGCCCGGAGATGGTGTGCAACTGGTTGGAGAACTCGTGCGCCTGGGCGCGCAGCAGCTCGGTGCTGCTGCGGAAGGACCCCAACTCCCGCTCCATCCGCGCCAGTTCGGTGCGGTCGCGCAGGGTCGTCACCGAGCCGAGGCGGTGGCCGTCCTTGGTGACGTCCATGCGGTTCATCACCAGCACCCGGCCTCGGCGCACGACCACCTCGTCGCGCTGCTCGGCGCCGCGCTCACCGCCGGTCCCGGCCAGGACGTCGTACAGCCTGCCCTCGATCCCCAGATCGGCCAGGCTCATCCCGACGCAGCTCTCGGGCAGGTCGAGCAGGGCGCGGCCGACCTCGTTGACCAGGGTGAGCCGCAGCCGTGGGTCGAGGGCGATCACGCCCTCGGCGAGCCCGAACAGCATGGCCTCTCGGTGCTCGGCGAGACCGGCGATCTCGCGGGGTTCGAGCCCGAGGGTCTGGCGTTTGATGCGGCGGGCGAGCAGCCAGGACCCGGCCACGCCGAGCACGCTCGCGATGCCGAGGTAGGCGAGCAGATAGGAGGAGGCGCCGCTGAGGCGCTGCCAGACCGTCGGTGAGGCCCGTCCGATCATGACCGTGCCGATGTGCTCGCCGACCTGGTCGTCGTGCTCGGCGAGCACCGGCGCCTGCGCCACCAGTTCCCGGCTTCCGGCCACCGGAAGCTCTCCCGACCAGCCGCGGGCCCGCGCGACGTTCGTCCCTTCGACGGGGAGCCGGGTGCCGATCAGGGTGGGGTTGGTGGCGGCCACGATCTCGCCGTCCGCGTCGGCGACGGTGACCGAGGTGACGTTCGAGCGGGTCCGCGTGGTCTGGAGCAGCGGTGCCAGCACCTCACCGGGCGCGGGCAGCACGAGCTGGGTGCGCAGCAGGGGGTTGCCGGCCATCTCCTCGGCGAGGATGGTCACCCGGCGGCCCTCGACCCGGTCGAACGTCGCCTTGGACTGGGCCAGCGAGACGGCGGCCACCGCGACCAGCACGATCACCACGATGGCGAGCTGGAGCACCAGCAGCTCACCGGCGAGCGTGGGGCGGCGCGATCTCACGACCACAATGAACTCAACCTTCAATGGTCACACAAGGCAGACGGGCTGTCCGAGAATCCGCACAATCATGGCGCCGGACCAGCCCGAGCGAAAGAGATGAGCCATGAGAACTCGCAGAGCCGCACTTCTCGGCGCTCTTGCCACTGTGTCGATGATCGCCGTGAGCGCCTGCGGTGCCACCGCGGAGAAGGAGGATTCGGGGAACGGCGGTTCGAAGGCCACCACCGGTCTGCGCCTGATGGTGCCCAACACCCCGGGCAGCGGGTACGACGTGACCGCCCGGACCGTCGCCCAGGTGATGCAGGACTCCGAGGTGGCGTCCGGGGTCCAGGTGTACAACCTGCCCGGGGCGGGCGGCACCGTGGGGCTCCAGCGCCTGGTGAACGAGAAGGGCAACGGCAAGCTGGCCATGCAGATGGGCCTGGGTGTCGTCGGTGCCGCCTACACCTCCAAGTCGAAGGCGACGCTCACCGACACCACCCCGCTCGCCAAGCTGATCGAGGAGGCCGGCGCGATCGTCGTGTCCAAGGACTCCCCGTACAAGACGATCGACGACCTCGTGACGGCCTGGAAGAAGAACCCCGAGAAGGTCGCCGTGGGCGGCGGTTCGTCACCGGGCGGTCCCGACCATCTGCTGCCGATGCAGCTGGCGAAGGCGGTCGGCATCGAGCCGAAGGACGTCAACTACGTCTCGTACGACGGCGGCGGCGAGCTGCTGCCCGCGATCCTCGGCAACAAGATCGCCTTCGGTGCCAGCGGGTTCGGCGAGTTCCTCGACCAGATCGAGGCCGGGCAGGTGCGGGTCCTGGCGGTCACCAGCGAGGAGCCGATCCCGGCGGTCAAGGACGCGCCCACCCTCAAGGGCTCCGGGATCGACTTGGTCTTCACCAACTGGCGCGGCTTCGTCGCCCCTCCGGGGATCACCGACGCGCAGAAGGCGTCCTGGATCGACGCGCTGACCACGATGCACGAGTCGAAGGAGTGGAAGGCCGAGCTGACCAAGCGCGGCTGGACCGACGCCTTCGTCACCGGTGACGACTTCGGCACCTATCTGAAGGACCAGGACAGGTCCGTCGCCGATCTGCTGGCAGAGCTCGGGCTGGCATGAGCTCCCAGACGACGGACGAACGGACCGTGGAGGACGCCCGTCCGCCCCGGGGCGGAGACCGCGCGCAGTACGGCGTGTGCGCGTTCCTCGCCCTGCTGGGCACCGCGGTGATCGTGGACGGGCTGGGGATCCCGCACATCACCAGCAGCACCGACCCGGTCGGGCCGCGCGCGGTGCCGGTGATCCTGGGCGTGCTGCTCCTGGTGGCGGCCGCGGTGTACGCGGTCGACGTGGCCCGCGGCGGTCGCGGTGAGCCGGAGGCCGGCGAGGACGTCGACCTGTCCCAGGGCAGCGACTGGCGCACGGTGCTGCTGCTGATCGCCGCGTTCGTGGTGAACGCGGTGCTGATCGAGCGGCTCGGCTGGGTGATCAGCGGCGCGCTGCTGTTCTGGGGGACGGCCTTCGCCCTCGGCAACCGGCACTACGTACGCAGTCTGCTGATCGCGGTGACGCTGTCCCTCACCACGTTCTACGCCTTCGCGATCGGGCTCGGTGTGAACCTCCCGGCCGGTGTGCTGCAAGGGATCCTGTAGATGGACAACCTCGACAACCTCATGCAGGGCTTCGCGGACGTCGTGGCCCCCATGAACCTGCTGCTGGCGCTCATAGGTGTCGTCATCGGGACCGCGGTGGGCGTGCTGCCGGGCATCGGCCCGGCGATGACGGTGGCCCTGCTGCTGCCGGTGACCTACGGCATGGAGCCGGTGCAGGCGTTCATCATGTTCGCCGGCATCTTCTACGGCGGGATGTACGGCGGGTCGACCACCTCGATCCTGCTGAACACCCCCGGGGAGTCGTCCTCGGTGGTGACCGCCATCGAGGGCAACAAGATGGCCAAGGCGGGCCGGGCCGCGCAGGCGCTCGCGACCGCCGCGATCGGTTCCTTCGTGGCGGGCACCATCGGCACCCTGCTGCTGGTCCTGGTCACCCCGTTCGTGGTCGACTTCGCGGTCAGTCTGGGCGCGCCGGACTACTTCGCCCTGATGCTGCTGTCGTTCATCGCGGTCACCTCCGTGCTGGGCGCCTCCCGCATCCGGGGACTGATCTCGCTGCTGCTGGGTCTGACGATCGGCCTGGTCGGCATCGACGCGGTCTCCGGACAGCAGCGGCTCACCCTGGGCGTACCGCAGCTCGCGGACGGCATCGACGTGGTGGTCGTCGCGGTCGGCATCTTCGCCGTGGGCGAGGCGATGTGGGTGGCCGCGCATCTGCGGCGCAAGCCCGCCGAGATCATCCCGGTCGGCACCCCCTGGATGGGGAAGAAGGACTTCAAGCGGTCCTGGAAGCCCTGGCTGCGGGGCACCGCGCTCGGCTTCCCGTTCGGCGCGCTGCCGGCCGGCGGCGCGGAGATCCCGACCTTCCTGTCGTACGCGACGGAGAAGCGGCTGACCCGGCACCCCGAGGAGTTCGGCAAGGGCGCCATCGAGGGGGTGGCCGGTCCGGAGGCCGCGAACAACGCCTCCGCCGCCGGCACCCTGGTCCCGATGCTGGCGATCGGCCTGCCGACGAACGCCACCGCCGCCGTCATGCTCGCCGCCTTCCAGTCCTACGGCATCCAGCCCGGGCCCTTGCTGTTCGAGCGCGAGGCGAGCCTGGTGTGGGTGCTGATCGCCAGCCTCTTCGTCGGCAATCTGCTGCTGCTCCTGCTCAATCTGCCGCTGGCGCCCGCCTGGGCGAAGCTGCTGCGGACACCGCGCCCCTATCTGTACGCCGGGATCCTCTTCTTCGCGTCGATGGGCGCCTACGCCGTCAACGCCCAACCCCTGGACCTGTTCCTGCTGTTGCTCCTCGGACTCCTCGGCTTCGGGATGCGGCGGTTCGGACTGCCGGTGCTGCCGCTCATCGTCGGCGTCATCCTCGGCCCGCGGGCCGAGCTCCAGGGGCGGCGCTCGCTTCAGCTGTCCGGCGGCGAGCTGTCGGGGCTGGTGGGCGGGCCGGTCTCGTACGCCGTCTACACGACGATCGTCCTGGTGCTCGGCTGGCCGCTGGTCCGGCGGTTCGTCGTACGTCCCCTGCGTGAGCGAAGTGCCTGAGAGGAAGAGCAGAGATGACCGTACTGGTCGGATACGTACCCTCACCGGAGGGTGAGGCCGCGCTACGGGCCGGGGTCGACGAGGCCCGGCTGCGGGGCGAGAAGCTGCTGGTGGTGAACACCTCGCGCGGGGACGCCTATGTGGACCCCCGGTTCGCGCAGGAGCCGGATCTGGCCCATGTCCGGGAGGATCTCGCCGCGCTGGGCGTCGAGTTCGACCTCCGCCAGGTGCTCGGCGGAGGCGATGCCGCCGAGGAGATCATCGAGCTGGCGGAGCAGGCGGACGTCTCCCTGGTCGTGATCGGGCTGCGGCGGCGCAGCGCGGTCGGCAAGCTGATCACGGGCTCTGCCGCACAGCAGATCCTGCTGGGGACGGGCTGTCCGGTCCTCGCCGTGAAGGCGGCGGTCTAGCCGTCTCGCGGGCGTCGGTGTGAACAGGGCCCGCCCCAATGCGGATGGTGGGCGGACCCTGTTCGTCCCAGACATTGTGGTGGGCGGACGGCGCCCCGGACACGGGTGAACCATGGCGGGCCGAAGTGGATCGCGCACACCCCGAGTGCGCGCTTCGCGCCGGGACGGTGGCGGGATACCGACCCCGCCCGAACCCCGCGGGCCGGCGGTGACGATACTGGTAGGCGCACGGACTCCCGCCCCACAGATGGACTCATGCAGACCTCCCCCGCCGCCCTTCCCCCCACCGTGTGGCCCGCCCGCGGCCGCCACGTCGGATCCGCCGCAGCGGACGTGCTCCGCGTCAACCTCCAGCAGCTCAAGGACGGCGCGGTCGTCGACGACTTCCTGGAGCTCAAGGAGGAACGGGTCTTCGAGGCCCGCTGGCGGGTCGACGGCGAAGTGACCGTACGGGCCCGGCTCACCCTCGGCTCCGACGAGGAATGGGTCCTGGTCGCGGAGGCGGAACGGCCGTGGAACCCCGCGTGGGCCTCCCCCATCGGCATGTTCTGGCCGCTGGACCCGGACGCGGGCTGGGACCACGACACCGTCGCCGGACTGCGCTTCCGGGAGGTCAACCGGCTGCCCGAGGACGACAAGGAACTGCGGCGCCTGCTGCGGGACTGTGTGCGCGACTCCTGGGCCGTGCACCTCGTCGTCCACGAGGCCATGACCCCCGACGAGCGTGGCCGCCGTCCGCTGACCGAGCAGTTGCCGCCGAGTCTGCGCCACCGCGTGGTGGAGCACCGGGCCGCGCCGCATCAGCTGCGGGCCGTCAACTGGGCGCTGAAGGAGTTCGACGTCCAGGTCCCGCGCGGCGGAGCCGTCCTCCTGCCCCCGCTGCCGCTCGACGACGACACCGACGCCGACGACTTCTCCGTTCGCAGTGTCTTCCTGGACGGCACCCGGCCCACGGCACTCATCGACGCCGTGACCCGCTTCGCCGGGCTCCCGAGGCCGCTGCCGGAGGGCGCCCAGGACGCGCTCACCGTGCTGCGCGAGCAGTGGCGGCTGACGACCGCCGAGGAGGAGCTGGTCCGCCAGCGCGAGCTCGTCGCCATGTACGCCGAGGCACTCGACGCGATGACGAAGTCCCGGGACCTGTACCGGGAGGCCGCCGAGCGCGCCAACGAGGCACTGGCCGCCTACCGCGAGGCGGGCACCGAGACACCGGGCCCGCCCGCCGAACAGCCGGGGTCACCGCTTCAGCAGCTGACCCGGACCCTGGAGCGCTTCAAGCCCCGCCGCCCCTCACGGGACGAGGACGGCGTCGGCTAGCCTCCGCGGGCGCAGCCGTCATGACGGCGACCTGGTCACCGTCGACCGCGGCGCCCGCCGCACGCTCAGTCCACCAGCAAGCGGTCCGCCGCGCTGCGCCCCGGCGTGTGCGAGGCCAGCCGGACGACCAGGGCGGTCAGCGCCGCGAGTGCCGCGCAGACGGCGGTGAGGCCGGCGATCCAGGCCGGTGCGAGCGTGAGGTCGAGGGCCCCGGACAGCCGGCCCGAGTCGAACCGGCTCGCGTACAGCTGCGCCGCGGCCAGGGCCGCCGGCACCAGGACCGCGGCGGCCAGTACCGGCACCGCCGGACGCACGGCGACCAGCAGGCCGAGCAGCAGGCACAGGCCGGTCAGGCCGAGGACGAGGCCGTAGCGGCGCAGGGACACCCCGTCCTGGTGCACCGGGAAGTGGGCGGCGGCGCACAGGAGGAGGGCCAGGGCGGTGAGGTTGCCGGGCCAGCCGGGAGGTCCGGCGGGCCGGTGCCGCACGAGGCCGGTGAGGTCCGCCGGGTTCCGGTCCTGGCCGGCGTCCTCCGCCGGCGCGGCCGGTTCCGTGGACTGCGGCGACGGGGTTCCCTTGCGCTCCTCGGCCAGTCGACCGATCAGCTCCACGAGTTCCTCGACGGGCCGGCCGGTGGCGGCCGCCCTGACCGCCTCCTGCCCGCAGTGCGGTTCGAGCGGTGCCTGTTGCAGTAGGGCCATCAGCCGGGTCACGTCCTCGACCGGACGGGTCTCGGCGGCCGCTCGGATCGCTTCGTCCGCGCTCGCCTCGTCCCGCGGCGGCCGGGTGAGCAGGACGACCAGCCGGGTGACGTCGTCCACGGACCGCTTCACGCCGACCGCGCGGAGCGCGTCGACCGTGGCCCGTGCGTACAGGGGCGACTGTTCGAGCAGCGTGATGAGCTGGGCCACCTCCTCCAGCGGCCGGTCGGCCACGGCGGCACGCACCAGGCCGTCCACCGGATCGCCGTAGGCCGAACCGCTCCCGCCGACGACGACGGGCGCCGGGCTCAGAGGGCCGGCGTTCTCCGTCGCGGGTATGGCGGGCTCGTTCGACTGCGGGGTTGACGAGGGACTGGTCATGCGCGGCTCTCCAAGCGAGGGGATGCGGCCGCCGCTGCGCCCCCGACGCGCGGCAGGCGACCTTACGATGACCATTACCGGGCGTCCGCACCGGCGGCGCCACTCGGGTGAGCCACGGGTATGACCCCCGCCTCGACACCCCGCCCCTTCACTCCCACTGGTGTTCGAGTGCACCGGTTTGGCCCTGTCGGGCAATACCGGCGCCCCGAGCGGGAATCCGATTATTCGTACGCATCTCGCGGACGCCCGGAACTGGGAGGGCCGTTGGACACCACCACCCGATGGATCGTCGTCGCCGCACTCCTCGCGGCGGCCGTCCTGGCCGTTGCCGTCACGGTGTTCCTACGACTGCTCCGAACCCGGCGCGGCCTGCGGAGCGCCGGCCTGCCGACCGGTCCGCGCTGGGTCTTCTGGGGTGCGCTCGCGTACTTCTTCCTGCCGGCCGACCTGGTGCCCGACCCCGTGTATCTCGACGACATCGGCGTCCTGCTGCTCGCGTTGCGCACCATGCGCAGGCACTCGGGCAGTGAACCTGCCTGAGTTCACCCACGTCTCCCCCATTGTCCGGACCACGAGCCGCCTATGACTACGCAGCGTAAGGAAACCAATCACCCGTTCGATTCGTATAAGTCTCAGGAAGCCGACGGGAGTCGGCGGCCCGGGCGACGGCGCAAGGTGACCATCGCTGGATCGGCGCAGGACCCACGAGGGAGAGACGATGCAACCGTTCGCGCTCAACTACGCACGTCCGGCAGCGCAGTCGGAGGTCACCGCTCCGTATGCCTACGACACCGGACTGCAGTTGAACGTGCTCTCGGACGGGCGGATCGCCGCCCACGACCACGCGTTGCTGAGAGAGTTCGGGACCACGACCTCCACCGCGGGGTCGAAGACGCACTTCGACGACTGAACACGGGCAGGCACTGATGACCGTGTTGATCCTGACCTGTGAGGAGGACGTCACCGCCGACATGGTGGTCGTCCACCTCAACACGACAGGGGTTCCGGTGGTCCGGCTCGACCCCGCCGACCTGACCGAGGGGGTCGCGCTGTCCGGCGAGTACGTGCACGGCGCCTTCCGCGGCCATCTGTCGGCGGGGGGTCGGCTGGTGAGCATCAACGGGCTGCGGTCCGTCTGGGTGCGCCGGCCGGGCACCGCGGCCACCCGGGCGGCCGTGCCGTCCGGCTGGCTGACCGAGGAGTCGTCACAGGCGCTGTACGGGATGCTGCGCAGCTCGGGGGCGCGCTGGATGAACCACCCGGACGCCTCCCGCCGCGCCCGCCACAAGCCCTGGCAGCTGCGGCACGCCCAGCGCAGCGGGCTGCCCGTGCCGGCCACGCTGATCACGACCTTTCCGCAGGCCGCCCGCGAGTTCTCCGCGCGCTATCCGGACCTGGTGGTCAAACCGGTCTCCGGGGCGCATCCGCAGGACCCGCCGAGGGCGGTGCCGACCAGCCGGGTCGCGCCGGACACGGACTTCGCCGCCGTCGCGTTCGGTCCCACGCTGCTCCAGCGGCGGGTCGCCAAGCGGGCGGACATACGGCTCACGGTGGTGGGCGAGCGGATGCTGGCCGCGCGCAAGGCGGCCGCGGAGGACGACGAGGTGGACGTGCGTTTCGCCACCCCCGCCTCGCCGTGGCGCCCCACCGACGTGCCGCCACGGGTCGCCGAGGGGGTGCGCGCCTACGTTCGCGACGCCGAACTGGCTTATGGCGCCTTCGACTTCGCCGAGGACGCCGACGGGACGTGGTGGTTCCTGGAGTGCAATCAGTCGGGGCAGTTCGGCTTCGTCGAGGTGGAGACGGGGCAGCCGATCGCCCACTCGATCGCCGAGTGGCTGGCCCGGCCCGTGCCGAACGGTGCGCGGCGCGTCAACGGCAGGGACACCGTGGTTCCCTGAGCCTCACAGCTGCCCGGGGCCGGGCAGGGCCGCCCGCTGCCACTGCGGGGTGGGCGGCGCTGAGGGCAGTTCTCCGTAGTGGGAGCGGCTGGTCGACTGGAGAGGCTGCATGACGAACTCCAGTTCCCTGCTGACTCGCTCGGCCTCCCTGCGAACCTGAGTGGGTACGTCGCCGCGCTCCGCGATGAGTCGGTCATAGATGGGGGAATCCTGGAACACCCGTCAACGTGCCTTTCGTGTCATGGCCCATATGTATGGGCGCAGCTGCCGAGTCTAGGCGCCCCTGCACCCTGCGGGGTGAATTCCACCGTTCGGCTTGACTCAGGCCCCCGTCGTGGAACCGGGGCGGACGATCATCAGAACGGTGACCGTGGCCCACAGCAGGTTGAAGATCCCGGTGAACATGGCGAGTTGGACGGTGTGGGCGCGCTCGACGGTCTGCCGGGCGCCCAGCTCCTCGATGAGCTCCTCCTGACGGGGCAGCACGAAGGCGACCAGGATGCCGGCGGCCACGGCGGTCAGGGTGATGGAGGTGATCAGCCAGGCGTCGCCCAGGACGCCCATCGCGGCGGCGGTGGCGAGCCCGAACACGGGCACGGCCACGCCGAAGCGGGCGTAGACGCGGCAGATGCGGTGCAGCAGGGCGACGGTGTCCGCCGCCGTCCCGGAGGGGTCCGCGCGGCGCACGGCGGGCGGGAACATGCTGGCCGCGACGGTCACGGGGCCGATGGCGACGATGGCGGCCAGCACGTGGAGGGACAGCAGGAACTTCGTCATGGGGTGGCGTCCAGGGAGGTTCGGGGGTGTTCGGCCGCCCACGCTAGGGATCTGCGTACCGGGTCGCACAGAGGCTGAAACGACAGCTTCCGACGGATTCCCGCCAACCGCTCCCACCTGCTGTCCTTCCTCTGGATCGGTGTGGTGACGCTGGCGGGAATCCGCCTATCGTGGCGTTCATGCACACCGTGGCCGTCCTGGCCCTCGACCAGGTGGTGCCGTTCGACATGGCGGCGCCCATGCAGGTCTTCGACTGGACGCGGCTGCCCGACGGCCGCTCCCCCTACCGGATCCGGCTGTGCGCCGCGTCGCCGGAGGTGCGGGCCGACGGCGGCTTCTCGCTGCGTGTCGAGCGCGGCCTGGAGGCGCTGGCGGACGCGGACACCGTCGTCGTGCCGGGCTGCTCCCCGGCGGCCGGACCGACTCCCGAACCCGTTCTGGAGGCGCTGCGCCAGGCGGCCGCGGCGGGCACCCGGATCGCCTCGGTGTGCGTGGGTGCCTTCGTGCTGGCCGAGGCCGGGTTGCTGGACGGGCTGCGCGCCACCACACACTGGGTGGCCGCGGAGGAGCTGGCGCGCCGCTTTCCGGACGTACAGGTCGAGCCGGACGTCCTCTATGTCGACAACGGGCAGATCCTCACCTCGGCCGGTGCCGCCGCGGGCCTCGACATGTGTCTGCACATGATCCGCCGCGACTTCGGCTCGGCGGTCGCCGCGCACTCCGCCCGGATGTCCGTCATGCCTCTGGAACGGGAGGGCGGACAGGCCCAGTTCATCGTCCACGACCATCCGCCCGTGCCGCGCGGCTCGACGCTCGAACCGCTCCTGGAGTGGATCGAGGACAATCTGGCCCGGGAGATCACCCTGGGCGCGCTGGCGTCCCGGTCGGGGATGAGCGAGCGGACCTTCAGCCGCCGGTTCCGCGAGCAGACGGGCACCACACCGCTGCAGTGGCTGCTGCGGGCGCGGGTGCGGCGCGCCCAGTACCTGCTGGAGAACAGCGACCACCCGATCGAACGCATCGCGCAGCAGGCGGGGTTCGGTTCACCGACCGCGTTCCGCGAGCGGTTCCGCCGGGTGGTCGGCACCAGTCCGCAGGCCTATCGCTCGGCCTTCCACGGGAAGCCGGGTTCCCCGGCAGCGCGCGGCTGAGCCCGCGGACCTGGTGCCGACGTGGTCTCACACGGCCAACAGGCCGCCGCGTCCCGCCGGTTCCCGCCCCGCGGACGCCGTCCGGCCCACGCCCAGGAGCAGGGCGTCCGCCTTCGCGACCGCGTCACGGATGCCGGTGGTGCCCATCATCACGCACAGTGTGTAGCTGACGTCCTCCAACTCCCTCGTCGTCGCCGGGTTGCCCCGCTCCGCGTCGGCGATCCGCAGCGATGCGTACCGCGTCAGCAGCTCTCTGACGACCTTCGGATCCGGAACGAGCACGGAGAGCCCCTCTCTCGATTTTCCGCTGCGTATGCCCGGGCAGAGGGAGGCCAATCTCATCTCCCGCGCTCCGGCTCGCGATTGACGGAATCCTGTCGCCGGGTACCCGACTGACGCTCGAATCCCACCGGTGCGAAACCCACAGGAGTGACGTTACGGCGGGTACGGCGTCGACCCGCTTCTCCCCGGGGCCGCGGGCAGTTGAGCAGGGGGCAGCCCTCCAGCACGGACGCACGAACGGTGTACGCCCATGAACTGCCCCCAGCGCCTGCTCTGCGCGCTCTACGTCAGCACGAGCTCCGGACTCGCCCTGACCACGGTCCACGAGTTCCGGCACGGCCCCTGGTGGGCCGCGGGGCTCTTCGCCGCCGCGAGCCTCGTCCCCCTCGCCGCCGTCGTCCGCGAGGCGGAGCCGCGTGAGCCCACGACCGAACGGCGACTGCGGAGCGTCGGCTCCGACGCCGACGAGGACGTCGTGCGCATCGAGCTCGACGCCGCGTGCTGCGAACGCTGGTGGACGAGTTGCGGCACCGAGCACGACGCGACCTGCCCGCACCGCGTCCCGCGGAGCAGCGCCGCCTGACGGGTGCGGTGCCGTCAGGCGACCTGCCCGCTGTGCAGCGCCGTGTACGCCCCTCCCCGGCGCAGGAGTTCGTCGTGTGTGCCGATCTCCTGGACGCGGCCTTCGCCCATCACCACGATCCGGTCGGCGCCCCGCACGGTGGACAGCCGGTGCGCGACCACGAACGTGGTCCGTCCGCGCAACAGCCTGGCGAGCGCCTGCTGCACCAGGGCCTCGGAGCGGGTGTCGAGGGCGGAGGTCGCCTCGTCGAGCACCAGCACCCTGGGGTTCCTGATCAGGGCGCGGGCGATGGCGAGCCGCTGGCGCTGCCCACCGGACAGCCGGGCGCCGCGCTCACCGACGAGGGTGTCCACCCCCTGCGGCAGCCGCTCCACGAACTCCAGCGCGTTGGCGTCCCGCAGCGCCTCGCGCACCGTCTCCTCGTCGGTCTCGTCCTCCATGCCGTAGGCGACGTTCTCGCGGATCGTGCCGTCGAAGAGGATCGACTCCTGCGGCACGACAGAGACGAACCGCCGGTAGGTGCGCAGGTCGAGGGTGTTCATGTCGGTGCCGTCGAGCAGCAGCCGGCCCGAGGTCGGGCGGATGAAGCCGATGACGAGGTTGAGCACGGTGGACTTGCCCGCCCCGGACGCGCCGACGAGGGCGATGGTCTCCCCAGGCCGCACGGAAAGGGTGAAGTCGTGCACGGCGGGCCGCTCGCCCTCCCCGTAGACGTGGCCGACCTGTTCGAAGGCCACGGCCCCGCGCACCTCGGACACCTGCGACTTGCCCTCGTTGTCCTCCAGTTCGGGCGCCTGGAGGACCTCGCCCACCGAGCGGACGGACTCCAGGCCCTTGGTGATGACGGGGGCGAGACCTGCCAACGTTGTCGTGGAGTTGGTGAGCGTGGTCAGGAAGGCGCTGAGCATCACGACGTCGCCCGCGGTGACGCCCCAGACGTCGTAGTACGACACCAGCGCCGCACCGGTGAGGACCAGCACCCCGACGACGTTGAGCACCACCCAGGCCAGCGAGCCGAAGCGGCCGTTGACCAGGTCGAGGCGCATGCCGGAGGTGAGCAGCCGGTGCAGGGTGCCGTCCATGCGGCGCAGCGCCTTGCCCTCCAGGCCGTGGGCGCGGGTGACCGGGATGAGACGGGTCATCTCGGTCACCCGGGACGACAGGGTCTCGACCTCGTGCCGGAAGTGCTCGTTGTGGGTGCGCAGCCGGGCCCGGAGGCGGGCCACGACGAGGGCGGCGGCGGGCACCACGACGAGGAAGACCGGCAGGAACTCCGGTGTGCGGATGCCGATGATGACGAGGCCGCCGATGAGCACGGTGCCCGCGCCGAGTCCGGTCTCGGCGGTCTGCTGGACCATCTGCTCGACGGTCTCCACGTCCCGCACCACCTTGGCCTGGAGCACACCGGCGCTGACGCGGGAGTGGTAGCCGATGGACAGCTGCTGCATACGGATGCAGAGCGCGGAGCGCAGGGAGGTGCCCATGCGGCGCACGCTGCCGTACAGGAGACGGACGTAGAGGATGTGCAGGGGGTAGTTGACCAACAGGATCAGCATGATGATCCCGGCGCTGAGCCAGAGTTCGGTGATCGGCCGGTGCTGGACGACGGTGTCGATGATGGTCGCGGTGATCAGGGGCAGCAGCCAGATGGGACTGTGCTTGACCGTGAAGACGCCGACCGCCACGGCCAGGCGCTTGCGGTCGGCACGGAACAGGTAGGCAAGGGTGCGGACGGGATGCTCGCCCCGGTAGCGGTGGTCGAGCGGTCTCTCCAACGGCGAGGCCATTGGTGACGGTTCCTTCCGAGGGTGCGGATCACGGGGCTTCCAGAAAGCGCTTCTCGCTGTCAGCAAGACCTTCTGGAAGCCCCAGAGGGTGCCGGATTACACCGCGTCCAGCACGGCGATCTCGTCCTCCGTGAGAACCAGGTCGGCCGCGGCGACCGAGTCGAGGATCGTCTCCGGGCGGCTCGCGCCCGGGATCGGCACGACCACCGGCGACTTGGCCAGCATCCAGGCCAGGCACACCCGCTGCGGGCTCACCCCGTGCTCCTCGGCGATCCGGGCGAACGGCGCGTAGGCCGAGCCCAGTTCACCGGCCCGGGAGATACCGCCGAGGGGGCTCCAGGGCAGGAACGCGATGCCGAGCTCGTCGCACAGGCGCAGCTCGGGCTCGCTGGAGCGGAAGGCCGGGGAGAACTGGTTCTGCACGGAGACGAGGCGTCCGCCGAGGATGTCCTGGGCCTGCCGGATCTGCTCCGGGTTCGCGTTGGAGATGCCCGCCAGGCGGATCTTGCCCTCGTCCAGCAGGTCCCGGACGGCGCCGACCGAGTCCGCGTACGGCACGCGCGGGTCGGGGCGGTGGAACTGGTACAGCCCGATGGCCTCCACGCCGAGCCGGCGCAGGGACGCCTCGCAGGCCTCCTTGAGGTACGTGGGGCTGCCGTCCAGGGTCCAACTCCCGTCACCGGGACGCAGATGACCTCCCTTGGTGGCCACCAGGACATCGGCGCCCCGGTCGTGGGAGGCGAGGGCCTTGGCGATCAGGGACTCGTTGTGACCGACCTCGTCGGCGTCGCGGTGGTAGGCGTCCGCCGTGTCGATGAGCGTCACGCCCGCGTCGAGGGCGGCGTGCAGCGTGGCGAGCGAACGGGTCTCGTCCGGCCGACCCTCGATCGACATGGGCATCCCGCCCAGACCGATCGCACTGACCTCGACCTCACCGATGCGTCGCGTGTGCATGGGCTCGTGACCTCTTCCGGGCTGTCGCGCGGGACGATGGGCGCCGGCATGCGGTTGCACCGCACCGGTCGCACACCAGCCTGAACCCGCCCCGGCCCGCAGGTCCAATAGAAGAACGAGAACGTATTCAGCAGCGCGAGGACTGAATCACCGGGGGCCTTGAACTTCCGCGGCGCCCGGTGCGGGCCCGTCGATGCCGGGGCGAGTCGCCGCACGGCCTGGTCCAGGGGGTCGCTCACGGCCGCCCCATTCCGAGTCCGCGCTCCCGTCGGATCGCGACCACGGCACCGCTCGGAACCGGGCTGTCTCCGACGTATCCGGACGCTCCGGCGGCAGGCCTGGACATGTCTTCGATCTTTCCCCGCATTCCGCTTGCGCGGCCCTCAGGCCCGTGTGGCACTCTCGGGCTGGACCTTCGGGGTGTGGAAAGGCGGCGGCATGCGCATCGGACTGCTCGGCACGGGCCCATGGGCCGAGGGGGCGCACGCGCCCGCTCTGAGCCGGCACGGCGAGCTGGACTTCGTCGGGGTGTGGGGCCGTCGTCCGGAGGCCGCCAAGGAGTTGGCGAGCCGGTTCGGTACGCGGGCCTACGACGACGTCGACGCCCTCTTCGCCGATGTGGACGCCGTCGCGGTGGCACTGCCGCCCGCCGTCCAGGCCGACCTGGCCGTGCGGGCGGCGCGGGCCGGCTGCCATCTGCTGCTGGACAAGCCGCTCGCGCCGACGGTCGACGAAGGCCGGGCCGTGGTGACGGCGGCCCGGGAGGCGGGGGTCGCCTCGGTCGTCTTCTTCACGACCCGTTTCCAGAGCGTGACGGAGGAGTGGATCACCGAACAGGCCGGTGTCGAGGGCTGGTTCACCGCGCGGGCCGAGTGGCTCGGCGCGGTGTTCACCACGGACAGTCCGTTCGGGGCCTCGCCGTGGCGGCGGGAGAAGGGCGCGCTGTGGGACGTGGGACCGCACGCGCTGTCGGTGCTGCTGCCGGTCCTGGGCGACGTGCGGAGGGTGGCCGCCGCCGCGCACGGTCCCGGGGACACCGTGCACCTGGTCCTCGACCACGCCGGTGGCGCGTCCAGCACCCTGACGCTGAGCCTGACGGCTCCGCCCGCGGCGGCGGGTGCGGCCGTCGAACTGCGCGGCGAGGCAGGGGTGGCGGTCCTTCCGCGCAGTCCGGACGGTGCCGTGCCCGCGCTCGAACGTGCCGCGGACGCGCTGCTCGCCGCGGCCCGCAGCGGCCGTCCGCATCCGTGCGACGCCGCGTTCGGGCTGCGGGTCACGGAGATCCTGGCGACGGCGGAGGCGATGCTGGGCGGCTGACGCCGCTCACCACTCGCCCTCGACCGCCTCCGTCAGCCGGGAGACGGCGGCCGGGTCCGGCAGGCTCGCCAGTGTGTCGACGACCTTCCTGCTCGCGAACTCGCGTTGCGCGGGGGTCGCTTCCGGATCGATCGCGCCCTCGGCCTGCACCTTGACGAAGTTCAGATCCGTCGCGAACAGCATCGAGAACGAGTCCAGGCTCCTGACCGTCGCCCGGCCGCCGGCGTCCACATACGCCCGCACGAGCCGACGGGCGGATCCGGCGGTGAAGTCGTCGCGGCCCGCCCAGACGTACAGGGCATGGGCGAGTTCGCGTTCCGCCGCGATGGGTCCGGCGTTCTCCCAGTCCAGCAGGGTCGGGCCGGCCGGGCCGACCAGCACGTTCTGCGGCTGCATGTCGAGATGCGACACCACCAGGTCGCCGGGGCCGGACGGGGAGACGTACCGCGCCAGTTCGGGCGCCCTGGTGTCGATGAACCGGCCGAGCTCGTCGGCCCACGGCATGCCCGCCCGGCGGACCTCCTTGTGGAGCACCGCCCAGTCGCTGTCCTGAGGGCACGCCTCGTACCAGACGTGGGGTGTCCCGGTGGCGCCCTCGCCCGCCCGATGGAGGAGGGCCAGGGTCCGGCCGCACCAGCCAAGGACGGCCGGGTCGGTGGGGTCCGCCTGGGTTCCGGCGACCCAGTCGTAGAGCTTCACCGCGGATCCGTCGAGCTGTGAGACGTGGACGCCGTCGCGGTTGGGCAGCAGCCGGGGTGCGGAGATCCCCAGTTCCTCCGCGGCGGCGAGCAGCTCGATCTCCTGCCGGCTCTGCTCCTCGCTGCCGCCGAAGAGGAGTTCCTTCACCGCCCACGAGGTGCCGTTCCCGGTCAGCCTCCAGATCTGCCCCAGGGCGCCGCGGGTGACGGGCGTCATCGTCCAGGGCCCGGCACCGAGTCCGTAGGTGTCTGCGATTAAGTCCGCGGCGCTCCGCATACAGGTCCTCTCCATGCTTCTCGGTCACCCAAGATCGCAGGGAGGGTACCTATTCGTCGAAGGGTTTGTCGCTCCACGGAACCAGGCCCGACAGCCGGCGGAAGTCGGCTTCGTCGATCAGGATCTCCCCGACCGGGACGACACCGCTGTGCAGCTGCCGGACCTGCCGTCGAACCCCGCTGCGCCTCCGTCACCCGGTGCCGGCTCTCGTGGACAGCCGGGCGGCAGGCTGAAGTCGATGTCGACCTGCCAGGGCGCCGAGCGCAGGAGTTCCGCGGCCGCCTCGGTCTCCCCGTCGGCCATGTCGAGCCGGTCGACGCAGAGCGGCTCGGTGTCGTCGGGGCCGCCCCACCAGGCGGCCCGGGCCACGACCCTGCCGTCGCGCAGCGCCACACGCTGCCAGTCGGGGCGGTGCCGGGTCAGCGGGTGCGCGGCGCGCACCCCGAGCGGGTCGGGCAGGGAGTCGAACAGATGGGCGGTGCTGTCGTCGAGCTGGCGGATGACCGGTGCGGTCATGGATTCCTCCGGAATGCAGCTGTGTGAAGCGCCCCCGGGAAGGTCACAGACGCACGCCGGGGTCGACGGAGAGGGAGCGCGGGATGTCGGTGTACTGCACGGCACTCGCCTCCTTCCGTCGGTCGCGGGGCGTGACGCGCTGACGCCAGAAGCTCGTCCGGGCCGGCGTCCAGTCGTTTTCCCGGAGTGCGGGGCGCACCGGGTCGGAGGACCGTAGAGGCGTGGGAAAGGCGCAGGTCGCACGGGACCACCGGGACCGGCGCGGCTGGTTGCACGGCGCACCGCCGCCCGGCTGGGTACGCGTGCTGCCGCCCGCCCTGCTCGCCGGGGTGTGCGCGGTGACCCTGGCCAGCCCCGGCCCCCTCGACATCGGCTTCCTGCTGGGCGCCATCCCTCCGCTGGCCGTGCTGTCCTACGGCCCCGCGGGGACCGCGCTGCTCGGCGGCCTCGTCGTGAGCGTGCTGGTCGTCCCGGCGTTCCGGCTCAACGATCCCGGCACCACCGATCTGCTGACCGTCTCCTTCGTCGCCGCGCTGAGCGTGCTGGTGTCCTTCGTACGGAGCCGGCGGGACGCCCAGCTGTTCACCGAACGGGCGGTCGCCGAGGCGGCCCAGCGGGCGGTGGTGCCCCCGCTGCCGGCGCGGGTGGGGCCGGTGGGGTGTGCGGGGCTGTACCGGGCGGCGCAGTGGGGCACGCTCGTCGGCGGTGACTTCTTCGACGTACGGCAAGGCCCGCACGGGGTGCGTGCGGTGATGGGCGATGTACAGGGGCACGGGCTGTCGGCCGTCGCGACCGTCGCCTCGCTGCTGGGCGCGTTCCGGGAGGCGGTGCTGGACGAGCCGGACCCGGAGTCGGTGGCGGCGCGGCTGGACCGCAGGCTGGTGGTGGACTCCGCGGACGTGCCGCACGCCGAGCTGTTCGCCACGGCCGTGGTGCTGGAGTTCTCCGCCGACGCGCGGGCCGTGCGGATCGTGGTGTGCGGGCATCCGGCGCCGCTGCTGCTGCGCGACGGACGGGTGGTGGAGCTGGCGGTGACGGCGGGAGTGCCGCTGGGGCTGGGGCTGGCCGGGGCGGGCCCGGCGGTGGGGGTCACGGTGCCGTTGCGCGCGGGCGACCGGCTCTTTCTCGCGTCCGACGGGGTCTCCGAGGCCCGGGGCGGCGACGGTGCCTTCTATCCGCTGCTCGACCGGCTGACCGGCTTCGTCGACGACGAGCCTGCGGTCATGGTGCGGCATGTGTGGCGCGACCTGACGGGGCACTGCCCGACCGTCCTGGACGATGTGACGATGCTCGTCCTCAGCCCTGTCTGACCTGTTCGTGCTCCCCTTCGGCGTCGATGTGCGGCAGGATCCGGTCCAGCCACCTCGGTGTCCACCAGGCGTGCCGGCCCAGCAGCGTCATGACCGCCGGAACCATGAGCAGACGCACGACGGTCGCATCGATCAGCACGCTCACCGCGAGCCCCAGACCGAGCATCTTGACCACGATGTTGTCGCTGACGATGAACGCCGCGAAGACGCTCACCATGATCAGTGCCGCGCAGGTGATCACCCGTGCGGTGATCTCCAGCGCATGGGCGACCGACGCCTTGGCGTCCCCGGTGCGCAGCCAGGCCTCGTGCACCCGGGAGAGCAGGAAGATCTCGTAGTCCATGCTCAGCCCGAAGATGATCGCGAACATCATCATCGGGACATAGCTCTCGATGGGCACCTTGCCGGAGACCCCGAGCGCGGGCCCGCCCCAGCCCCATTGGAAGACGGCGACGACGACACCGTAGGAAGCGGCGATCGACAGGACGTTGAGGACGGCCGCCTTGAGCGCGACGAGCAGACCGCGGAAGACCGCGAGGATGATCAGGAAGGCCAGCGCGACCACGACGCCGATGATCAGGGGCAGCCTGCTGGAGACGATGTCGCGGAAGTCGACCTGAGCCGCCGTCGTGCCGGTGACATAGCCCTGGGCGTCGGTGCCGGAGACCGCGGCGGGCAGGGTGTCGTCGATCAGGCGGTTGGTCAGGTCCGTGGTGGCGGCGCTCTGCGGGGACGTCTTCGAGTAGACGGTGCCGATCAGGACGTCGCCGTCCTTGGTGGGCGTCAGCGGGGTGACGGCGGCCGCCCCGGAGACGCCGTCGAGGGTCTTCTGGGCCTGCGAACCGAGGGCGGAGCGCCCGGAGTCCGGTACGGAGGTCTGGTCGATGACGACGGTGAGCGGGCCGTTGGAGCCGGGGCCGAACGCGTCGGTCATCAGGTCGTAGGCGCGCCGGTCGGTGAAGGAGGTGGGGTCGGCGCCGTCGCCGATGTGGCCGAGCTGGATGGAGAAGACCGGGATGGCGAGGACGACGACGGTCGCCACCCCCGCGGCCAGGTAGCGCAACGGGTGGTGTTCCACGCGCAGCGCGTAGCGGTGCCAGGTGCCGTGCGGCTCTGCGCCCTCCTCGGCGTCGGTCTCGGCGACGGGGCGGCGCACCCGGTAGCGGTCCATGCGGGTGCCGATCAGCCCCAGCATGGCCGGGACGAGGGTGAGCGCGCCGAGCACGGCGGAGACGACCGTCACGGCCGCGGCGAGCCCGAGTTTGCCGATGAACGGCACGCCGGAGGCGAAGAGACCCGCGAGGGCGACGATGACCGTGCAGCCGGAGACGAGCACGGCGCGGCCGCTGGTCGCGGTGGCCCGGCCCGCGGCGGTGACCGGGTCGACGCCGTTCATGAGGTGCTGGCGGTGACGGGTGATCAGGAACAGCGCGTAGTCGATGCCGACGCCGAGTCCGATCATCGTGGCCAGGGTCGGCGAGACGGTCGCGAAGGTGAACGCGGCGGCGAGCAGCCCGAGGCAGGCGAGCCCGCCGACCACGCTGATCAACGCGGTCACCAGGGGCAGCCCCGCGGCGATCACACTGCCGAAGCCGACGAGCAGCACGACGATCGCCACCGCGAAACCGATCAACTCGCTCACCCGGTCGTCGGCGGCGGGCCGCGCCAGCTCGCCGAGCGGTCCGCCGTACTCGACGTCGGCGCCGGCCGACCGCAGCGGCTGCACCGACGTGTCCACGCCGTGCAGGTAGTCGTCGCCCAGGGTGGAGGGCTGCACGTCGAAGCGGACCGTGATGTACGCCGTCTTCGCGTCGGAGGACAGCGGTCCGACCGTCGAGGCTGTGGCGGTCAGCGGGTTCTGGACGGCCAGGACGTGCGGGAGTTTCTGGAGGTCGCCGACCGTCGTGGACATCTGGGAGTCCAGCGAGGTGAGCGCCTTGTCGCCGTCGTGCACGACGATCTGGCTGCTGTAGCCGCCCGCGGCCGGGTCGTGCTTCTTCAGGACGTCCAGGCCCTGTTGGGACTGCACGTCGGGCAGGGAGAAGTTGTCCTCGTACTCCCCGCCGAAGGACCGGTTCAGCGCCTGGAGCGCGACCAGGGCGACCAGCCAGGCCACGATGACGATCACGAAGTGCCGGGCGCACCACTGGCCCAGCCGTCGCAGTGCCCCGACGGCGGCGGTCCCCTCGTCCCCTGCGGTACCTCGGGTGGGTGACATGTCCTGGACCTTCGTTCGCTACCCCCATTACACGCCCGCCCGATCATGTCGGCATCCCGGGCGAGGCCGCTTCCGGATGCACGCTTCGCTCCCCGGGTGAATGGTGATATCGGACCCGATGACGACCCGAGGAGCAGAGATCATGCCGACGTCACAGCCCGACGCGTCCGGTCCGCCCGAGGACCGCACCACCCCGGACGCCCTGCTCCACACCCGCACCGGCACCGAGGTGTCGCCCGAGGACCTGGTCCTCGCGGCGGGCAGGGACCTGACCCCGGGCAATCTGGAGTGGGCCCGGCGCAAGCTGGAGGCCGAGGGACCGGCGGCCCTGGAGAAGCTGCTGCCCTAGCGACCGTCCGGCGGACGGGCCCCGGCTCCACCACCGGCCGGGCCCGTCAGTCCGGCGCGTCCTCGTCCAGGCACAGCACCGGAAGCCGCTGCACGAGGTTGTTGGCGAACCCGCCCCGGTTCCAGGGCTGGTCCAGCGGCTGGGTGTGCCCCTCGGCGTCGGTGGCCCGCGCGCTCAGCAGGTGCTCGCCGGGCGTCGCCGTCCAGGTGAGGTGCCAGCGGCGCCACGCCCAGCGGTGCCCGCCGTCCGGCTCCAGCGCGGTCTCGTGCCAGGTGCGTCCGGCGTCCGCGCTCAGCTCGACCCAGGTGATCGGCGCCCGCCCCGACCAGGCGCGCCCCTCCAGCGGGACCCGTCCCGGCCGGACCACCCGGGTCCGTGACATGAAGTCCGGGAAGCCCGGCGGCACCAGCAGGGCGCGCGGCGCGATCCGGGTGACGGGTTCGCCGGGGTCCTCGGGGTGCTGCCGCAGCCGGTAGGCGACGGCCTGCTGGAACCCGGTGAACGGCTCGTCGACGACGCTCACGTCGCGCAGCCACTTCACGTGGGCCATGCCGTACCAGCCGGGCACCACCAGCCGCAGCGGACGGCCGTGCTGAGGCGGCAGGGGGGCGCCGTTCATCGCGTGCGCCACCAGCACCTCGGGCTCGCCGCCCGTGGAGGTGTCGACGGACAGGGCGCGCTGGTAGTCCTGTTCGACCCCGCGCTCCACTCCGTGGTCGGCGCCGGTGAAGACCACGTCGACGGCGCCGGGCTCGACGCCGGCCTCCGCCAGCAGCAGTCTCAGCGGAACGCCGGTCCACTCGGCGGTGCCGACCGCCTCGACGAGCCAGGGCTGGCTCACCGGCCGGGGGGTGAGCAGGGCTCGCCCGTTGCCGGCGCACTCCAGCGTCACTCGGGTGGTGACCTGGGGGAACGCCCGCAGGTCGGCCAGGTCCAGGCGCAGCGGGCGGCGGACCAGGCCGCCGACGGTGAGCTGCCACGCGGTGTCGTCGGGGACGTAGGGGATGTCGTAGTGCGTCAGCACGTAGTGCAGGCCCGGCGGGGTGAGGTCGTGGCGCAGGGCCTCCAGCGGAATGCCGTGGTTGCGGGTGGCGAGGGCGAGTTCGTCCGGGCCGATGCCCTCGTCGGGGCCGGCCAGCCGGGCGGGTGCGCTCGCGTCACCGAGTCGATTGCCCATGACACCAGTGTCGCGCCGTCGGCCAACCCTTGCACGGTGCCTGCCGGTTCACCCTTACGCAGCGGGCCCTCGAACTGCCAGACTGCGGAAGGTGCCCGACTTCGACATGCTCGTCATCGGATCCGGTCCGGGTGGCCAGAAGGCCGCCATCGCCGCGGCCAAGCTGGGCCGCCGCGTGGCCGTCATCGACCGCCCCGACATGGTCGGCGGGGTCTCCATCCACACCGGCACCATTCCCTCCAAGACCCTGCGCGAGGCGGTGCTCTACCTCACCGGTCTCACCCAGCGCGACCTGTACGGCCAGAGCTACCGGCTCAAGGAGGACATCACCGTCGCCGACCTGACCGCCCGGACCCAGCATGTGGTGGGCCGGGAGGTCGACGTCATCCGCAGTCAGCTCTCCCGCAACCACGTCGCCCTGTACGCCGGGACCGGCCGCTTCGTCGACGCCCACACCATCGCCCTGCGCGAGGTGACCGGTCATGAACGGCTGCTCAGCGCCGAGCACATCGTCATCGCCACGGGTACGCGTCCCGCGCGGCCGGACAGTGTCGAGTTCGACGGCCGGACGATCCTGGACTCGGACAACGTCCTCGCCCTGGAGCATGTGCCGCGGTCCATGGTCATCGTCGGCGCGGGTGTCATCGGCATGGAGTACGCGTCCATGTTCGCCGCGCTCGGCAGCAAGATCACCGTGGTCGAGAAGCGTGCGGGGATGCTCGACATGTGTGACGTCGAGGTGATCGAGTCGCTCAAGTACCACCTGCGGGACCTCGCCGTGACGTTCCGTTTCGGGGAGACGGTGGCCGCGGTCGAGCGGCATCCGCGGGGCACGCTCACCATCCTGGAGAGCGGCAAGAAGATCCCGGCCGACGCGGTGATGTACTCGGCGGGCCGGCAGGGGCTCACCGACGACCTCGATCTCGACAAGGCGGGGCTGGCGGCGGACCGTAGGGGCCGGATCACGGTCGACGAGCACTACCGCACCGAGGTTCCGCACATCTATGCCGTCGGCGACGTCATCGGCTTCCCCGCCCTGGCCGCGACCTCGATGGAACAGGGCCGCGCGGCGGCCTACCACGCCTGCGGGGAGACGGTCGGGCGGATGCACCACCTCCAGCCGATCGGCATCTACACCATCCCCGAGATCAGCTTCGTGGGCCGGACGGAAGATCAACTCACCGAGGACAGCGTCCCGTTCGAGGTCGGCATCTCCCGCTACCGCGAACTGGCCCGCGGGCAGATCATCGGCGACTCGCACGGCATGCTGAAACTGCTGGTCTCTCCCGAGGACCGCACGCTGCTCGGCGTGCACTGCTTCGGCACCGGCGCCACCGAACTGATCCACATCGGCCAGTCCGTGATGGGCTGCGGCGGCACGGTCGACTATCTCGTCGACGCGGTGTTCAACTACCCGACGCTCGCGGAGTCCTACAAGGTCGCCGCCCTGGACGCCACGAACAAACTCCGCCAGATCGACCGCATCGGGGACTGATCGGGCCCGGCGCTCAGACGTCGTCGGGCCGTTCCTGGGCGAGCCGTTCGTCGAGGCTCTCGCCTTCGTGCTGTTCGGCGGCCGTGGTGCCGTGCCTGGTCACGCCGAGCGGCCGCTCCGGGGGCGAGTAGCCCTCGTCGAGGGTGTCGTCGTAGGTGCGTTCGCCGAGCACGTTCTCGGGGTCCAGGGGCGCGGCGTCCTCCTGTTCCTCGTTGGTTCCGGTGGGCTGGTACACGTCGTCGCCGTGCGTCGGGTCCGTGGTCATGGGAGCCTCCTGTGTCGCCTGGGTCCTCTTCGGCATCCCGGTCCGCGTTTCCCGATCCGCGCCTCCGAACCACGGTTTTCCGTCCCGCGGCCCCGGCAAGGCCCCTGACCTGCGGCGGAGTTGGATGCGGGAGATTACCCTCCGGTCAATCTTGAAAGGAGATCCGGTAGGGCTATCATCACTCGCACACACGGTGCGTGACCGTCTGCCGACGCGATGCTGAACGGTGTCCGCCGCCCCCCAATGTGCCGCCGCTGGCCGAGGCCATCCCTCTTCGGTCCGAGGCGGGTTCCACCCCCCACTCCTCAACGCCGTCGAGGCCTGGTCGTCCTCGCGTCGT
Source organism: Streptomyces sp. NPDC001536 (assembly GCF_042894505.1). NCBI lineage: Bacteria > Bacillati > Actinomycetota > Actinomycetes > Kitasatosporales > Streptomycetaceae > Streptomyces > Streptomyces sp. NPDC001536. Next base: position 182,550 of record NZ_JBIAVQ010000016.1, read on the forward strand.
GCACGACGGAAAGCAGCTTCAGCATGAGCAACAGCAGGGGCAGAGGGCTGCAGGCAGGCGCCCTCGGCACGTTCGACACTGTCGTGATGGCGGTCGCGGGCAGTGCTCCGGCCTACTCGATCGCCGCCACCACCGCGGTCCTCGTCGGAGCGGTGGGCCTCGCCAGCCCGGCCGCACTCCTGTACTGCGCGATCCCCATGCTGGGCATCGCGCTGGCGTTCAGCTATCTCAGCCGTATCGATGTGAACGCGGGCGCCAGTTACTCGTGGGTGGGGCGTACGCTCCACCCGTTCCTCGGCTTCCTCAGCGGCTGGGCGCTGGTGGTGTCGGCGACCATCTTCATGGTGGCCGGTTCACTGCCGGCCGGTTCGATGACGCTCGCCCTCTTCGACGAGGGCCTCGCCGGCAACACCGCGCTGTCCACCCTCGTCGGCGCCGCCTGGTTCGTGGCCATGCTGCTGGTCGTGCTCGGCGGCGCCCGGCTCACCGTCCGCGCCCAGCTCCTCATGTCCGGTGTCGAGCTCGCGATACTGGCCCTGTTCGCGGTCCTGGCCTTCTTCCACACGGACAACGCCCGCGCCTTCGACTGGTCCTGGTTCGGCTTCGGCCAGTTCGACGGCATGGCCGGCTTCGCGTCCGGCGCGCTGATCGCCGCGTTCTACTACTGGGGCTGGGACGTGACCAGCAACCTCAGCGAGGAGACCCGCAACAGCCGTCGTACGACCGGACTCGCGGGCCTGATCGGGGTCGGTATCGTCTTCCTGCTGTTCGAGGTGTTCACCATCGCGGTGAATGTCGTGCTGTCCTCGGCACAGGTCCGGGAGAACGAGGCCAACGTGCTCGCGGTGCTGGGCGAGGAGATCTGGCCGGGCTGGGGCGGCAAGCTGCTCATCGTCGCGGTGATGCTGTCCACCATCGCCACGCTGGAGACCACGCTGATCCAGGTCACCCGCTCGCTGTTCGCGATGGGCCGCGACCGGACGATGCCGTCCGCGCTGGGCAGGGTGCACCGCGAGTGGAACACGCCCTGGGTCGCCATCGCCGTGGTCGGCGCGGTGGCGCTGGTGATGTTCATCGCCTCCAACGCCCTTGGCTCGGTGGGCGAGATCCTCTCCGACGCGATCTCGGCGATCGGTCTGCAGATCGCCGTCTACTACGGTCTGGCGGGCCTCGCGGCCGTCGTCGCCTACCGCAAGATGCTGCTGAAGTCCGCCGCCAACTTCGTCTTCGGCGGCCTGTGGCCGCTGCTGGGCGCCCTGTTCATGTTCTGGATCTTCGTCGAGTCGCTGGGCGAGCTGAGCCGGGCCTCGATCACCATCGGCGTCGGCGGACTCGCCGTCGGGCTGGTGCCGATGCTCTGGTACTGGAAGCAGGGCAGCGACTACTACCGGCCCGCGAAGCTGGACGCCACCCACACCGTCGAGGCGGATTACGTCCCCGACGGTGCCGTGCCCGCCCAGTCCCGTGTCCACGAGGGTCTGTCCACCGACTTCTGAGGGGTGTGGCGATGGCACGGGATCGCTTCGCTCCCGACTTCGACCCCGACTGCGGGGACGTACCCCTCACCACGGCCCGCCAGGACATCGTCATCGGACGCTGGCAAGGGCTGAGGGAACTGCTGCGGACGACCGGACCCGACTGGCCGGTCCGCGGCCACCGGGTCCGGCTGCTCGCCCAGGCCTGCGCGGGCAGTTCGACGGCCGAGTCATGGCTGGCCGCCGAACCGCACAGCGCCGACGCGCTGGTGCTGCGCGCGGCGACCGAGACGGCCCGGGCGTTCAACCTGGCGATCGCCGCGGGCCGCGGGGTGCCGATCGACCAGCACCGCGTCGACACCGCGGTGATGGCGAGCCTTCAGGCCGCCGACGCGTATCCGGACGACCCCACCCCGTGGATCTCCCTGATCTCGGTGGCACGGCTGTACCCGGCGGGCGTCCGGAGGCAGGAACTGGCCCGCTGGTGGGACGAGTTGCACCAGCGCGACCCCTACAGCGTGGAGGGTCACCTCCAAGTCCTGCACTACTACTCGTCCCGCTGGCACGGCACCCACGGCCTGATGTACGACTTCGCCCGCGACGCGGCCGGAGTGGCACCGCCGGGCTGCGCACTGCCGGTGCTGGTGCAGTACGCGCGGGTCGAGGAGTACCGGTTCGCGCTGGACGCGGCCAAGGGCCGGCAGTCCTCGGTGGCGCTCGCCCAGCACTGGAGCAACGACGGCGCCGTCAGCGACGTACGCCGCACCGTGCAGCGCTGGATCGCCGGCCGGCCCGAGGCCGCGGTCGCCCCCGCCGAGCTGCGTGACCTCAACTATCTGACGCACGCGGCCTGTCACGCGGGGCTCGTCGATGTCGCGGGCCCGCTGTTCCGGCTGCTGGGGCGGCGGGCCACCCGGACTCCCTGGTCCTACACCGGGGAGCCGGACAAGCAGATCGTCAAGTGGCGCAAGGAGGTGGGGCTGCGCGCCTGAGCACGCGGTTCCTCACGCTGTCGCGTTCGGGCCGTCCGGCCGGGTGCTGCGCTGTTCGACCATCTCGCGGGTGAGTTGCTCCGTCTCGGGTTCGGGCAGCCTCTCGAAGCCGTCCTCGGTGATGACCGAGACGATCGGGAAGATCCGTCGGCCGATGTCGGGGCCGCCGGTCGCGGAGTCGTCGTCCGCCGCGTCCCACAGGGCCTGGAGGGCGGCGAGTGCGGCGTCCCGCCGGGACATGTCCTTGTGGAACAGCTTCTTCAGCGCGCCCCGGGCGTAGGGCGAGCCGGAGCCCTCGGCGTGGAAGTCCGTCTTCTCGTACAGGCCGCCGGCCACGTCGAAGCTGAAGATGCGGCCCTTCTCGCCGTCGGCGGCCGTGTGGTCGTAGCCGGTGAGCAGGGGGACGACTGCGAGGCCCTGCATGGCCTGGCCGAGATTCTGCCGGATCATGCCCGCCAGGCGCCGGGCCTTGGCGTTGAGGGTCATCGGAGCGCCCTCGATCTTCTCGAAGTGCGTGAGCTCGACCTGGTACAGCTTCACCATGTCCACCGCGAGTCCGACGGTGCCCGCGAAGGCGACCGCGGTGTGGTCGTCGGCCGGGTGCACCTTCTCCAGGTCGCGCTGGGCGATGAGGTTGCCCATCGTGGCCCTGCGGTCGCCGGCGATCAGCACGCCGTCGCGGTAGGTGAGGGCCAGCACAGTGGTGCCGTGCGGGAACTGGTCGGGGGCGGCGCGCACACCGTCGGGGAAGGGTCTGCGGGTGGGCAGCAGGGCGGGTCGGTGGGCGGCGAGGAACTCGGTGAAGGACGCAGTCCCGGGAGTGAAGAACTCCTCCCCCAGCCGTCCGCCGTGCTCGCTCTCCGTCATGACGTTCCCCCCTCGTGTCCCCGGTGCGACATCCGAGTCCTACCTGAAGCGGACGGACGGGAAACCCGCGACCTGGGTCACAACTCACGCCGCGGACAGAGCTGTTGCGCTCACAGGGCCTTGCGTCGCACCAGCACGCCGAGCACCACCAGGCCCGGCAGCAGCGGCAGCCACACGGTCAGGAGCCGGTAGCCGAGCACGGCGGAGGCGGCCGCGGCGGCCGGGGCGCCCGCGGTGGTGAGGGCGAAGGCCAGGGCGGCGTCGAGGGAACCGAGGCCGCCGGGGGTCGGCAGCAGGGCGGCGGCGCTGCTGGCGGCGAGATAGAGCAGCGCCACCCGGGCGGGCGGCAGGGAGAGGGCGACGGCCTGGGTGACGGCGATCAGGACGAGGGCGTGCAGGGCGGCGAAGGCCAGCGAACCGCCCCACAGAGCGGCCGCCCGGGACGGGTTGGCGTGCACGGCCCTGATGTCGGCGGCCACGGCGGCCAGGGCGCGCCGGCACCGCGACCAGGCCAGTACGCCGGCCACGCAGACGGCGGCGGCGAGAAGGGCGACGAGCATCGCCCCGGACAGCCGCGGGTACCGCAGCACCCCCGGGCAGGCCAGCGCGAGCGCCACGACCAGGACGACCCGCACGACCGCGGCGGCGGTGCCCTTGACGGCGAGGGCGGTCGCCGCGCGGCCGGCCGGCAGTCCGCAGCGCATCAGGAAGCGCAGGTTGACCGCGCCCGCGCCGAGCCCGGCGGGCAGCAGATGGTTGGCGGCGGAGGCGGCGAACTGCGCGGCCACGAGCCGCCCTTGGGGGAGCCGCCGGACGACCGCGCCCTGCTGGGCGAGCGCCGCGCAGACCCAGGTCGCGGCGGCCGCCGTACCGCCCACCAGCAGCCAGCCCTGGTCGGCGACGGCGAGCCGCACGGCCCCGCGCTCCAGGACCGGCCAGTGCCGCTGGGCCAGGCAGACCGCGCCCACCAGGACGGCGAGGGTGAGGGCGGTGTGCCAGTAGACGCGTCTGCGGCCGGGGGCGACGACGACCGGTTCGGACGTCATGGACCGCCGCCCTCCCCCGCCGGCCCGATGCGCACCTGGATCCCGTCGATCTCGTACGGGGTCCAGTCGCGCGCGTACCCGGCCGGGCCGCCGTGTTCCCGGACGAGGTGGGCGACCGGGATGCGGCGGGCGGTGTCCTGGATCTCCGCCGCCGTGGAGTTGGTGTTGGGGCCGCTGACCGCCGCGGAGGAGCATCCGGTGTAGAAGGCGATGGGCAGCGCCTCTTCCCCGGTGAGCAGACAGGGCGGTCTGACGCCCAGGCGGTGCAGGTCGGCGGCGGTGCGCTCCCAGGCCTGCCGGTCGGCGGTGCTGCGGGTGACGGTGCGGTCCAGGACCGCGTACTGCACGGCCAGGTGCCCGGCCAGTCCGAGCGCGACCAGGGTCGTGGCCACCGGGCGCCACTTGCCGCCCGGTGCGGTGACCAGGTGGCGCAGTGCGTCGGCGACCGGGATGGCCAGCAGGGCGTAGACGGGCAGCAGGAAGCGGGGGGCCGCGTAGCCGATCAGGAACAGGTAGGGGAAGGCCGCCGACGCGGCGCAGGCCAGCGGGACGAGCGTGCGGGCGGTGCGTCCGGCGCGGACGGCGACGGCGAGGCCGAGGAGGGCGAGCAGCGGAAGGACGTACCACCACACGGTGATCACGGGGTGCGGCATCGGACCGGTGCACGGCCGGCACAGGGTGCGTCCGACGAGGCTGCGCATCTGGTCGTCGACGGCGATGTGCCAGCCGAGGCCGCCCTGGATGCGGGAGCCGTCGTGCAGCCGCTGCGCCAGACCGCCGTAGCTGAGGTACGCCTCCACCACCCACTGGGCGGCACCGAGGGCCGTCCCCGCGAGGAGGGCGAGGAGCGGCCGCCAGTGGCGCAGCGCCACCGCGAGGGCGAGGAGGGGCAGCGTCACCCAGACGGCGTCGGTGGGCCGCATGAACGCCATGAGGGCGGCACCCGCCGCGATGCCCCAGGGGTTGGCCGGGGCGCGCAGGAAGGAGCCGACGCAGACCAGGGCGCCGATGGCCACCCAGTAGTTGGGCATGGCCTGCGGGCCGTAGTAGAGCGTCACCCACAGGGACGCGAAGAGCGCGCCGGCGCCGGCGAGCACGCGGGGCGGGAAGACACCGCGCCAGACGCGCAGGGCGAGGTAGAGGCCGATGCCCGACAGCACGGCGAGGTAGACGCGCAGCAGTGCGGTGGACGTCGACCAGGACGCGATGGGTGCCACCAGCAGCGAGATGCCACGCGCGCGTGGCGCGCTGAAGTAGGAGGGGGGCGCCTGGGCGCCGACCTGGCTGACGTACACGGTCTCGTCCCAGCCTAGGCCCATCCAAGGGCGTACGAGCAGCAGCTGGGCCAGGACGAACGCACCGGCCACCACGGCGAGCAGAAGGTCGCCTCGCCGCCACCGGTCCGTACCGGGCACGGTCGCCGTGTCGCGGCCTCGCACACCGACGAGTGTCGCGTTCGCGCCGTGCGTCATCGTCCGCCCCTTACCCCTACGCATCGCAGGATTTCTGAGACCCCACGACTTTGAGCTGGGGAAATAGAGAAAACACGGACAAACTAACCCGCGTCCGGTCTGTGCGCAGCGCGAAGTTCGGCCAGGTGCCTGATATTTAGTCCGATTATCGGCACAACCGTGGCGTCAGTCGTGCGGAAACGAGTGGTGCTCGTGGGCGACGAGCCAGCGGCCGTCCTGTTTGCGCAGCCCGAACGTCAGGCGCAGCCGGAGGCCGGGGTGTTCGGCGAGTTCCTCCGGGGTGGCGCAACGCAGGAGGGCGTGGGCGTAGGCGACGTCGGAGCCGGCGGTGACATCGAGGGACTCGATGTCGAAGCAGGCGCCCTGGGCCTGCCAGGCGAAGAAGGGCGGCCAGGCGGCGCTGTACGCGGCCAGCCCGTGGATGCCGTGGTGGGGCGGCGGTACGTCGTACATGACGATGTCCTCGGCATGGTCGGCCAGTACGCCGTCGAGGTCGCCCCGGTGGACGGCGTCGGCCCAGTTCGTGATCAGGATGCGGATCTGTGAGGCGTCGTCGGGCACGGTGGCGGCTCCCTCCTGGGTCCCCTCGCCATCCTCCCCGTCACCCTGGGTCCCCGCGCGGCGGGTGGGTGACACACTCTGCGGTGTGCCGCTGACATTCGACGACCTGCTCATCCGCGCCCGGGCCCTCGCGCAGGGCGACCGACGCGCGATCCTCGGCATCACGGGCAGCCCCGGCGCGGGCAAGACGACACTCGCCGAGATGCTGGTCCGGGAACTCGACGCGGGCGGGGAGCCATGGGTCGCGCACGTCCCCATGGACGGCTTCCACCTCGCCGACGCGGAACTGGAGCGCCTCGGGCTACAGGACCGCAAGGGCGCGCCGGCCACCTTCGACGCGGCGGGGTACGCGGCGCTGCTGCACCGGCTGCGCGCGGAGGAGGACGACGACATCGTGTACGCGCCCGGCTTCGAGCGGGTGCTGGAGCAGCCGATCGCGGGCGCTCTGCCGGTGCCGCCGTCGGCCCGGCTGGTGGTGACCGAGGGCAACTACCTGCTGCTGGACACGGGCGCGTGGGTGCGGGTGCGGCGGCAGCTGGACGAGGTGTGGTTCTGCGAGCTGGACGAGCCGGAGCGGATCCGGCGGCTGGTGGCCCGGCACGAGCGGTTCGGCAAGGAGCACGACGAGGCCGTGGCCTGGGTGCTGGGCACGGACCAGCACAACGCCGACCTGGTCACGGCGACCCGGGACCGCGCGGACCTGGTCGTCCCCACCCGGACCCTGGAGCGCCGTCAGGCGGCGTCGTAGGCGCGCCGCGCCCGCTCGACCTCGTCGAGATGGCCGGCGGACCAGTCGGCGAGGTGCGCGAAGAGCGGGGCGAGGCTGCGGCCCAGCTCGCTGATCTCGTACTCGACCCTGGGCGGGACCTCGGGGTGGTACGTGCGCACGACCAGCCCGTCCCGCTCCAACTGCCGCAGCCGCTGGGTCAGCACCTTCGGCGTGATCTTCGTGATGCGCCGCTCCAGCTCGACGAAGCGCTGCCGGCCGTGCGTGTGCAGGCTCCACAGGATCGGGGTGGTCCAGCGGCTGAACACGATGTCCACGACCGGGCCGATCGGACAGGCGAGCGCGGGATCGGTCGTCGCCTCGGCCTTCATGCGCATCCCTCCGGGACAGCCACTTTCCTCTAGGTACCTACTATATCCACGCTGTTAGCGTCCCTTCATCGGCAACAACGCCGATTCCTCAAGGGAGTTGTTCATGATCGTGGTGACGGGGGCGACGGGCAACGTCGGCCGGGAGCTCGTGGGGACGCTGGCCGCCGATGGCGCTCGGGTGACCGCGACGTCCCGGCGGATCGCCGACGGGGACGTGCCGCGGGGTGTCCGCGCCCGGCCGGCGGATCTGGCGGACGCCGAGAGCCTCAGGGCCGTGCTCGACGGAGCGGACGCGCTCTTCCTGCATGACGGCGGCCTGTCCGCGCACCTTCTCGACGTTCCGCATCTCATGGACGCAGCCAAGGCCGGCGGGGTCCGGCGGGTCGTCCTGCTGTCCTCGCTGGGAGTCGTGACCAGGCCGGAGTCGGTCTCGCACGGCGGCATCGGGCGGGCCATCGACGAGGCGGTACGCCAGTCGGGCCTGGAGTGGACGATCCTGCGGCCGAACGGTTTCCACTCCAACGCGTTCGCCTGGGCCGAGTCCGTACGCACCCGGCGCACCGTCGCCGCTCCGTTCGGCGACGTCGGTCTGCCCACCGTCGACCCCGCGGACATCGCCGCGGTCGCCGCGGTGGCGCTGCGCGAGGACGGACACGCCGGACAGGCCTACGAGTTGACCGGACCGGCCCCGGTCACGCCCCGTCAGCAGGCCGCGGCTCTCGGCACGGCGCTGGGCGAGCCGGTCCGGTTCGTCGAGCTGGGCCGGGACGAGGCGCGGACCCACTTGCTGCGCTTCATGCCCGAACCCGTGGCCGACACCACCCTCGACGTCCTGGGCTCCCCCACCCCCGCCGAACAGCGCGTCAGCCCCGACATCGAGCGCGTCACCGGCCGCGCTCCGGGCACGTTCGCCGACTGGGCGCGACGGAACGCCGCCGCGTTCCGGTAGGACTTACCGCATGGGTCTGGACATCACCGTGCTCGCCGTCGACTGGGAGCAGTTGGAGGCGACACCGTTCGACACGCGGCTCGGGCGGCTGGAGGACGCGGCGCTTCCCGAGGACGAGATCGACTGGGACGCGGAACCGCGGCAGGGTTGGGTGTTCCCGGCGGCGTCGGCTGTCCCGTGGTCCGGGAGGTACGAGTTCCACAGCACCAGCGGCTCGTACAAGGCGCACTTCTGGGCGGGACAGGCCTGGGAGGACGTACGGGACTTCGCCGACCCGGTGCTGCGGGAGCGGCTGAACGGGTTCCTGAGCCCGTTGCTCTGGGACGAGGACGACACCGGCCTCTTCCCGGCCGACTCCGACCCCTGGCGCCCCAAGCTGCTGCTCACCTGTCCCCCGCCGACGGTCGCCGCGCTAGCCGTCCACTGGGCCGGTGCGGAGCCGCTGCTGGAGAGCCTGCGCGAGCCGTTCGCCGTGCACGCCGCGTGTCCTGGACGGTGGATCGAGGACTTCGACGAGTTCGCGGTGCTGCTGCGCGAGTGGGCGGTGGTGGTGGGCGAGGCCGACCGGCGGGGCTGGGGACTGGTCGGCCTGCCCATGTGACTCAGGCGTGCAGCGTCAGCTCCGGCTCGCCGAGGGCGTCGCCCGCGATGTCGCCGATCAGGGCGGTGAACGCCTCGGTCCGGACCGTCAGCCCTTCGGTGCCCTGCTCGACCCTCACCGTGCACGCGTCACCGGGGCCGTACCGCACCGCGAAGACATGCAGGTCCTCGGGGGCGCCCGGCACCGGGCCGGCCTCCAGCGCCGTCGAGGAGATCAGATGGCGCCAACCCTCGTCGGGGTTCCCGTAACCGCGGGGGTCCTCGGCGAGGGCGAAGGCGGCCTGCTGCTGGGTGGTCTCCGAGCGGGCGTCGAAATGGTCGGCGCCCTCCGCCTGCGGGTGGGTCAGCCGGAGTTCGCCGGCGGCGGCGACCTGGGCCTCGGCGGTCCGGCGGACCAGGTCGCCGTCGTCCGTGGCGTACGGCATCCCCGCGAGCAGATACGGCGTGCCGGGGAGGCGCTCCACGGCGACCGTCACCCACAGACTCGTGCCGTCGGTGACGTACAGGGACCGCACATGCCGCAGGACATGGTCGCGGCCGACGACCGGCTTGGTGACCAGCTTGGCCGCCAGGCCCTCGGCGCGCACGTCACGGACACGGACCTCGCCCATCGGACGGCAGAAAAGGAAGCCGTCGACGACCGGGCCGTACCCGTGCTGCCGGTTGACGGCGGCGGGCAGATAGTACGTGCCGCCCGCTTCGGTCACGGACGGGGTCATGTGGCTGTCGAAGGCCACCGACACCGTTCCCGACCGCAGTTGATGACGGACGGGCACGGTCGAGGGCCTGCGGTGCCAGCGCGTCGTGTCCTGGATCTGCCAGACCAGCATCCACGCGAAGTGCCCGTCGACCCCGCCGTCCGCCTTCACCGCGTGCCGGGCCCAGCGGCTGTCGCCCCGGTAGCGGCCCAGGTCGGAGCCGATCCGGGCACCGAAGTAGCGCAGGCCCAGGACCGACTCGAACGCGGAGTGCTGCTCGCTGTAGCGGGGGCCGCCGTTGTCGAAACCGCCGCCCGTCAGGCGGGCGTCGATGTAGCGGGCGAGGGCGTCACCGTCCTCCGCGAAGATCTCCTCGCCGCTGACCCGGTGGGCCTGGGCGAGGAAGGACAGGGAGATCGGGCCGTAGTTGTTGTCGTAGGCGCCACCGTGCTCGGGAGGCAGCAGGGCGCCGCGGTCACGGACGCGGTGGGCGCGGATCCTGTCCACGTACAGGTCCAGGGCGCGCCCGCGGACCGACTCCCGTTCCGGGGACGGCAGATGGCTCGCCAGCATCAGCCCGCCCACGACGCAGCCGATCGCCTGATTGCCCGCCTCCTGCGGGTTGAAGAACGTCGCCTCGGTCAGCCAGCGCCAGTACCCGCGTGCGACCTCGACCAGCTCCACGCGCTGAGCGTCGTCGACGAGACCGTCCGCGGTGTCCAGCACATTGACCGCCTGGAGCAGCGCCCACACCGTGCTCGGCCAGTCGCCGATGGGGTGCGCCCCGGCCGCGAGGGTGTAACGGGCGTACGGCAGACCGGAGTTGCGCACCCTCAGGTTGGGGTAGCCGGGGTTGTCCTCGACGTACACCCGCTCGCGCAGATGGAAGCCGAGACTGCGGCGCACGGCCTCCGGCAGCCGCGGGTCCTTGGTGCGCTGCCAGGCGAGCGCGAGGAGCGAGGTGATACCGAGTGAGGTGTCACCGATGTCGTCGACACAGTCGGGGTGTTCGAGGTTGCCCTCCGGCGTGAGCCGGGCCAGCGCCTGCTCGGCGACGTCGGCGAGGACGGCGTCGTATGCCTCCGGGCTGTCCGGCAGGTCGTGCAGCGGACCGCGCTGGTGCGGGAGGTGTACGGGAGGGGGCGTGGGGTGCACGGAATTCAGCCCTTCGAGCCTGAGGTGGCCATGGCGTGGGTCGTCGGGGTCACACGACGGGTGCGGCCCGGCGGGCGCGCAGTGCGACGGTCACAGTGTGCGGGCCGAGTCCGCCGATGTAGACACGATTCCCGGTCGTCGCGTCGGTGCCGCCCACCACGGTGTAGTCCTGACCCGGGTCGTAGCGCAGCACGTCGCTCCGGTCCGGCCCGGCCGGTGGTTCACCCGCCTCGACGCCGGTCTCGACCCGGATCTCGTCGTCGCCGGCCCGGTAGGTCATCGCCCCCGTCGTCAGGCACCAGCGTCCCTCGCCGATCGGTACGGCGCCCTCCGGCACACCGCCGGGCCGGAAGGTCAGTTCGAGGGCCCACGGCACGGGTGGTCCGCTGATGTCGATCCGCAGGTCGGCGCCGTCCTCCCGCAGGTCCACCTCGACGCGGGTCGTGTGGGAGACCTCGTCCCGGGGCCGGTCCGGGAAGGCCATCGCGGCCGCGAAGCGTCCCTCGTCCACCAGCCGGTAGCCGCCGTCGTCCCGTCTCTCGTCCTTCGGGAGCGGCTGGTAGTAGGAGGCGGTGAGGGTCTCGGTGAGCCGGTACCGGTTGTCGGCGAGCCGTTCCGTGCCGGCGGCGCGGAACGGGCCCAGGTCGAAGAAGCCCCGCGAGAGGCGGACCGCGTCGAGGACGGCGTCGCCGGCGAACAGGCGCAGAAAGGTGGGGTTGCAGGCGAGGCCCGAGCGGATGCGACGGTGCTCGGGCACGTCGGAGCCCCCGTACACCACCGTGTGCGCGGTGGCCGAGGCGTGTTGGGCAAGGCGGGCGGTGGTGAGGTACCGGTCGCGCGGGAGCGTCTGCGCCTGCGGGGCCGGCAGAGTGCGGCACAGGTCCGGGGTGAGGAGGGTCTGGGCGAGCAGGTCGCAGTCGTCGATGCCGCCCGCGGCCGCCAGCAGCGCCGCCCGGGCGAAATCGCCCCGGCCGGTGCGGATCGCGAGCAGCCGGTAGTGCGGCAGGTAGGGCGCCAGCGGGTAGGCGTGCTTCTGGTCCTGGCGTCGCGAGTGGAGGGTCTCCACCGTGCCGTCGGGCCTGATCAGGTCCAGGGTCGTGGCGAGATTGCGTTCGACGGCGTCCAGCAGGTCGGCGCGGCCGAGCACGTCGGCCAGCAGCAGCAACGACGGGTTCGTCACGTGGGACGCGTAGACGGCGCTGCGTTCCGAGTACAGGCCCTCCGCGTCGATGTCGACGCCCTCGGCGAGCCACTCCTCGACACGGTCGAGCAGCCGGTCGTCGGGGAACGACCGGTGCAGCCGGGCCAGCGCCGCGCTCAGCTCCCAGCGGTGGTTGGGGGTGTGCACCCCGCCGGTCAGCAGAGCGCCGGTGGCGGCGCCGGCGATCTCGGCGAGCGCGTTCGTGACATCGCGCAGCTCCGGCCCCGCGCCGGCGGCGAGGACGTGCGCGTCGCACACGTCGTTGACGGTGAACGCGGAGTCCGGCGGGGACTGCACGTTGTCGCCGCCCGCGAAGAGGCCGGTGCCGGTCTGCGCGGCCCGCAGGGCACGGAGGTGGGTCCTCGTCGCGGCGACGGCCCAGCCGCTGCCGTGCAGTGCCGAGTCCGGGGAACGGTAGGCCGCGATCAGGGTCTTCGCCCGGCGGGCCAGCACGCGGTGGGTCACGCCGACGGGGTCCACGTCGGGGCCGTCCGCCAGCGGGCAGGCCGCCAGCGGGGCGGCCTGCCGGTCGGCCGCTCGGGCGACCGCGCGGACGAACTCGTGGTCGAGCGGGACGGACAAGGTCAGTCCTTCAGGCCGGCGTTGATGTCGGCGTTCATGACGTACTTCTGGAACACCAGGAAGACGACGATCAGCGGGATCATGGAGATGACCGAACCGCCGAGCAGCACCGACCAGTTGATGTTCTGCGCGCCGACGAGGCTCTGGATACCGATCTGCACGGTGAACTTCTCGGGGTCGTTGAGCATCAGCAGCGGCCAGATGTAGTCGTTCCACCGCCACTGGAACGACAGGATGGCGAGCGTCAGCGCGATGGGCCGGGAGAGCGGCACCATGATCCGCAGGAAGATCGACAGTTCACGCGCGCCGTCGATGCGGGCGGCCTCGATGAGCTCGTCGGGGACCGTCAGGAAGAACTGGCGGAACATGAAGCACCCGGTCGCGGTGAGCAGGGCCGGGAGGATGATGCCGGAGAGCGAGTTGTAGAAGCCGAGGTCGCGGACGACCAGGAACAGCGGGGCGAGCATGACCTCGGCCGGCAGCATCGTGGTGGCCAGGATGCAGACGAAGAAGGCCTTGAGCCATTTGTTGTCGTACTTGGCCAGCGCGTACCCGGTGCAGCAGCTGACTCCCACGGTGAGGATCGTCGCGATCACACACACGAGGGTCGTGTTGATGAAGTACTGGGAGAAGTTGGCGCTTGCCCACGCTTCCTTGTAACCCGACACGGTGGGGTCGTCCGGGAACACCGTCAGCGGAAGGGAGAACAGGTCTCCGGCGGGCTTGAAGGAGCTGAGGACGAACCACAGCACCGGGATCCCGTAGAGGGCCGCCATGAACCACAGGAGTGTCGTCGGGGCGATCGCGCGCCGAAGCCCGCCGGTTGCCGAGCCACGGGGCCTCTTCTTGGAGACGGCCCGTACGGAGTCGGCGTCGACCTTGTGCGGCATGTCTGTGGTTGTCATCGGTTCTCCACCCGCCGGTTGACCATCATCTGGATGGCCGCGACGACCATCAGGATGAGCATGAGCACGAAGGACGCGGCGCTCGCGTAGCCGATCTGGCCGGACTTGAAGCCGGTCTGGTAGATGTACTGGACCAGCAGGTTGTTCGAGGTTCCGGGTCCGCCGTTGTTGAGGGAGGCGAACACCGCGTATTCCTTCATCGCGTGGATCGTGTTGAGCAGGATGACGATGAAGGACGTGGGGGCGATGCTCGGCAGGGTGATGCTGAAGAACTGGCGCCACGGACCGGCACCGTCGAGCGCCGCCGCCTCGTAGTACGACGTCGGTACGTTCTTGATCGCCGCGATGAACAGCAGCATGGAGAAGCCCGTCCAGGCCCAGGCCGCCGCCACCACGACCACGATCAGTGACAGGTCCGCGTTCGACTGCCAGGGAACGGCGCTTCCGCCGACCTTCTCGATGAGGTAGTTGACCAGTCCGAAGTTCTCACCGAACAGCCATCGCCACAGGACACCCACGATGATGGGCGACAGCAGCCACGGGATGAAGAAGAAGAAGCGGGCCACCGACGAGCCCTTGGCGTGCTTGCTCACCAGCAGGTTGGCGATGAGCAGCGAGAGCACGAAGTTCAGTGGAACGAAGAGCACGGTGTACAGCAGCGTGCGGATCAGCGCGTCGTAGAACGTGGAGTCCCCGGCCAGGTTCTGGTAGTTGTCCAGTCCGATGAACTGGAACGCCCCCACACCTGTGTAGTTGGTGAAGGAGTAGACCAGCCCGATCACCGCCGGCCAGACGAAGAACAGCGCGAACAGCACGACATTGGCCGCGATGAGGACGAGGGGCGCGACGGTGTACTTGCTGCGGCTCCTGGGCGGGCTCACGGACACGTCCGAGGCGCGTTTTGTCATCTTCCTGACTCCGTGCTGGTGGATGGGATTGCGGTGGGCTCACGCCATGAGCCCGGCATCACATGGGTGGCCGGGGGGGGGGGGGGGGGGGGGGGGGGGGCCCGCCCCCCCCCCCCCCCCCCCCCCGCCCCCCCCCCCCCCCCGGGGGGGGCGCGCG
>NZ_JBIAVQ010000016.1:197223-268030 GCF_042894505.1 Streptomyces sp. NPDC001536
TTTTGCCCGCCGTTGTTGTCTTCTGATATTACCTTGCGTGACTGGTGTTCAGAGGTGTTTTCTTCCGATCTAGCTGTGTTGGGGGGGGGGCCGGCCCCCCCCCCCCCCCCCCCCGGCCCACGATCAGCCGCCGACCTGCTGGTTGTAGCCGGCCACGATGTTCTCCAGGGCCTTGTCGGCCGACTGCTCGCCGTTGATCGCCTTGCCGATCTCCGCCTTGGTCGGGTCGTCGGCGAGGCTCTTGCCCTTCAGCACCCAGTTCGTCTGGGCCTTGTTGAAGTAGCCGGAGATCGGGTCGTAGAGCGGGATCGACTCGTTGTAGAGCTTGAACGCCGCCTGGGCCGCCTCGGACTTGAAGGGGTACGTCGGGTTCAGACCGGTCTCGACGGGCAGGAAGCCGGACGCCTCGCACAGCGCCTGGTAGTGGGCCGGCTCGTACAGCCAGGACAGGAACTTCTTCGCGGCGGCGGCCGCGTCGGCGTTGTTGTTGAAGCCCACCGTCATGCCGCCGCTGTTGACGTCACTGGCCTGGACCGGCTGAGCGGGGGTCGGGACGCTCGCCCACTCGAACTTCGTGATGCTCTCCGCGAAGGAGGCGACCTGCCACACGCCGGACCAGTAGGCGACGACGTCACCGCTCTGGAACATGGCCGACGGGTCGGCGCCGCTGGTCCACACCGACTTCGGCATGACCTTGTCGTCGTTCCATCCGACGAAGGTGTTCACGGCCTTCTTGGTCGCCGCGTCCACCGAGAACTTGCCGGAGTCGTCGGCGTGGACGTACTTCCCGCCCTTCTCGTACACCATGGCGCGCAGCCGGGACGGCGACTGGTCGAAGGTCAGGGAGTACTTGGCGTCGGTCTTCTCCCGGACCTCGTTCGCCGCCTTGATGAACTCGTCCCACGTCCAGGTCTTGTCGGGCGAGGTCGGGTAGTCGACGCCGGCCTTCTCGAAGAGCGACTTGTTGATGAACATGCCGGACGCGGTGACGTCCGAGGGGATGGACAGCACCTTCCCGGACGAGTCCTTGGCGACGAAGTTGGCGTTGATCTTGTTCGTCTTGTTGTCGGCGATGGAGGTGAGGTCGATCAGCTTGTTCGACCAGATCGGGTCCAGCGCCGGCACGGCCGCCACGTCGGGCAGCGAGTTCGCCTGCGCGGAGTTGCGCAGCTTCGTCGCGTAGCCGTCGTAGGGGATGTTGACGAGCTTGACCTTGACGCCGGTTTCCTTCTCGTACTGCGCCACCATCTTCTTCCAGCCCGCGTCCTGCCCCGGAACCGTGGAGATCCAGAACGTCAGCGACTTGGAGGTACCGCCCGAGTCGGAGCCCCCTCCGCACGCGGAGAGCAGCAGGGCGCCTGCCGACGCCGCGGCAGCGAGGGGAACCATGCGGCGCATGCCGCGGCCGAGTCGGCTGGAGCGCCGCACACCTACATTGGTCATCTTCGATCCCTTATTCGTCGCAGGGGACGGAGCACGGCGCCGATCGAGGCGGCACGGGTGCATCTTGCAGGAGAAGTCGCTCTCCGGGGGCGCGGCCTCGCCCGGCCGCGTCATCCTGACGGGCGAGGATCCCCGGCCGTCCTGGCCGTCACCGCACGGGCACGCCCTCGTGCGGTTGCCGTACGTCGAGTACGGGCGGGACGCTCGCTCCAAGCCGGCGTCCCGGCCGACTTAGAAAGCGCTTGTCCGGACATTGGCAGACCGAGCCGGAACCCGTCAATCCTTGGCTCGCGCCACATCGGTCACGGTTTGGACTCCCCGGGCGACGGCGAGCCGGGAAGCGCCCACGACGGTGCCGAGATCACCGACTGTGCTGCTGACCACCTCGGTGGGCCAGCTCAGTCTCGCCATCTCCGCCCGCACCCCCGCCAGCAGCTGGGGATCGGCGCCGGTGCTGCCGCCCAGCACGATCAGCCCGGGGTCCAGGACGGCCGTCACCGCGGCCGCCAGACGCCCGATGTCGGCCGCGTGGCGCTCCACGACCCTGCGGGCCGCCGCACGGCCCTCGTGGGCGAGGGCGAAGAGTTCGTCGGGGGTGCGCGGGCAGGGCCCGTCGGCCGCCGGCCAGGCCTCGGCGGCCCGGCGTACCAGCGAGCGGGCGCCGATGTACTCCTCCAGGGCCTCCTGGCGGGGCTCCACGCCGTCGTCCCACGGGTAGGGCAGCCGGGCGAGCTCACCGGCCGCCCCGTTGGCCCCGCGCAGCACCTGTCCGCCCACGACGATGCCCAGACCGATACCGACGCCGATCCGCAGATAGCCGAAGGAGGCACGGCCGCGGGCGGCGCCCTCGTGCAGCTCGGCCAGCGCGGCGCAATTGACGTTGTTCTCGAGATGGACCGGGACGCCCTTGGGCAGGGCGACGGCCATGGCGTCGAAGACGGGCCCGGCCTTGGCGGTGGCGGGACGGGCTCCCGCGCCGTCCTGCTCGGCGGTGACGTCACCGACGGCGACGACGATGGAGCGCAGCGGAGCGCCGTCGGGCAGGGCGAAGACGGCCTCGCGGACCACGTCGGCGACCTCGTCCCGGGAGCCGGTGGCCTGGGCGAGCAGGGTGCCGTCCAGGGCGCAGCCGCGCACCCGGGTGAGGGCGGGGCCGAGGTCGACGGCGAGCACCGCTCCGGCGGCCGGTCCCAGGCCGTATACGGCCGCGGAGCGCCCGGTGGCGCCGGAGGCGGTGCCGGAGTGGGCGGCGAGACGGGCGTTCTCGAGTTCCGCGACGGCGGAGGACACCGTCGGCTTCGACAGGCCCGCCAGGCTCGCGAGCTGCGGGCGGGTAGCCGTGCCGGCCTGTGCCAGCACGGCGAAGACCGCGCTGGCGCTCTCGGTCAGTCGGGGGGCTTCCGCCACGTCGTGTTCCACAGTTCTCCCACGGAGGTCGAGCGCCGCGCCCCGGGTCGAAGGTCTTCACGGGGTGCGGCGATGGGATGCCATGACGTCACGCGTTCCCGCCCCGCAGCGGCTCTGCGGTGGTCGAGTGCGCGATTTCTCTTGACGCACTGTACTTCGTTAGTTAACTTCCTAACGAACGTCACGGTACTCGCCTGCCGTGGTCCGTCAGAGGCCCGTCCCGGGGCTTCCCTAGCTCTTCAACTGCCCTTCCTCCGGCACGGTTTCGCCCGCCGTCGCATGCTTTCAGCGCAACGACGAAAGAGGATCCGTGCAGGACGCCACACTTTCCGGCCCTCTCGTGGTCGGTATCGACGTGGGCGGCACCAAGACGCATCTGCGCGCCTTCGCGGGTGACATCCCGGTCGCCGATCACGTCCGCTCCAGCAGCGGCTGGCGGCCGCACGACCCGGTGACCGCCGCCGGCTGGCTCGCCACGCTGGCCGCCGACGCCCTGCCGACGGGCGCCCGCCCGTCCGCCCTGGCGGTCGGCGGACATGCCTGCGAGACCCCTCGCCAGTGCGCCCAGATCCGCACCGCACTGCAACTCCACTTCGACGCGCCCGCGCTGGTCGTGGGCGACGCCGAACTCCTCGTGCCCGCCGCGGGCCTGGACAAGGGGGTCGGCCTGGTGGCCGGCACCGGTTCGGTCGCGGTGGGCCGCTTCCCCGACGGACGCCCGGCCCAGGTCGGTGGCTGGGGCGCGGTCCTCGGCGACGAGGGCGGCGCCGCCGGTCTCGTCCGCGAGGCCGCACGCGCCGTATGGGCCGCCCATGACCGCGGGGAGGAACCCGACGCGCTCGCACACGGGCTCGTCGCCTCCTTCGAGGTCGCCGAAGTCCCCGCGATCGGGGCGGCGATGGAGGCCGCCAAGGACATCTCCGCCGAGTGGGGCCGGCACGCACCCGCCGTGTTCGCCGCCGCCGAGGCGGGCTCACCGCTCGCCCTCGCGGTCATCGAGGAGGGCGCCCGCTCGCTGGCCGCGCTCGTCGAACGGCTCGCCGCCCGCGGAGTCGCGGTGGACGACGTGGTGGTCGCGGGCAGCACCGTCCTCGCCCAGCCCGTCCTCTACGACGCCTTCGCCTCCGCCCTCTCGGACAAGGTCCCCACAGCCAGGCCACAGCCGCTGCGGGTGCCGCCGGTCGAGGGGGCGGTGGCGCTGGCGCGTTCACTTCTGTGACACCCGCCGGACGCCGGGCCCACCCCCGTCCGACACAACTCGCCCGTAGATCTTCGCTCGTAAGCCTCATGGGGCACATCGCGGCTCGGTACTTCCCCCGCGCCCCACGGGCTGTCCTCGCACAACTCCCCCGGCCGCACGGCCGAAGAACTCAAGAGAGGCAGCAGCATGCCGTCATCCGCCGGGCCCCGCACCACGTCGTCGGTCAGTGAACTCGCCGTGAACAGAAGGGGGTTCCTGCGAACCTCCTTCGGTGTCTCGGCCGGCGTCCTGGCCGCGCCCACCTTCGCCTCGTGGCTCGGGGCCGCGGACGCGAAGGCCGCCACGGGCGCCGCCGCGTTCGTCGACGACTACAAGACCAACATCGTCGCGAACCAGACCGCCGAGACCAACGCGGTCCTGCGGATCCTCGGCGGCTTCGCCGAGATATGGAAGACCGGCGCCGCCTGGAACACCGGCGTCCCGCTGCTGCCCGAGATCCTGCGCGCCAACATGCGCTACTGCGCCCGTATCACCCAGGCCCGCACCGAGGCGCAGGCCAAGGAGGCGTTCGTCTACGACCGCCAGCACCAGAGCTACGCGATGATCGCCGCGCTCGGTCCGCTCGCCGATCTGTACAGGTCCGGTGCCAAGGCGGTCACGTCGATCACCAGCGCGCCCGACACCACCCCCGCGACCACCATCAGCGACGCCGTCCCCGCCGGCGCGCCCGCGGGCTCCGCGATCGGCGCCGGCTCCTACACCTCGGACCTCGGCCAGGTGGCCAAGCTGGTCGACACCGTGCGCGGCCCGTTCGCCTCCGGCAACCCGGCCAAGTTCGCCTTCCAGTACCCGCGTCCGTGGCGGATGAACGAGGACAGCGAGGTCGTCGACACCGGGACGACCGACGCGCTCGGCTTCCCCGTGTACGACTCGGACGTGGTCGTCGTGACCCAGCTGCTGCGTCAGCGCGGCACCAACCCGGCCGAGGACGGCGGCTTCCCCAGCGGCCACACCAACGCCTTCCACCTGGCGGCACTGGCATTCGCGTACGCCGTCCCCGAGCGGTTCCAGGAGCTGGTGACCCGCGCCTTCGAGCTCAGCCACACCCGGATCATGTCGGGCATGCACTCCACGGTCGACGTCCTCGGCGGCCGTGTCATGGCCACCGCCCTGGCCGCCGCCGCCCTCGCCGACCCGGCCAACGCCGAGCTCAAGGCGGCCGCCCGCGCCCAGGCCCTCGCCTACTTCGAGGCGCGGACCGGCACGACGGCCGACACCCTCTACGCCTACGCCCACGCGGACGCCTCGGACGCGTACGCCGACCGCGACGACAACGCCCGCCTGGTCGAGCCCAAGCTCACCTACGTCCTCACCCGTCGGGGCCGCAGCACCCCGCTGACCGTGCCGAAGGGCGCCGAGGTGCTGCTGGAGACGCGGCTGCCCTACCTGGACGCCGAGCAGCGGCGCGAGGTGCTGCGCACGACCGCGCTGCCCTCCGGGTACGTCCTGCTGGACGGCTTCGAGCAGTGGGGCCGGCTCAACCTGTTCGCCGCGGCGGACGGTTACGGCTCCTTCGACGCCGACGTGACCGTCTCCCTCGACGCCTCGGCCGGCGGCTTCGGCGCGGCCGACGCCTGGCGCAACGACATCGACGGCGACGGCGGTCTGACCAAGCGCGGCACCGGCGCCCTCACGCTGACGGGCCACAACCGGTACACGGGCGGCACGGTGGTGCGCGAGGGCGTGCTGTCGGCCGCCTCGGCGCACGCCCTCGGCCACGGCGACGTGCGGGTGTCGGGCGGCACGCTGCGGGTGGCGACCAAGTCGTCGGTGCAGATCCACGGGACGTACGCCCAGGAGTCCTCGACGCTCGACGTGACGCTGCGGTCGGGCCGCGGCCCCGCCCTGGAGGTGACGCGGCGCGCGGTGCTGGGCGCGGGCAGCGTGCTGTCGCTGCGGCTCGACGCCGACAAGCCGCCGGCGGCCGGGAGCGTGGTGCGTGTCCTCGGCGCCGCGGGACTGCGCGGCCGGTTCGACCGGGTGGAGCTGAACTCCGACACGCTGCGGGCCGTACCCGTCTACACGGCGGAAGGTCTGTCGGTACGACTCCTGAAGCGGTGACGCCCCAAGGGGCGGAAGCTGATGCAGAGTAGGCGCATGAGGCGCCCCCGCATCGCTCCCGCCCCTGCGCGGCCCACGTCGTCGCGGGGCGGATGATGGCGCGCGAACTGCACCCGGTCCTCGAGCCGCGGACGCCTCCCGACGTACCCGCCCCGCGCCCGGCGGGGCGGCCGGGCAGGCCGTGGCTCGTGCCGCTCCTCGTCGTGGTGCTGCTCGCGCAGATGGCCGTCGCCATGGTGACCACCGCCGTGCAGCAGACGCCCACCATCGACGAGCCCGTGTACGTGGGCACGGCCGCCGACTCCCTGCACGAGCACGAGATCCGCTACAACCCCGAGCACCCGCCGCTGGGCAAGCTCGTCATCGCGGTCGGGGTGGCCCTCGCCGATCCGCACTACGACCCCTCCTTCCGCGGCGACCAGGGGCAGGTCGGACGGCATCTGCTGTACGAGTCCGGCAACGACCCCCGGCAGCTGATGCTCTGGGCCCGGCTGCCGGTGATCGTGCTGACGCTGGCGTTCGGACTGGTGGTCCTCGCCTTCGCCCGTGAACTCGTCGGCCCGGCGGGCGGGGTCGTGGCGCTCGCCCTGTACGCCCTCTCCCCCGACGTGATCGCGCACGGCTCGCTGGCCACCCTCGACGTGCCCGCGGCCGGCTTCCTGCTGACGTCGGTGTGGCTGCTGTGGCGGGCCCGTCGGCGGCCACGGCTGTATGTACCGCTCGCCGGTGTGGCCGCCGGTGCGGCGCTGGCGACGAAGATGAGCACGCTGGCGGCCGTTCCGGTGCTGCTGGCTCTCGCCGCCTGGTCGGTGTGGCGCCACGACTCCCACGACCGGCGCAAGACGCGGGCGGCCGCGGCGGCGGGTGTCGTGGCGGTGGTCGCGATCGCCGTCGTATGGCTCTCGTATCTGGTGGTGGATCCGCGGCTGCGCTGGAGTCCGCAGCAGCATGTTCCCGTCGTGCACGGGCTGCGGGCGCTGCTCGTCGATCTGCTGCCGTTCCCGGAGGCGTACCGGGACGGGATGCGGGTGCAGTTCGGCTTCGAGAACCATCCGTGGCAGGGGTTCCTGTTCGGGCGGCTCTACACCGGCTCCCTCTGGTACTACCTGCCGGCCGCGCTGCTGGTGAAGACCCCGCTCGGCATGCTCGCCCTGTGGGCCGCGGGTGCCGTCGCGGTCGTGGCGGTACGACGGTTGCGGCCCGCGGCGCCCTATCTGCTGGTCCCCACCGCCGTGCTGCTCGCCTCGGCCATGACCGGCTCCCGGGACTTCGGCACCCGGTACGCCGTGTTCGTGCCGATGTTCCTGGCGGTGGCGGCGGCCGGGGTGCTCGCGGTCCGATGGCGGTGGGCCGGGGTCGCGGTGGGGGCGCTGGTGCTGTTCGTCGCGGTCAGCTCGGCGCGGACGTTCCCCTACTATCTGCCGTACTCCAACGAGGCGTTCGGCGGGCCGGCGAAGACGCATCTGCGGTTGCACGACTCGAATGTGGACTGGGGCCAGGACCTGGGCCGCCTCGCCGACCGGCTGCGCGAGCGGTATCCGGGGGAGCGGATCTGGCTCGTCTACAAAGGCAGTGGTGTGCCGTCGTACTACGGCATCGACGCATCCGATCCGCGCGAGGTGCCCCTGGACGACGTACGCGGACTGCTGGTGGTGTCCGACTCCTCGGTCGCCAAGGCCACCGGCCGGCTGGCCGAGTTGATCGACAGCAGTCGCTCGATCGATCAAGTCGGTCACTCGATCACGATCTATCGACGGTGACCGTACAACCCCTGGTCACAACAGTGTGTGGGCTATGTTGAGGCACTGTGGAAGACAAAGGAGGCGCACCCGTGCCATCGCCGCAGCAGGCACGCGCACAGGCATCCGCGATCACCTCGGGCAAGTCGGTTCCGGAGGCCGAGGCCTCCCCGACCTCCCAGCTCAGGACCCTCTTCGACCGGCCCCGACTCTCCCCCGGGCAGCGCCGCATCGCCCAGTACCTGATCGAGCACATCACCGAGGCGGCCTTCCTTTCGATCACCGATCTCGCCGAGCGGGTGGGCGTGAGCCAGCCCTCGGTGACCCGGTTCGCCGCGGCGGTGGGCTTCAGCGGTTACCCGGCGCTGCGGGAGAAGCTCCAGTCGATCGCGCTGGGCACCCTGGCGAGCGGTCCGGCGGCGGCCGAGGAGAACAGCGGCAACGAGTTGCAGGCCGCGGTCGACGCCGAGATCGAGAACCTGGAGAACCTGCGCCGCGACTTCGCCGACCCCGACCAGCTCATCGACATCGGCCGCGAGCTGTCGCGGTCGACCCCGCTGACCGTGCTCGGCCTGCGCATCTCGGTGTCGCTGGCGGAGTACTTCGCCTACGCCGCACGCCGCGTCCATCCCGACGTACGGCTGGTGACCCTGGGCGGCAGTGTCGCCTACGACGCACTGCTGCAGTCGCGTGAGGCGGGCGGTACCTGGGTGCTGGCGTTCTCGATGCCCCGCCATGCGCAGGAGACCCTCACGGCCGTGCAGGTGGCGCGCAGCGCCGGGCTGCGCGTCGCCCTCATCACCGACCTGGCGCTCGGCCCGGTCGCCGACGAGGCGGACATCGTCTTCGCCACCGGCACCGGCTCCCGCCTGGTCTTCGACTCCTACGCCGCCCCCGGGGTGATGGCCGCCGCGCTGCTCCAGGCCATGACCGACGCCGACCCCGAGCGGACCCAGGCCCGCCTCGAGGAGTACGAGCAGATCTCCGACCAGCACCAGTTCTTCCTGCGCGACTGACGCGGCGGGCGGACACCGCCCCCCTCCGGCCCTCATCGGCCACACCTGACGAACTGCATCACAACGGGACCAATCACCTCATTTCCCGCATGAATGTTTTCATACGTCTTGCAAACCGGACGGCATATATAAATACTGCTCACGGATCGCCCCGGCCGCCCCGGGACCCGTTCCGCACCCCCGTCCCCACCCCCCGCAACAGCCCGCAGAAAGCCGACGGTCCGCCCATGCGCACGCTGCACCATCCGCCGCGCGGGCGCCGTCTGCCCACCGGGCCCCTGCGCGAACACCCGAAGCCGCCGCCACCTACCCGCGACGGCGCATCGGATGTTCGGTCGGGCATCGCCTCGGCGAGCGCCCGCGGCGGCCCCGGTCATCCCCTAGGCCGGGGCCGCCCATATCCGTCGGACCACCCCCTCCTGACGCCGCACACCCGGAAGAGATGGCCATGACTCCCATGACTCTGACGACCACGCGCATCAGCCCGGACTGGCCCTGCCAGGTCAAGACGCCCGGCAGCTACGACTGGGAGCGCTCGGCGGCCAAGTGGCTGCGCGAACTGGTGCCGGCGCGCTACGCGAGCTACCCGGCGCTGATCCGCCACCCCGTGCTGCTGGCCCGGCACGCGCAGATCCAGGTCCAGCAGGAGATCCGGGTCGCCCGCACCGCCCTCCAGACCGCCCGCGCCGATCTTCCGGGGCTCGGTCTGCCCGAGTCGGTCATCGAACACACGATCAAGCTGTACGCGGCCGAGGTCCTCCAGCTCCAGCACATCGCCCGCAGCGTACGGGCGGTTTCCCAGGCTCTCGTCGAGCACAGCGCCGGACGCTGACCGAGGCGCACTTTCGAGTGAATCCGGTCCTGACAAGGCGGCGATCGGACCACGCTGCGTGTGCGATGCTCGTCGCGTGACGAGCGAGCCCACCGGCCCAGCGGAGTCCGGCGCCCCCGACACGGTCGCGCTGGCCAGGATCGTCGCCCGCCAGCGTGCCGAGATGGACCGGCTGCGCGACCAGGCGGCCACCTCGGCTGTCCTGGAACGGGCCAAGGGCGCCGTGATGGCACTGACCGGGTGCTCCCCGGACGCCGCCGGCGAGGAGCTGTCGCAGCGCGCCAAGACGGCACACCACACGCTGCTGGAGGAGTGCTGGATCACCCTCGGCGGTCTGGCCCCGTCGGCCCCGACCGCCGCGGCGGACGCACCGGAACGGGACGCCGTCGTCCACACCCTCCGGGACCCGGACGACGCCCACGACCTCGGACGCCTCGGCCGGGCCCTCGTCCGGATCGGCACCCCGCAGGATCTCGCCCGGTGCCTGCTGGAGCATCTGACGCCGAGCACCGAGCCGGACGCGGTGATGATCTTCGCCCGGCTGCCCGCCGGCGGCCTCGAACTGGTCGGGCACGCCGGCATCGACGACACCCTGGCCGCCCAGTGGCGCCAGGTGCCGCCGCTGAGCGGGATCGCCGCGTTCGACGCGCTCCGGGACGGGCAGCCGCGCTGGCTGGAGGACATCGAGACGGACCGCGAGCGGTATCTGCTCATCGGGGACCCGCCGGAGCGCTGGCTGTCCCGCGCCTGGATTCCCGTGGTCACCAAGGACCGGGCCGACGTCTGTATCGGAGTCCTGCGCGCCCGGGGTGGACGGTTCACACCGGCCGTCCGCGAGCATCTGCTCGCCGTCGCCCGGCTCTGCGCCGGCCGGCTGCGATCCTTCGCGCCGCGCCGGGAACCCTCCACCGACGCCGCCGTGGACGCCGTACAGACGGTGTTCGACGCGCTGCCGGGCTCGACCATGCTGCTCACCCCGCTGCGTACGCCCTCCGGTGAGGTGGAGGACTACCGCATCGAGGCCGCGACCGAGGAGGCGTTCGACGCCCTCGGCCGCACCGGCCGGGACCTGCTCGGTCTGCGCCTGCTGGAGTGCTTCCCCACCCTCGCCGGCGAGCCGCTGTGGGAGGGGTGCCGGCACACGCTGGCCACCGGGGAGACGTACGAGGGAGAGCCGTTCGCGCAGCAGGCGGTGGTGGAGGGCGTCGCGGAGCTGTCCACCTACTCCGTGCGGATCACCCCCCTGGGCGGCGCACTCGCCGTCAGCTGGCTGCGCCACGACTCCTCCGACCGGCAGGAGCAGCGGCTCGCGGACGTCCAGCGGCTGGGGAACCTGGGCTGGGCGAACTGGAACCTGATCACGCACGACGTCAGCTGGTCGTCGCAGGTCTACACCGTGCTCGACCGGGATCCCGCCGCCGGTCCGGTACGTCTGACCGCGCTGCGGGACCTCGCGGTGCCCGAGGACGCGCCCGCCCTGACCCACGCCGTCGGCGAACTCGTGCGCCGGGGCCGGCCCTGCTCCATGCCGTTCCGTATCCGCGCCACGGACGGGATCCGGCATCTGCGGATCGTGGCCGAGACGGTCACCGACGTCCACGGCACGCCCATCGAGGTGCACGGCTTCCTCCAGGACCTCACCGCGCAGCGCAGCGCCGAACTGGCCCTCATGGAGAGCGAGCAGGCGATCGTGACCCAGCACGACGTGCTGCGCGCCGAACGCTCGCTGGCCGCCCGGCTCCAGCACGCGCTGCTGCCCCTGCCCACCCGGCCCGTGCAGGCGGCCGGGCTCCAGGTCGAAGTCGCCTATCTGCCCGCGCAGTCCGGGATCCATGTCGGCGGCGACTGGTTCAGCGCCATCGAACTGCCCAACGGCGACGCCCTGTTCGTGGTCGGTGACGTCGCCGGGCACGGCATCGACGCCGTCGCCAACATGGCCCAGCTCCGCTTCACCGCCAAGGGCATGGTCATCACGGGCTCGTCGCTGACCGGTGCGCTCGCCCGGCTCAACACCCTGCTGCTGCACTCCCGCGGCACCCACGGCACGGCCACCATGGTCCTGGCCCGCTACAGCCCCGACGGGCACCGTCTCGTGTGGGCGCAGGCCGGGCATCCGCCGCCGCTGCTGCTGCGGGACGGCGAGCCGCGCTATCTGGACCGGCCGGGCGGCATGCTCCTCGGGGCGAGTTCCGCACCGCACTTCCAGGAGGCCGAGTGCGTGCTCGAACCGGGCGACCGGCTCCTGCTGTACACGGACGGGCTGGTCGAGCGCCCCTCGGAGGGCATCGACCGGGGCTTCAAGCGGCTGGCCGACGCCGTGGTGACCCACCACAGCGACGCGCCCGGCTCCCTGGGACCGATGCTGGCGGATCTGCTGGAGGGTGATCTGCGGGACGACGTGTGTGTCGTCGACATCCGGGTGCCGTTCGCCGATCTCTAGGGCCCGCTTCCCCTGCTCGCGCCTGGATCCGCCTCACTCGTCGCCGCGATGGCGCCAGTACCAGAGCGCGCCGACGACGAGGGCCAGCAGGAAGACGGCGGGCAGTACGAGGCCCGGGATGCGGGAGGCGCTCATCGGCACGGCTTTCGGGTCGGACGGGTGCCTCCATCGTGAGGCCCGTCGGCCCGTGGTCCCGCGTTCTTTCTCCTTTGTTACCCGGCGTTCGAGAGGTCAGCCCGTGCGGGACTCCAGTGCGAGGCGGGTGTCGTTCCCGTAGACGCCGGTCTCGTCGCCCCGGATGCCGTACCAGACCTGGAAGCGGGCCACGGCCTCGGTGAGCACGGCGTCGTAGGTGCCGCTGGTGGAGCCGTTCTCGTAGACGTTGGGGATGCGCAGGAGGCGCTGCTGGAGGTCGGTCACCTCGGGGCCGCTGGCGCCCTCGCGCAGGGTGCCGGGCCCGTCGGGGTCGGTGGCGGCCGGGGTGGTGACGGCGGAGGGGGTGGGTGTGGGGGACGGCGAGGGTGCCGCGGTGCCGTCGGCGCGGCCCGGCAGCAGGAGGGCGCAGCCGAAGCCGATCAGCGCCGCCGCACTCACGCCGACCACGACGGCGGCGCGGCGCAGGCCGGGGCCGAAGCCGAAGGGGCGGGGGCCGTCGTAGGCGGGGACGGGCGGCAGTTCCTGTGTCTCGTCCTCGGAGCCGGACAGCCGTCGGGGCATCACCACGGACTCGTAGCGGGCGCTCTCCTGCGGCGATTCCCTGAAGAGTTCGGCCAGGGCGTCGGTGCGCCGCGGGCGCAGCACCCGGATCGGTTCCAGGGGCGGGGGGTCCTGCTGCTGACCGCGCTCGCGCGGTGTCGGCATCTCGCTCTCCTTCCGTCCCGTAGGCAGGGGCGGGGTCCGTCCCTTCGCGGAGTGATACGCGGCCGTGGCCCGGTGAGTTCAGTGGATTCCTTCAACAGCAAACGATCGATACGCTCAGCTTGGCGTGAACTATTGAGCGTTTGATCGATGGCGTGCTAGAAACCGCCGTCATGACGACTCGTTGGTCACGTCGCGGCTTTCTGGCCGCAAGCACCGGTACCGCAGTTGCTGTCGGTCTCCCCGCACAGACGAGCGCTGTCCCCGCGTCCGCCCTCCAGGCCGCGGAGGCGGACGAGCTCACGACGCTGCGAGCGAAGTGGCGCACCCTGCTCCTCGGCGAGGGATTCAGTCCCACCGCCGAGCCGTTCAAGAGCCGGCTCACCGAACTGGGTAGCACCGCGGCCCAGTTGCGGTCCGCCATGACACCGGCGCCCGGTTCGCTGTGGCCGGATCTGGTGTACGCGGACCCGGAGCCCGACACCGACCAGGAGTCGTACGGCTACTCGGGCAACATGAACGCGAGTTACAACCGGCTGAGCACGCTCGCGCAGGCGTACTGCCAGCAGGGCACCGGGCTGACCGGCGACGCCGGCTTGAGGACCGCGATCCTCACCGGCCTCGACCACCTGCACTCCGAGGTCTACCACGCCGGCCGGACCCGCTACGGCAACTGGTACAGCTGGCAGATCGGCGCACCGCAGGCCCTGCTCGACGTGTGCGTGCTGATGTACGACCAGCTGTCGGCGACACAGATCGCCGACCATGTCGCCGCCGTGGACCACTTCGTGCCCGACTCGGCCGTCGCGAACTACACCGGCACCAGCACCGGGGCCAATCGCGTGGACCTGTGCCGGGTGCTGGCGCTGCGCGGGATCGTCGGCGGTTCACCGGCGAAGGTCGCGCTGGCCCGCGACGCCCTCTCCCCCGTCTTCCCGTACGTGAGCGGCGGCGACGGTCTCTACACCGACGGCTCGTTCGTCCAGCACACGACCGTGCCGTACACCGGCTCGTACGGTTCGGTCATGCTCGGCGGCCTCGGGATGCTGTTCGCACTGCTCAGCGGGTCGAGCTGGGCGGTCACCGACCCGAACCGGCAGATCGTGTTCGACGCCGTGGAGAACGCGTGGGCGCCCTTCCTCTACAACGGGCTCGTGATGGACGGGGTGTCCGGCCGGGCGATCAGCCGGGGCCTGTCCGCGACCGACGCCAAGCAGATCCAGCAGAACGATCACCTGCGCGGTCATCCGATCCTCGCGTCGATCGTGCTGCTCGGACAGGGCGCGAGCACGACGGAGAACGCCCGCTGGCGGGGCCTGGTCAAGGGCTGGATGCAGCGCGACTACTACAGCCCGCCGATGAGCAACCCCACCCTCGGTCTGACGGGTCTGGCCCGGCTCAAGGGCGTCCTGGACGACACGTCCGTCACCGCGATCGCCGAGCCGACCGCCCACCGCCTCTTCACCAACATGGCGCGGGCCACGCACCGCAGACCCGGCTGGGCCGCGTCGATCAGCATGGCCGACCGGCGCATCACCTACTACGAGACCGGCAACGGCGAGAACCTGCGCGGCTGGCACACCGGTTCCGGAATGCTCTACTGGTGGGGCGACACCTACGCCAACGGCCAGTACAGCGACGCCTTCTGGCCCACCGTCGACCCGTACCGGCTCCCGGGCACCACCGCCTCCCGGCTGGCACTCGCGGACGCGGCCGGCGGCGACTGGGGCGCCTCCCTGCCGGACGTCAACTGGGTCGGCGGCGCCACGGACGGGCAGCGGGCCGCGATCGGCCAGTACCTCAAGGGACTTCAGTCCACGCTCCTGGCGAAGAAGTCGTGGTTCTGTCTGGACGACTCGATCCTGTGCCTCGGCGCCGGCATCAAGTGCGCCGACGGCACGACCGTGGAGACGACGATCGAGAACCGCAACCTCGGCCCCACCGGCGCCCACTCCTTCACCGTCGACGGCACGCTCAAGTCGGCCGCCTACCCCTGGTCCGAGACGCTCACCGGCGCGACCTGGGCGCACCTCGGCGGCATGGGCGGCTATGTCTTCCCCGGTAGCGCGACCGTCCGGGCACTGCGCGACTCGCGCGACGGCACCTGGAGCGCCGTCAACAAGGGCGGCTCCACGACGGTCCTCAACCGCAAGTACCTGACGATGTACGTCGACCACGGCACCGATCCGACGAACGGCACCTACGCCTATCTGCTCATGCCGGGCGCCACCGCCGCCCAGACCCAGGCGCGGGCCGCCGCCCCGACCTGGCTGACCGTCCTCGCCAACACCGACAACCAGCAGGGCGTGTCCGTTCCCTCGCAGGGCTTCACCGGCGTCAACTTCTGGTTCGGCGGCACGGTCGGGAGTCTTGTCGCGAGCGATCCGTGCTCGGTGATGATCACCG
The DNA here is from genome assembly GCF_042894505.1 of Streptomyces sp. NPDC001536. NCBI lineage: Bacteria > Bacillati > Actinomycetota > Actinomycetes > Kitasatosporales > Streptomycetaceae > Streptomyces > Streptomyces sp. NPDC001536. The sequence continues at coordinate 212,687 of NZ_JBIAVQ010000016.1, forward strand.
AGAGGAGCGACGGGACCGCGGTGATCTGCGTCAGCGATCCGAAGCGGATGAACTCGGGCCTCACCCTCACCTGGAACCGGGCGGTGTCCTCGGTGGTGTCGAAACCGTCCACGGTGACCTCGGCGACGACAGGGTCCGCGCTGCGGCTGGTCTTCGGGGACATGACCACGCTGGCCGGAGTCACCCAGAAGACCACCGTCAAGCTCGGCTGAGGAACCTGTGCAGGGACGCCTTCATCGCCGCGACGAAGGCGTCCCTGCCGTCGTCGTTCAGCGCGTCCAGGGACAGATAGGGGTTCAGGTCCTCCAGCTCGACGAGCAGCAGCTCGCCGCCGGGCGCACGGCAGGCGTCGACGCGCTGGATGCCGTGGTCCACGGCGTTCCAGTCGATGAACCGGCGGGCGAACTCGAGGTCGTCGTCGGTGGGTTCGTACGGTTCCAGCTGCCAGCGCCGGTCGGGGTGCGGCGCGTACAGCGCGTACTGGAAGGCGTGGTCGATGAAGTAGAAGGACACTTCGTAGGCGAAGTCGATGCACGGCTGGACGAGAACGCCCTCGCCGACGAGGTCGCGCACACGGTCACCGGTCACGATCTCCAGCCCCATGGAGTCGGCACCGAGCTTGGGCTTGACGACGTACCGGTCCGTCTCCGGCAGCCGGTGCAGGTCGTCCGCGCGGTCGACCGTGGGAATGACCGGGTATCCGGCCGCATACAGCTCCAGCAGGTACTGCTTGCCCGCCATGTCGGCCTTGCCGGACAGCGGGTTGTAGACACGCGTCCCGGTCGCGAGCGCCCGCTCACGGAAGGCGTCGTACGCCTCCTGGTACGCGAGGACAGGCCCGCTGTTGCGGACGACGACGGCGTCGAAGGCGTCCATCAACGCCGCCGCGTCCCGCGGGTCGCACAGGGCGAGGTCGAAGTCCTCGCGCAGCCGTGAGGTGAGGAATATGTCCTCGTCGCAGTACCGGCGCCCGCGTGCCTGGTAGGCCAGGTCGGTGACATACAGGATGCGGGACATACGGAACTCCTCGGCGGCGGGGAGCAGTGATCGTATGCGGCAGGTGTTCTTCGAACAAAATGCCGGTCTACGGCTTCACAGTCCCGCCGCCCAGAGCTCCCGCCACCCGATTCCCTTCAGGTCGGGGACCACGGTCCGCCGGGGTGCGGGATCGATCGCCGCGTACGAGGGGACGGCGAGCACCCGGCACCCCGCCGCCTCTGCGGCGGTCACGCCGGTGGGGGTGTCCTCCACCGCGAGGCAGGCCGCCGGGTCGACGCCGAGCGCGCGGGCCGCCGCGCGGTAGGGGTCCGAGGCGGGCTTGGTGCGGGGTGTCTCGCCTTCGGCGATCGTCGTACGGAAACGCTGGGCGCCCAGCACGTCGAGGACCGCGTCCACGACGGGGCGCGAGGAGGCGGAGACCAGGGCCGCCGGGATGCCGGACGCCGCGAGGAGGTCCAGGAGGTCGAGGGCGCCCGGCAGTGGGGTGGCCTCCTGGCGGACGGCCGCCAGGAAGCGCGCCTCCAGGTCGGCGGCGAGGGCCCGCGGGTCGGCGCCGGTGCGGGTGTGCAGGTGGGCGGCGGTGTCGGCGACCGAGCGGCCCAGGACATGGGTCACGTCGACATCGGGTGCGGTCTCCCGGACCGTGCGCAGCCACAGCGACTCGGTGTCCACGAGGGTGCCGTCCATGTCGAGGAGGACGGCGTGCGGGCGGGCGGCGAAGGGGCGGCCGTCCAGCGACCAGTGCCGGTCCGGGTGGCGGCCGGCGGAGGCGAGCGCCTGGGCCGCGACATCCACGTGGCGGACCACGGGCGGCGGCGCGCCGATGCCCGGACCCGCCGCGACCAGCCACGCCGTGCGCTCCTCGGTCGTACGCCTGCCATGGCCGCCCGCGTCGACGTGGCCGTGGTCGGTGACGACGAGGACCGTCCAGCGTTCGTCGGCGTACGAAGGCCGGGAACGCACCGCCGCCAGCAGCTCGCCGAGGCGGGCGTCGGCCTGTCGTATCGAGGTCTCGTACTCCTCGCCGCAGCCCAGGAAGTGCGCCGTCTCGTCGGGGGCGCCGAGGTAGACGAACGACGCCCGCATGTCCTCCTCGGCGAGCACGCGCGTGGCCGCCGTGGTGATCTGCTCGTCGCACTGCTCCCAGGCCTCGGGGGTGTCCTCGGCCGGGGCGATGTAGACGGATCGGGACGGGGCCCGGAAGAGCGGGCCGCCGCCGCGGACCTGCATCAGGGGTTGCCAGCCGGCCGCCACGAACGTGCGGCTGCCGTCCTTCTCGGCGAGGCGGGTGGTGAAGTCGGGGAAGACGTCGAGCCGGTGGCCGGTGAAGTTGTTGCTCCACACCGCGTGCTTGGCCACCGTTACGCCGGTGACGATGGTCGCCCAGCACGGGCCCGACATGGTCGGGGTGTCCGCGTCCACCTCGACGGGGGTCAGGAAGCCGTCGGCCGACAGTGCGTCGAGGTGCGGGGTGGGCAGGCGCCGCAGTACGTCGAGGCGTACGCCGTCGATGCCGACGACCAGAACACGATCCTGCACGGGATTTCCCTTCGGATATGGGGTGTTCAGGCCGAGCGCGACAGTTCCTCGGACCCGACCTCGTGGGCGAACGGCAAGCCTTGCGCGTATCGGGAGACCTCGTCGATGGCCCAATCGGTCATCCGGTGCAGCTCGTTGCCGAGGGAGCCGGCGATGTGCGGGGTGAGCAGCACGTTGGGCAGGGTGTACAGCGGCGAGTCGGCGGGCGGCACGTCCGGTTCGGTGACGTCGAGGACGGCGTGGACACGGCCGGTGACCAGGTGCCCGGTGAGGGCGTCGGTGTCCACGAGGGAGCCTCGCGCGGTGTTGATCAGTGTGGCGCCGTCCTTGAGGAGTGCGAGGCGGCGGGCGTCGAACATGTGGCGGGTCTCCGGGAGTTGGGGTGCGTGGATGGAGACCACGTCGCTGCGGCGGGTGAGTTCGTCGAGGCCGACCGGCTCCGCTCCGAGGGTGCGGGCCCGCTGGTCGTCGACGTACGGGTCGTGCAGGAGGACGTCGAGGTCGTGCGGGCGCAGCAGTTCGATGACCCGGCGTCCGATGCGGGAGGCGCCGACGATGCCGACCGTGCGGTGGTAGTTGCCGTGACCGCTGAAGTACGGCAGCAGGTCGGGCTGGGCGCGGGCGGTGGTGTAGGCGCGGGCGACGTCGAGGACGCGTTTGTTCGCGAACAGGATGGCGGCCAGGGTGAATTCGGCGACCGGCAGGGCGTTGGCGGCGGCCGCGGAGGAGACCGTGATGCCGCGTCGCCAGACGGCGTCGGTGACATGGTGCTTGACCGAGCCGGCGGCGTGGACGACCGCGCGCAGCCGGGGCAGTCGGTGCAGGGCCTCCTCGGTGAGTTCGGGTGCGCCCCAGTGAGTGAAGAGGACCTCGGTCTCGGCGAGTTGACGGGCGTCGGCGGTGGTGAGGTCGGTGACGGCGGTGGCCGTGTCGACGCGGGCGACGGTGGGGAGCCGGTCGAGGCTGCCTTCGGTCAGGAGCCGCCGGTGGACGGCGGCGCCCATGGCGAGCAGCGTGTGCGGGCGGGGCAGGGCGGTCGGCGGGTGGATGGTGTTCAGGAGGGTGCCTTCCGGGGCGGGCAGCGTCACTTGACGGCACCGGCGGTCAGGCCGGAGCGCCAGAAGCGCTGGAGGCAGACGAACGCGACGATCAGCGGAACCACGGCGACGAGGGAGCCCGTGATGACGAGCGAGTAGAACTCGGGCTGCTGCGCGGTGGTGCTGTTCCACATGAACAGGCCCAGGTTGACCGGGTAGAGCTTGTCGTCGTTGAGCATGACGAGGGCACCGAAGAAGTTGTTCCAGCTCGCGGTGAACGAGAACAGGAAGATCGTCATGAAGCCGGGGGCCAGCATGGGCAGGGAGATCCGCGCGAACATGCCCAGTTCGCCGGCGCCGTCCACGCGGGCCGCCTCCAGGACCTCGTTCGGTACGTAGCCCTCCGAGAAGACGCGGGCGAGATAGACGCCGAAGGGGTTGACGAGGGCGGGCAGCAGCAGCGCCCAGTAGGTGTTGACGACTCCCGCCTTGGTGGCGAGGAGGTACATCGGCAGCTGGATGACCGTGGTGGGGACGAGGACACCGCCGAGCACCAGGCCGAAGAGCTTCTCCTTGCCCTTGAAGTCGTACTTGTCGAAGGCGTAGCCGGTGGCGACGCACAGGAACGTGGACGCGGCGGAGCCGACCACGGAGTAGAGGACGCTGTTGCCGAACCAGCGCAGGTAGATGCCGTCGTTGAAGGTGAAGAGGCGCTGGAGGTTCGCGAAGAGGTTGAAGTCGCCGAACGCGAAGCCGGAGGTGGCGAACAGGTCGCGGTGGCTCTTGGTGGCGGCGAACAGCAGCCAGCTGACCGGCATGAGCGTGTAGAACGCGGCGACGAGCAGGATGCCGTTGACGGCGCCCTTGGACAGGAGGGTCTTCGCGGAGCTGCGGCGGCGGGCCGGCGCCGGGGTGCTGGGATCCGCCTCGCGCCGGGCGGCGGGTGCGGTGTCGTGGGTGAGGGTGCTCATGACGTGGCCGCCTTCCACCGGTTGCCGAGCCGGGTGACGAGGTAGGAGAGGGCGACGCCGAGTGCGGCGAGCAGCAGGGACGCGGCGGCGGCCAGGCCGTAGTCGTGCTGGACGAATCCGGCCTTCCAGATGAAGAGGGTGGGCGACCACTCGGTGTCGATGGAGGGCGCGCCCCGCTGGCCCAGGAGTTTCGGCTCGGTGAAGATCTGGATCGCGCCGACGCAGGTGAACAGAACGGTCATGACGACCGCGGAGGCGATCATCGGCACCTTGATCTGGAGGGCGGTGCGGAGGGCGCCGGCGCCGTCCACGACGGCCGCCTCGATCACTTCGCGCGGGACGGCCTGGAGGGCGGCGTAGAAGATGACCATGTTGTAGCCCATCCACTGCCAGGCGCACAGGTTGACCATCGACGCGAGGACGTGGTCGTTGCTGTAGAAGTCCCAGGAGCCGCCGAGCGCGCCGATCCAGTCGATCACCGGGCTCAGGCCGGGGGTGTAGAGGTAGATCCAGATGATCGAGGCGATCAGTCCGGGGATGGCGTGCGGCAGGAACAGAGCGAGTTGGAAGAAGCGCTTGGCGCGGGCGAGAGCCGAGTCGACGAGGAGTGCGAGGGCGAGCGAGCCGCCGATCATCACCGGGATGTACACGGCGCAGTAGAGGGCGATGTGTGCGAAACCGCTCCGGAACCCGGCGTCCCCCAGGGCGTTGGCGTAGTTGCCGAAGCCTGCGAAGACGCGCTCGGTGCCGCCGAAGCCGAGCCCTGAGGACCGCTCCTGGAACAGGCTCATCCACACCGCGTAGCCGATGGGCGCCGCCATCACCGCGGCGAACAGGACGAAGAACGGAACGATGAAGAGCGCGGCGGTACGACGCTGACTGCGCCGCAGCTTCGAGACGCCCGGCGATCGGTCCGACGACCGCTCCGGGGGCCGAGGCGCGGCCGACCGGCTCGCGGGTCGGACGGAGGAGAGTGCCACGGGGGCTCCTTGACGGCGGGGTGGGAAGGGCTGATGTGCAGGGGCGGCAGGCCGTGCCCTCGGTGGGACACGGCCCCGTGACCGCCGGATGCGGCTAACGGTCTCCCGCGCCCGCTACTTCGCGAGCTTCAGGCCCCGCTCCTCGATACCGGACTCCGCCTTCGCCTGGCCCGCCTCGACGCCCGCCGTGAAGCCGGACTTGGCGGTGGTGTCCTGGACGGCGGTATAGACGTCCATCTGGTTCGGGCCCCAGGTCCAGCCGGGCACGATGGTGTCGACCTGCTCGGAGGCGAGGGCGTAGAGGTCCTGGCCGTTCAGGTACGAGGTGTCGAACTCGGCGGCGGCCACCTCACGCATCTCCGGGTTGGCAGGCAGGGCGCTGCTGGGCGACTCCAGGTCGGCGAGGCGGGCCTCGACGCCGGCCTTGTCCGTGGTGAGCCAGGTGATGAACTCGGCCGCGGCTTCGGCGTGGTCGCTGCCCTTGAGGACGCCGTAGGAGGTGCCGCCGTAGTTGCCGCTCGCGGCGGTGCCCCAGTTGGGCATCGGGGCGGCGGCCCACTTGCCGGAGAGGTCGGGCATCGAGGTCTTCATGCCGCCCGCGGACCAGGAGGCGCCGAGGAAGGAGAGGGTCTTGCCGGAGGCTCGGGCCTTGGTCTCCTCGGGGCTCCAGCCGGTGAAGGTCTGGACGAGGTCGTCCTTGATCAGGCCGTCCCAGTAGGCGGCGACCTTCTTGGTGTCGGCGTCGTTCACGCCGGCCTTCCACGCGTCGCCCTCGGTGGCGAACCACTTGCCGCCGGCCTGCCAGGACAGTGCGGCCAGCAGTGCGGGGTCGCTCTTGGGCATGGAGGCCAGACGGACGTTCTTGTCCTCCTTCTTGACCTTCTCCGCGACCGTCTTGAACTCGTCCCAAGTCTTGGGGACCGCGATGCCGTACTTCTCGAAGAGATCGGCGCGGTAGTAGTACAGCTGCGGCGCGGCGTCGTAGGGGACGGTCCAGGTCTTGCCGCCGAAGGTCACCAGGCTCTGGACGGCCTCCGGGAACTTCGACTTGACCGTTTCACCGGCGTATTCGGTCAGATCGATCAGGTTCCCCTGGCTCGCGAACTCGGGGACCATCTGGTACTCGATCGTGGCCACGTCGGGCGCGTTGCCCGCCTTCACCGCGTTGGCCATCTTGCTGTAGCCCTCGGTGCCGCTCGGTATCTCGGTGAACTTGACCTGGATGTCCTTGTGGGTCCTGTTGAACGCCTCGACGGTCGACTTGGCGCCGAGTGTCCAGGTCCAGTAGTTCAGGGTGACCGGCTTGCCGTCGGACGCGGAGTCGGACGTGTCGCCGTCGCCGCCGCAGGCGGTGGCGAACAGACCCAGGGCTGCGACGGCGGCTACGGCTGCGGTGCGGAACGAACGTGAAGTGCGCGGCATGGACGACTCCTACGAGACCTCGTACGGAAAGAGGCGGTCGGAGGACATCTTTTGTGCGCACACGATCGGAGTCAAGTGCGTTCGCGCAAGACAATCAAAACGATCGAACAACGCTCATCGATCGATCATTCGACTTCAGCCCGCCGAGGGATCGCCGCCGCAGGACGAGCGGACCCTCAACTCAGGGAGCAGGTCGAGGTGTTGACGGGGGCCCGGCCGCTGACCGCTCCTGCGCTCCGCGAGCCGTTGCAGCAGCAGCTGCGCGGCCAGTTCCCCGACCGAGCGCTTGGGCGGCGCGACGGCGGTGAGCGGTACGTCGGAGAGGCCGGCCACCTCGTCGTCGTAGGCGATCAGCGCCAGGTCGTCCGGCACGCGGATGCCGCATGCCTGGAGCCGGGGCACGAGCACGATCGCGTCCTCGTCGCTGTGCACGAGCGCCGCGGTGACCCCGCGCTTCTTCACCGCGTCGACCAGATAGTCGACGCTCGCCTCGTAGTCACCGTGCTCGCGCACGCTCGGGGCGGCCGTGTCGACGTCGAGACCCAGGGACTGCACCGCCGCCTGGAATCCCGCCGAGATCTGCACGGCGTGCGGGCCTTCCTGGAGCACGGCGGTGATCTTTCGGTGCCCGAGCGAGGCGAAGTGGCTCACGGCGACCGCTGCCCCGTGCGCCCGGTCGGTGCGCACCCGGTCGAGCACCGCCGCAGGGTTCGCGGGCGGCGCCGAGCGTTCCACCAGAACGGCCGGCACATCGCGCTCCAGCAGCCACTTCTCCTGGCCGTCGGCGGGTACTCCGCCGAACCAGCTGGGCGCGACCAGCAGCCCCTCGGCCCCGCCCGCCACCAGGTGCTCCGCCTGCACCGCGTCCTCGGCGTCGACATATCCGCTCACCCCGAGCACGAGCCGTGCTCCCTGCGCGGCGACGGCCTCCCGGGCGCCGCGGACGATGTCGGCGAAGATGTAGTTCGTGGTCGGAACGATCATTCCGACCACGACGCCCTCGGAGTCCTCCGTCCGCTCCCGCACCTCCACCGCCCCCTCCCCCGGCCACACCACCGCACCGTGCAGCCGCTGCACCCGGCCCTGCGCCGCCAGCGCCTCCACATCGCGCCGCAGGGTGACCGCGGAGACCCCGAGTTCGGCGGCGAGTTCGGCGACCCGGAGGCTGCCCCGCTCCCGGACTAGTTCGAGCACCCGCTCATGACGCTGGTCGACGTGCAGTCGCATGGAATCCCCCTGGGGCGAGGCCGGACGAACGATCTACGGGCCGACGCGGAGCGTGATCCCGAATCGCTCACTCTACGCCCACAATCGTATCGATCACTTCCGATCAATACGATCAGTGATAGAACGCGGCACTCAGTTCCCCACATGAGGGCACTAAGTGCTCTCTGTGCCCCTCCGGTGCTACGTTCCCGTCCATGAGCGAGAAGACGGACGCGGCCCCCACCAAGCCGCCCATGCGGGACGCCCTGATCGCGGCCGCTTTCCAGCTGTTCACGGAGCGGGGGTACGAGCAGACCACGGTCGACGACATCGTGACGCTCGCCGGGGTGGGGCGCCGGTCGTTCTTCCGCTACTTCCCCTCCAAGGAGGACGTGGTCTTCCCCGACCACGAGGGCTGCCTGGCCGACGTGACGGCCTTCCTGGCCGCCGGCGGCGACGCGGACGAGCCGGTGCAGCGGGTCTGCGACGCGGTCCGGCTGGTGCTGCGGATGTACACGGAGAACCCGGCCTTCTCGGTGCAGCGCTATCGGCTCACCAAACAGGTCCCCGGGCTGCGCGCGTACGAGCTGTCCGTGGTGTGGCGCTACGAGCGGGCCTTCGCCGAGTACCTCCGCGGACGGCTCGCCGGGCGGCGCGACGGGGCCCTTCAGGCCGACGTGGCCGCGGCCGCCGTCGCCGCGGCGCACAACAACGCGCTGCGTTCCTGGCTGCGCTCGGACGGCGAGGGCGATGTGGGCACCGAGATGGACCACGCGCTCGGATACGTCCGGTCCGCCTTCGGAACGCCACCCGCCGACCCCGAGCGCACCGAGGACGTCGTGGTCCTCGTCTCCCGGCGCGGGGCGCCCCTGTGGCGGGTGGTCCAGGAGATCGAGGCCACGCTCGGCCAGGACTGACCGCCCGACGGAACCGCCGACAAATTCAGGGTACGCAGTACCTTTACGGGTGACACTCAGTGCCATACATTATGGGCGTGCACGGTGGCACAGCGAACCGCGCATGTGGGATTCCGCCCGAGCGCAGGGAGTTGACCAGCGTGTACCACCACTCAGCAAGCGTTGCCCGACAGGGACTCGGCTCTGGAGCGGGCCTGCTCGAACCGTCGGCCCCGGGCAACGACGCCATGACCTTCCAGCGCTGCACCTGGTGCGGCACCGCGATGTACCACCGGCTGCTGTGTCCGGTCTGCCAGGGCAGCGATCTGCGCACGGAGCGCAGCGAGGGCGTCGGGATCGTCCGTCACTCCACGGTGGTGCACCGCAACACCCCCGCCGCGCGCAATGTGTCGATGATCGAGATGGCCGAGGGGTTCGTGGTGCGCGGCCGGGTCATGGGCCCGCTCATCGGCATCCACAGCGGGGACCGGGTGCGGCTGTCCGCGGCCAAGGACCCGGTGCGCGGCGAGCCCGTCTTCCAGCTGCTCGACGAGCCCTACCGCGCCTGGAGCTGACGGCCCCACGTCCCCGCCGTCTCCCGGTACCCCACCACCCCGCGCATCACCTCAGTCGTCCCACACCCCGCGGATCAGCGCCCGCACGGCCACGGGCCGCCCCGTCTCGAAGCACCGGTTGGCGGCGAGCCCGACGGCCAGTGCGAGGGCTCCGTCGCGTTCCGTGGCCGTCGGACGCGTCCCCTCCCCCGTCGCCGTGCCCGGGTCCACGGGACCGAAGAGCGCGTCCAGCATCCGCGGGTCTCCCCCGCCGTGCGCCTCGTGGGCGGTGACGAGCGGCACCTCGACCGGTGGCTCCCACAGCGGCCGCAGCACCAGCCGCGCACCTCCGGCGTGCTCCGCGGCAGTGTCCCCGTGCAGTGCTCCGGCGCCGGAGGTGATCCGCGTCGACGGCCGCTGCCAGCGGCTCTCCTCGACCTCAAGCTCCAGCCGCCCGGCGCTGCCGTTGAACATGACCCGGTAGCCCTCCCACGGCGAGTAGGCGGTGAGGTGGTACGTCATGGTCGCGCCCCTCGTGTAGCGCACCAGGACCGCCATGTCGTCCTCGATGGTGACGGGCTCGCCGAAGACGTTGCGGTCCCGGACGTAGCCGTCGTCCTGCTCGGCGTCCAGGTAGAGGGCGCGCAGTGTGTCGTCGGCCGCCAGGTCCAGGGCGAAGGGGTCGTCGGCGGCCGGCTCGGCTCCGTGGGCCCGTTCGTAGTCGCGGCGCAGCCCGTGGCGTTCGCCCGCCGCACTGCCGTAGAAGGCGAGTCGTCCGTAGCCGAAGACCTCGTGCGGTGCGTCGGCGAGCCACCAGTTGACCAGGTCGAAGTGGTGGCTCGCCTTGTGCACCATCAGCCCGCCGCTGCTGAGCTTGTCCCGGTGCCAGCGGCGGAAGTAGTCGGCGCCGTGACGGGTGTCGAGGAGCCACTCGAAGTGGACGGAGACGATCTCGCCGATCGCGCCGCCGGCGAGCAGGGCGCGCACCTTCTCGTGCACGGGGTTGAAGCGGTAGTTGAAGGCGACGGTCAGGGAGTTGCCGGTCTCCCGGACGGTGTCCAGGATGCGGGCGCAGCGGTCCGCGTCGACGGTCATCGGCTTCTCGGTGACCACGCGGCAGCCAGCCCGCAGTGCGGGGACGATGTAGTGGTCGTGGGCGGCGTCGACGGTGGTGACGACGACCTCGTCGATGTCCTCCTTCGCCAGCAGGTCGGTGAAGCGCTCGGGTTCCCACTGGGTGGCGGCGGGTTCACCGGCCTCGGCCAGCAGCCGGTTGTGGAAGGCCATCCGGGTCGGGCTGGGATCGCACAGGGCGGCGACCTGGTGGCCCGGGCGGGCGGCGAGGGCCCGGGTGTAGATCTGGGCGCGGTGGCCGGTACCGACGACTGCCGCGCGGAGAAGGGGAGTTCGGCTCATTGTGGGGGCCTTTCCCGTCGTAGGACACACCAGTCCTGTGCCCGCTCCGCTGGCTTGATCGCATCCCTCGGCCATCACTCGCCCCTCCTCACAGACAACCCACAGCCGCTCCTTGCCCGTCCTCTGTGACGCGAGAGGCTTTCCGGGACCGACGGGACGCCCGCGCTCTGGGTTTTGAGGAGTGAACCTTGATCCGTGCCCGGCGAATATGTGTGACCGCCGTGGCGGTGCTGGCGGCCCTGGCGGGCTCGCCCGGACCGGTACAGGCTCAACAGCCGCCCGATACAGGGACGTTGAGTGCGAGTGACGACAACGGTCTGCCGCCTGGTTGGCGGATCGACGGCGAAGGGGCGGCGCGCAAGCTGGTCTGGCGCGCTCCGGAGCACATACCCATGGGAAACGCCCGCGTCGAGTTCCGCGCCGGGGACCGGCTGCTCGGCGTGCCGCAGCCGGCGAAGGACGGCCGGACCTTCCGACTGGACCTGGCGGACGCCGCCGCCGTTGCTGGACTGACGGACCTTCAGGTGACGGCCGCCGGCCGCCGGTTGGACGCCGCCGATGACGAGGGCAAGGCCTCCGGAGTCGCCCCGAAGCAGTCGGCCGCGCTGCCGGCGAACTCCGTCGACCCCGGAAAGCCCGGCTCGTACCGCACGGTCAGCGGGGAGTACGAGCTCGACCCGGTGCGCCTGCCCGGCTACAAGGAACCGATCGAGATGCGGGCCGAGGTCGTGGCCCCCAAGGGCGCCACAGGCGCGCGACCGCTCGCACTGTTCCTGCACGGCCGCCACTCCACCTGCTACAAGCCGGGTGCCGAGGACGACGTGACCGGTGAGTGGCCCTGCCCGGACGGCTACAAGTCGATCCCCAGCTACCGGGGTTACGAGCGCGACCAGCGACTCCTGGCCTCCCAGGGCTATGTGACGGTGTCGATCTCGGCGAACGGCATCAACGCCCAGGACGCGGACGCCGATGACGCCGGCGCCCAGGCGCGCTCCTCGCTGGTGCGGCAGCATCTCGCCCGCTGGGCCGGCTGGACCGCCCGGCCGAGCACCGCCCCGGCCGCCGTGCGCCAGGCCGCGAAGGCCGACCTGTCCCGCGTGCTGCTCGTCGGGCACTCGCGCGGCGGCGAGGGCGTCAACCGGGCCGCCATGGACAGCCTGTACCCGCCGCCCGCGGCCCAGGACGGCTACCGGGGCCCGGTGCGCTGGAAGGTGCGCGGCACCGTGCTCATCGGACCGACGATCTTCGGCCAGAATCCGGTGGCGGACGTGCCGTCCGTGACCCTTCTGCCGGGCTGCGACGGCGATGTGTCGGACCTCCAGGGCGAGGTGTACGCCGACGGGACGCGCGGCATCAGCCGCGGCGGCGCGCTGCACAGCGCGGTCTACATGGTCGGCGCCAACCACAACTACTTCAACAGCGAGTGGACTCCGGGCCAGGCCGAGGCGCCCGCCTGGGACGACTTCGGGACGGACGAGGAGCAGCCCGACCCGGTGTGCGATCCGGGCACCGCGACCCGGCTGACCGCCGACCAGCAGCACAAGGCGGGCGCCACCTACATCGCCGCCGCGGCGCGGCTGTTCCTCGCCGGGGACGACCGGGTGCGTCCACTGCTCGACGGCTCCGGCAAGCGGGCTCCGTCCGCCGACCCGGCCCGGGTGCTGACCCACGCCGTCGGCGGCCGGCGCGTGGGCGGATTCCTGCCGGACGGTCCGGTGAAGGTGACCGGCGCCCGGCTGTGCGAGGCCATCGATCCCGACCCCGCCGTGTCCTGTCTGGCCCCGGACACGGCAGGCTCCTCACCGCACTTCGCCTGGTGGGAGACCGAACGGGAGACCGGCCGCCGCGCGGTCGACCTGAAGTGGTCGGCGCCCGGTACGGCGGCTCGCATCACCCCGGTCAAGCCGCTGTCCCTGGCCGGTTCGCAGAAGCTCGCGCTGCGGGTCTTCGTTCCCCCGAACACCACCGGCACCAAGCTCGACGTGTCCGTCACCGACGCCTCCGGCCGCAGGGCCGATCTCGGCGGCGTCCAGGTGGACGGCCTGCCTGGCTCCGACCGCACCTCCTCCTACTGGGCGCGCGAGGTGCGCGTACCGCTCACCGCCGCCACCCGCGCGGGACTCGACCTCAAGCACATCAAGTCCCTTGCGCTGACCCCGCGTTCCGGCTCCGGACAGGCCTGGCTGATGGACGCCTGGGGCTGGGCCCCCGGTACCCCGGCGGTCAAGGCGGCGGCCCTGCCGCGCGTCGACGTCGGCCGCACGGTCGTCAAGGAGGGCGACTCGGGCACCGTCACCTACCGGATCCCGGTACGGGTCTCCGGACACGGCAGCGGCCAGGTCCGCGTGTACGTCCTCGACCCGGACTCCGGTGCCGGCACGCAGAAACTGGTCACGGTGAAGCCCGGCAGCGACGCCGTCGACGTGCCGGTCGAGGTCAAGGGCGACACCACCTTCGGCTACGACGTGCAGCACGACATCGCGGTGAAGGCGGTGCGGGGTGCCGTCGTGGGTGCCCACCGCGGCGGGATCACCGTCCAGAACGACGACCCCGAGCCGGTGATCACCCTGAACCCGGTCGCCGACCGGGTCAGCGAGGGCGAGACGCTCACGTGGCGGTTGTCGCTGGCCGAGCCCGCCGCCGTGGAGATCTGGCAGCCCGTACGCGTGCTGCCGGTGACGGAGGGCGCCGAGCTGTCCACCAAGGACGTGGACCCGCAGTGGCTGCTGGACTACGCCGGTGACGTGCCGGACCCGGAGCGGCCGCTGTCCCGGGCGAACCTGTGGGTGTGGCTCAACATCCCGGCCGGGAGCACGAGCGTCGACTTCGATGTCGTGACGATCCGGGACCAGGTCGCCGAGCCGGCCGAGTCGCTGCGCCTGGCGCTCACCGACTACGACGCCGAGCCGCTGCCCGATCGCCCGGTGCTGACAGGGACGGTGCTGGACGCCTCATAGCCGGCCCGCGCAGCAGAGTCAGGGGGCACGGACCGGTCGGTCCGTGCCCCCTGGCCGTGTCCGCGTCCGTCACAGCGTGATGCGGATGCCGACCGTGCCGTCGACGCCTCGGCGCAGCCGGCTGCCGAGGAGGCTGAGCCGGCCGGTGATGCCGTACTTGCGGGCGATGAGCCCGCGGTAGCGGGCGCTGGTCTCGGCGTCGCAGATCTCGGCGGTGGCCGGGACCGGGTCGCCGGTCGGGTTGCCCCGCAGGTCGCAGGGGCCGACGAGGACGTCGGCGCGGGCCCGGATCCGCTTGACCTTCCAGGAGTCGGCGACCGTCCACACGCCGAGGGCGTCCCCGTCGCGCACCACCCATACCGGGGTGGGGACGGGGCTGCCGTTCTTGCGGTAGCTGGTGATCAGCAGGTACTTCCCGGCACCGAGCCGGTCCAGCGGCGTGTCGCTCATGGCGGGGAGTCTAGGCAGGGATCACCGGGCGAGCGCCTCCAGGGGGCGCGAACAATTCGGTTCACCTCTGGTTTCGTCCGGGGGATGCTGGTGGTGACGCACCGGACAGGGGGCTTCTCCGTGACCTGGAAACCTGAGGACGGCGTACGGGGCACGCTGGAGGTCGTGTGCGACGAGTCGGGGTCGGACGGGGAGAACCTCACCGGCGGCAACACCGACGTGTTCGCGCACGGCAGTGTGTCCATGCCGACGGAGATCGCCGCCGCGTACGTCCAGGAGGTCCGGGACCGGATCCGCTCACCCGCCACCGAGTACAAGGCGAACCATGTGCTGCGGGAGAAGCACCGGGACGTCCTGGAGTGGCTGCTCTCGCCCTCGGGCCCGATCGACGGACACGCCCATGTCCATCTCACCGAGAAGGCGTACTTCGTCGTGGACCGGACCGTCGACCTGCTGCTCGACGACGGGACGGAGGCGCTCGCGCTGTACCGGCAGGGGCGGCGGGAGTTCGGCGAGGAGCCGTGGCGGGGCTTCCTCGACGCGGCCAACCGGCTGCTGCGGGTACGGGTCGACGGGACGGTGGAGGGTCCGGTGGACGGGTTCTTCCGCACGGTGGACGACCTGCGGCGCGCGCATCCCCGCATGGAGGTCCTGGAGCGGCTCGCGGCGGCCCGGCCCCGCGCCGACGCCTACCGGGCGGGCCTGTTCGAAGGACCGCCGCTGATCCCCGTACTCAATCCGCTGCTGCCCGCCATCGTGCACACGGTCGCGCACTGGAGCGCGGGCGGGCGGACCGTGCGGGTGGTGCACGACCGGCAGAACATGCTCACCGAGCAGCGCGTCGCGTGGATCGAGGAGCAGGCGGCGCGGGCCGGGATCGCCTTCGCCGGCATGGAGCTGGTGCAGGCGCGCTGGGACCCGCGGATCCTGCTGGCCGACTTCCTCGCCGGGATCGCCCGCAAGCTGGCCTCCGACGAGCTGAACGGCCGGGCGGACCCGGCGCTCATCGCGTTGCTGCGCCCGTTCGTGGGTCCGACGTCGGTGTGGGGCGACGCGCACAGCTGGGCCTCGCTCGCGAAAAGCACGGAAAGTGCCGCCGCCCCCTCACCAAACATCAACTTTGCCGTCTAGATTGCCGGTTGACGTCGTACGCCAAGTACCGCACCAGGCATTCCAGGAGACCCGAGCCCTGTGACGGACGCCGAGGACCTCGCCGCGACCCTGCGCCGGCGGATCAACACCCTGCAACCGCACACGGCGCGGATCTGGAACTACTGGCTGGGCGGCGGGGACTACTACGAGGTCGATCGCGCGGCGGGTGACCGGATCCGTGAACTGCACCCGGGCATCGGCGAGTACGCGCGCGCCGACCGGCTGTTCCTGGGACGCGCGGTGCGGTATCTCGTCACGGAGGCCGGGATCCGCCAGTTCCTCGACATCGGCACCGGTCTCCCCACCGCGGACAACACGCACGAGGTCGCCCAGCGCCTGGCGCCGGAGTCGCGGATCGTCTACGTCGACAACGACCCGCTGGTCCTGGCCCATGCCCGCGCGCTGCTCACCAGCACGCCCCAGGGAGCGACCGACCATCTCGACGAGGACCTGCGCAATGTGGAGCAGATCCTCCAACGGGCCGCCGCAACGCTGGACTTCAGCCGTCCCGTCGCCCTGCTGCTGCTCGGCGTGGTCATCTTCATCGACGACGAGGAGGACCCGTACGGCATCGTGCGCCGGCTCATGGACGCCTTGCCGTCCGGCAGCCATCTCGTGCTGTCGCACACCGTCGTCCATCCGTCGATGCCGGATGTCGACGAGGCCGTGCGGTTCTGGAACGCGCACGGCACGCCCCGGCTGACCCAGCGCCCGCCGGAGGCGGTGGCCCGGTTCTTCGACGGGCTCGACCTGCTGGAGCCGGGCGTGGTGTCGTGCTCGCGCTGGCGTCCCGAGCGAGTGCACGGCGTCGAGCCGCAGCGGGTGGCGATGTACGGCGGTGTGGGGCGCAAGAGGTGAACGCAGACGCCCCGGGCCGCGTATGACAGGAGGGTGCTCGACTACCGGAGCGCCTCGCGGTGTTGATGCCGTGCTGTTCGGGGTTCGGGAGCCATGCATGAGGCACGCACGACGACGGATGGTCCGGCGAGTGACACGGCTGGCCGCCGTCGGCGGACTCCTTCTCGGCTCGGTGATGGTCACGCGTGCCGTGGCGAGCGAGCCCGCGGACGCCTCCGCCCTGCCGCGTACGACCGCGCAGTCGGCCTCCGCCACGGGCTCCGACCTGGTGTCGAAGCTCGGCACGTCCCGTACGGCGGGCTCCTGGATCGACGCCGAGGGCCGCCCGGTCGTCGCCGTCACCGACAAGGACACCGCCGCCCAGGTGCGCAAGGCGGGCGCCACCGCGAAGGTGGTGCGGCACAGCATGGACGACCTCAAGTCGGCGACCGGCACGCTGCGTTCGGCGCCCCGGGTGGCCGGCACGTCCTGGGCCGCGGACTACCGGACCAACGAGGTGGTGGTCCGGGCGGACAGCACCGTCTCGGCGGCCGACTGGTCCCGGATGACCCGACTGGCCGAGAGCATCGGCGGCTTCGTCCGCATGGAGCGCACCGAGGGCACCTTCACGACCCGGGTCAACGGGGCGCAGCCGATCCTGTCGACCGCCGGGCGCTGCTCGGCGGGCTTCAACGTGACCAATGGGCAGAGCGACTTCATCCTCACCGCCGGGCACTGCGGCCCCACGGGCTCCGTGTGGTTCGCGGACAACCGGGGCCGGACGCAGATCGGCAGGACCATCGAGCAGAACTTCCCCGGGGCCGACTACTCGCTCGTCCAGTACGACGGCGGAAAGGCGGGCGACGGCGCCGATGTCGTGGCGATCGGGAACGGCAACGGCGTACGGATCACGGGCGTCTCCGATCCGACCGTGGGGCAGCGGGTGTTCCGCAGCGGCAGTACGAGCGGGCTGCGCGACGGTACGGTCACGGCGCTCAACGCGACGGTGAACTACCCCGAGGGCACGGTCACCGGGCTGATCGAGACGAACGTGTGCGCCGAACCCGGGGACAGCGGTGGGCCGATGTTCTCCGAGGGGATCGCGCTCGGTGTGACGTCCGGCGGGAGCGGTGACTGTACGACGGGCGGGACGACGTTCTTCCAGCCGGTGACGAAGGCGATGACCGAGCTCGGGGTCCAGATCATCGTGTCGCAGCAGCAGGCCGGGGCCGGGCAGCAGGGTGCCTCGCCGGCGCCGTCCGCGGCGGCCACGCAGGGCGCGATCGCCCCGGGCGCGGCCTCGCCGGGCTCCACGGCGCCCGCCTCGGGCATCGGCACGACCACGCAGACGCTGCTGGCCCGGCTCACGGACACCCGGAACATCGGACCGGGGCTGCTGGTGATCGGGGGGAGTCTGATCGCGCTGGTGGCGACGCGGTACATCCGTGCCGAGCAGGACCGCAAGGCGTATCAGCGGTACTACTCGGCGACCTGGGGCTGAGGCTGAGGGGGCCCCGGCGTCGGCCGGGGCAGGGGGGATCGGGGCATGAAAAAGGCACCCGTGCGAGCGGGTGCCGTAGGTGGCCTGGCGAGGGGGGAGGCGTCAGACCGGCTGCGGGGCCGCGGCGGCCCACTCCAGGACGAGCCGCTGGTACTCCTCGCGCTGCTCGACGCTCAGTGTCCCGCCCGACCGGAGCCACAGGGCCCTGATCTCCTCGTTGACCTCGTCAGCCGTCCTATCGAAGGCGGATTCAACAGTGGTGGACATGATGTGAAGCATACGGCCGCGGAGGTGAAGGCGGCGTGAGTAAGTACGAGTAATTCGGGCATTTCGGACCGTGTCGCTGATCACGTGCATCTGTCAAGGCAGGCCAGGCAGTTAGGGCGCCCGCCCGTGGCGGAACTCACCCTTCCGCGGTGCCCAGCACCAGCACCTGGATCGCCAGGACGGCCGCTCCGCGGGCCCAGTCGTGAAAGTCGGACACCTTGGTCTCCAGGTCGACGGGGGCGGCCAGCGGGTGCCGTCCGGCGCGCACGGCCTCGGCCACGGACTTGCCCGCGACGTCCATCAGGCCGACCCCTTCGCCGGCGAGCAGGATCTTCTGCGGCATCGCGAAGTTGGAGATCTGGGCGACCAGGGTGCCCAGGGCGCGCGCGGCCTCGTCGATGACCCGGGCGGGCATGGGCTCGCCCGCGGCGGCGAGGGCGAGGATCTCCTCGTAGGTGTGGTCGCGGCCGGTGGCGGCGTGCACCTGGTAGCGGATGTTGGGGATGGTCAGGAACGAGACGGCGCTGCCACGCTCCCCCTCAGGGGTGAGCGGGCCGTTGGGGTTGACGATCCAGTGCCGCCCGAAGCCCCGGTCCTCCTCGGCGTAGGGCACCCGGTGCCCGCCCAGCACCAGTCCGTAGCCGAGACCGGCGCCGATGGTGAGGACGACGAAACGGTCGAGCCCGCGACCGGCCCCGAACCAGGTCTCGGCCTCGACCAGGGCGGCCACGTCGTTCTCCAGCACGACCGGCAACTCCGTGCGCTCCTCCACCAGTTCGGCGAGCGGGACGTCCCGCCAGTGCAGGAACGGGGACTCGCCCACCACGGCACGCCGCCGGACCAGGCCGCCCACCCCGATGCCGATGCCGGCCAGAGGTGAGCCGTGCGCGCGGGAGAGCTCGTCGGTCATCTCCGCGAGCAGGTCGGCGACCTCGGCCGGGTCATGGGTGGCCAGGGGGCGGTCGTGGCGGGCCACGATGTCGCTTCTGAGGGTGGTGACGACGCCGTAGACCATGTCGTCGGTGATCTTGAAGCCGATGAAGGAGCGGGACTCGACGACGACGTCGAGCGGCTGCGAGGGGCGGCCGGTGCGCACCTCGGCCGGGGCGCCCGCCTCGGGGACCTCGATCAGCAGGCCCGACTCGATGAGGGGTTTGGTGAGCCGGGTGAGGCTGCCCGCGGACAGGTCGAGGCGCCGGGCGAGCTCACTGCGCGAGAGCGGTCCGTTGACGAGCACCTCGATCGCCACCGAGCGTTCACCGGGGCTCAGGGGATGCCAGCTGGCGGCTACTGCGGTCATGCAGGTCAGTCTCCCCCATCAGGTTTCTTTCGCGATAAAAGCAACATGACCACTCTATGGCGCTCACGGTGGCCTGGAAAAGATGTTTGCACGCCTCTTGACGTCTGGATTCTTTCGCCACAAAAGTAAGTGGCCCGAGGATGAGCCGCAGACGAGGGAGTCTCCCGATGACCATCGCCTCCAGCAGCCCACCGTCGCGTCTGCCCCTGGGCGGCGCCGAGGGGGCAGCGACCAAACCCAGGACCCGGAAGGCGCGGGCTCGCGAGGGCGGGGGCGACGGACGGCTCGCCGCGGTGTTCATCGCGCCGGCGCTGCTGGGCTTCCTGGTCTTCCTGCTCTGGCCGACGCTGCGGGGCATCTACCTGAGCTTCACCCGCTTCAACCTGCTCACCCCGGCGGAGTGGGTGGGCCTCGACAACTACACGCGGATGGTCCACGACCCCATCTTCTGGGACTCGTTGACGGTGACCGTCGAGTACGTGGTCATCAACATCGGCATCCAGACCGTCTCGGCGCTCGCCATAGCCGTCCTGCTCCAGCGGCTGACACAGTCGGCGGTGCTGCGCGGGATCGTGCTCACGCCGTATCTGATGTCGAACGTGGTCGCGGGCATCGTCTGGCTCTGGATCCTGGACACCCAGCTCGGCATCGGCAACGAGATCATCGCGGGGCTCGGTCTCGACCGCATCCCGTTCCTGGCCGACGAGACCTGGGCGATCCCGACGATCGCCCTGATCAATGTGTGGCGGCACGTCGGGTACACCGCGCTGCTGCTGTTCGCGGGGCTCCAGGCCATTCCGAACGACATGTACGAGGCCGCGAAGGTGGACGGCGCGAGCGAGTGGCGGATGTTCTGGCGGATCACCCTGCCACTGCTGCGGCCGGTCCTGGCGGTCGTGCTGATCATGACCGTGATCGGTTCGTTCCAGGTGTTCGACACGGTCGCCGTGACGACCAACGGCGGTCCGGCCAACGCGACCAACGTGCTCCAGTTCTACATCTACGGCGCCGCGTTCGGCCGCTTCCAGTTCGGCTACGCCTCCGCGATGTCGGTGGCCCTGCTGGTCGTCCTGAGCGCGATCACCTTCCTGCAGTACCGGCTCACGCGGGCCGGCCAGACGGATCTCGGCTGAGGAGAGGGGAGACACCGACATGGCTGCTGTGACCACCGCGCCGACCACACCCGCGGCGCCCCGTGTACGTCCTGTCCGACGCCGCCCGTCCCTCGGGCGGGTCGTCGCCTGGGTGGCGATGGCCGCGATGATCCTCGTGACCCTGCTGCCGTTCTACTGGATCCTGCGCACCGCGCTGTCCTCGAACACCGCCCTGGCGGCCCATCCCGGCGACCCGCTGCCGGTGGACTTCACCACCGGCGGCTTCGAGCGGGCGCTGGGCCTGCAGTCCACCGAGGAGGCGATCGCCCAGGGCGGATCCGGCGGCGGACTGAAGTTCTGGCGCTATCTGATCAACTCGGTCGTCGTCTCGACCCTGATCACCGTCTGCCAGATCTTCTTCTCCGCCATGGCCGCCTACGCCTTCGCCCGGCTGCGCTGGCGCGGACGGGACAAGGTGTTCGGGCTGTTCCTGGCCGGCCTGATGGTCCCGGCCATCTTCACCCTGCTGCCGAACTTCGTGCTCATCAAGCAACTCGGCCTGGTCGACAACTTGTTGGGCATCGCACTGCCGACGATGTTCATGACGCCGTTCGCGGTGTTCTTCCTGCGGCAGTTCTTCATGAACGTGCCCCGGGAGGTCGAGGAGGCCGCCCTGCTCGACGGAGCCGGAAAGATCCGGATCTTCTTCCGGGTGATGCTGCCGATGGCGTCCACGCCGATCCTCACGCTCGGCGTGCTGACGTACATCACCTCCTGGAACGACTACTTCTGGCCGCTGATGGTGTCCTACAGCGACAGCTCACGCGTGCTCACCGTGGCCCTCGCCATCTTCCGGGCACAGACACCGCAGACCGGCTACGACTGGTCCGGCCTGATGGCGGCCACGCTCATCGCGGCCCTCCCGATGCTGGTCCTCTTCGGTGCCTTCGCGCGCCGCATCGTCAGCACCATCAGCTTCACCGGCGTCAAGTAAGGGGACCGGAATGCGAATTCGTACCGTAGTGGCGGTGACCGGAGCGCTGGCCCTGTCCCTGGTGTCCGGGTGCGCGCAGGGCGGCGCGGCCGGGTCGGGCGCGAACACCGTGACGTACTGGCTCTGGGACGCCAACCAGCTGCCCGCCTACCAGGCCTGCGCGAAGGGCTTCGAGAAGGAGAACCCGGGCCTCGACGTCAAGATCACCCAGATGGGCTGGGCCGACTACTGGACCAAGCTCACCGCGAGCTTCATCGCCGGCACCGAGCCGGACGTCTTCACCGACCACATCCAGAAGTTCGGCCAGTTCGCCGACCTCAAGGTGCTCGAACCGCTCGACGACCTGGGCATCGACGACTCCGCCTACCAGGCCGGCCTCGGCGCCAACTGGACGGGCCAGGACGGCCATCGCTACGGCGCGCCCAAGGACTGGGACACCGTGGCCCTCTTCTACAACCAGAAGATGGTCAAGGACGCCGGGCTCACGGCCGAGCAGCTCAACACCCTCGCCTGGAACCCGAAGGACGGCGGCACCTTCGAGAAGGCCATCGCGCACCTGACCGTCGACAAGAACGGCAAGCGCGGGGACGAGCCCGGCTTCGACAAGAACAACGTCAAGGTCTACGGCCTCGCCACGGGCGGCGCGGGCGACGGCGACGGGCAGACCACCTGGAGCCCCTTCGTCGAATCCGCCGGCTGGCACTACACGGACAAGGCGCGCTGGGGCACCAAGTACCAATACGACAGCAAGACCTTCCAGTCGGTGATCGACTGGTACTTCGGCCTGGCGAAGAAGGGCTACCTCGCCCCCTTCACCGACTACACCGACGGCGCCAACCCGGCCAACGCCCAGGTCGCCGCAGGCAAGGCGGCGGCCTCCTTCGACGGAGCCTGGATGATCTCGACGTACTACGGCACCAAGGGCCTGAAGGTCGGCACCGCCCCCACGCCGACCGGCCCGAGCGGCAAGCGGGCCACGATGATGAACGGGCTCGCCGACTCGGTCACCAAGAACGCCCACAACAAGGAGGGCGCGAAGAAGTGGGTGAAGTACCTGGCCTCCGACGCGTGCCAGAAGACCGTCGGTGGCTACGGCATCGTCTTCCCGGCCACCCCCTCGGGCACCGAGGCCGCCGTGGCCGCGTACAAGAAGAAGGGCATCGACGTGTCCGCCTTCACCGAACCGGTCACCGACAAGAAGAACTCCATGATCTTCTCCTTCCCCATCACCGACTACGCGGCGGACGTGTACGCCCTCATGCGCCCGGCCATGCAGGACGTCTTCGCCAACGGGGCCCCCGTGAGCGGCCTGACCAAGACCAACGACCAGATCAACTTCATCCTCGGCCAGTGAAAGGCACCCACCCCATGACGTTCTCCCTCGGCATCGTCGGCGCCGGGCAGTTCTCGGGCCAGTTCGCGAAACTGTTCCTGGCCCACCCCGGCGTCAGCGACGTCTACGTCACCGATCTCCTCCCGGAAAGGGCCGAACAACTCTCCGCCGCCGAAGGCCTGTCGGGCACCTTCCCCTCCTACGAGGCGATGCTGGAGTCGAAGGCGGTCGACGCGGTCGCGATCTTCACCCAGCGCTGGACGCACGGCCCGCTGGTGGTGCAGGGCCTCAACGCCGGCAAGCATGTGTACTCCGCGGTCCCCATGGCCATCACCAGGGACGAGATCGCGGCCATCATCGACGCGGTCCGGGCGACCGGACTGACGTACATGATGGGCGAGACCAGCCAGTACAACCCGGCGACCGTGCACGCCCGCAACCAGATCGCGGAGGGCTCCTTCGGGCGGATCTTCTACGCCGAGGGCGACTACGTCCACGACATGGACCTGGGGTTCTACGAGGCGTACCAGTACAGCGGCGGCGAGAACTGGAAGGCGACCGCCAGCTATCCCCCGCTGCTGTACCCGACGCACTCGGTGGGCGGTGTGCTGGGCGCCTGGCAGACGCACGCGGTCAGCGTGTCGGCGATCGGCGTGGTCGACGACCGGGACGACGGCGTCTTCGACAAGGAGGTCAGCCAGTTCGGCAACGACATCTCCAACGCCACCGCGCTGTTCGAGGTGGCCGGCGGCGGATCGTTCCGCACCAACGAGTTCCGGCGGGTGGGCTACCCCTCCCACATCCGTGAGTCCCGTTTCCGCTTCTTCGGCACGGAGGGGAGCATGGAGCAGCTCGCGACCTTCGCGCTGTGGCAGGACAAGAACGGTGTGAAGGACATCAGCGAACTGCTGGAACCCAAGCCCACGCTGTCTCCTGACGACCCGTCACTCCAGCACATCGCACCGGACCTCCGGGCCGCCTTCACGTCCGGCTCGGCCCCCGTCCACGACCGCTCCCGGCTGCCCCGGGAGTTCGACAACCTCCACAACGGCCATGAGGGCAGCCACCACTTCCTCGTGGACGACTTCGTCACCGCGGTCAACACCCGGACCCTGCCGTCGGTGAACGCGTGGGTCGCGGCCCGCTACACCCTGCCGGGCATCGTCGCGCACGACTCCGCGCGGCAGGGCGGTGCCCGGCTGGAGATCCCGGACTTCGGGGACGCGCCTCAGTGACGCGTGGGCGGCGAGCCGGGTACCGACTCTCAGGTGCCCGGCTTGCGGCCGTACACGTACACGTCGTCGCCCTTCTTCAGCAGCAACCAGTACTTCTTGGCGGTCGTCTTGGTCATGTTGACGCAGCCGTGGGAGCCGGGCGGGTTCCACATGCTGAGGTTGACCGAGTGGAAGGCCTGGCCGCCGTCGAAGAACTGGCTGTACGGCATGGGCACGTCGTAGATCGACGAGACGTGGTCGATGTCGCGCCAGTAGATCTTCTTCAGACCGGTGCGGGTCTCGTAGCCGTCGCGGCCGGTGCGCACGGGCACCGGACCGTAGACGAGGGTGGACCCGTCCTGGATCCAGCTCAGCTGGAGCGTGAGGTTGACGCAGGCGATACGGCCCTTGTTCGTCGGGCACTTGCCGTCCTTGTTGGGCTTGTTCCCGACGGCCTTCTGCTTGTTCATCAGGTCCATCACGCCCCAGGTGACGGGACCTGCGTAGCCGGCGTTCGGCGTGATGCCGTGCTTGTTCTGGAAGGCCTGGATGGCCTTGCAGTCGGCGGCGGACTGCTTGCCGTCGACGGGCCGGCCGAGGAACTTCTCGACCTGCTTCTGGTACGGCCCGGTCTGCGTGGTGCAGGCGGTGGCCGCCTGTGCGGGCGCGGTGCCCAGCGCGAGCGTGAGCGGCGCTATCAGTCCGGTGATTCCGAGGGCGACGGCCCCTCGTCTGCGTATGTCCCCCATGGCGGGCCCCTCCGTTGCCTGTCCTGTCCTGCGATCTGCCTGCTAGACCGGTGCGCGGGGGTTGCGGTTGTATGCCGGGTCAGGCTGTGACGAAACGGTGAACTTCCTGCTCGGCAGAGCGGCGCAGCAGGTGCACCGCGCGGCCGAGGACGTCCGGTGTCGCCGTGAACGGCAGGCGCAGGTGGTGGCTGAGCGTGGTGCGGTCGGCCGCGAAGTGCGGGCCGGGCGTCACCGCCAGGCCCAGCCGGGCGGCCCGGGCCGCGAGGTCGGTCGCCGAGGTGGTCGGGCCGAGGTGCGGCCACAGCGACAGACCGCCGTCCGGGACCGTGTACGTCCATCCCGTGCCGTCGAGGAGTGCCGCGAGGTGGTCGCGCTGGACGCGCAGCCTGGCCCGGCGGTCGGCGAGCACCTCGTCCAGTCCGTCGCCGAGCAGTTCCACGGCGATGAGCTGTTCCAGGGGTGGTGGCGACAGCTGTGACTGGAGGGGGTTCTGGCGCAGTTGTCGTACGAGATCGGCGGTGGCGCGGATCCAGCCGACCCGCAGCCCGCTCCATACGGTCTTGCTCGCCGAGCCGATCTGGATCACCCGGGGTCCCGCCAGATGGGGCTCGGCTCCGGGCCGCGTCCTCAGGTCGAGGTCGCGCATCGTCTCGTCGGCGATGACGGGGAGCGGGAGGCGGGCGACCTCGGCGCGGGTCGCGGCGTCCATGTGGGCGCCGGTGGGGTTGTGGAAGTCGGGGATCAGATAGGCGAGTTGGGGGTTCCGGGTGCGGACGGCGGTCGCGAGGTGCGCGGTGTCCCAGCCTGCGTCCGATGTCACGGGGACGGGGAGGAGACGGGTCTTGCGGGCGCGCAGGACGGCCAGGGCGCCCGGGTAGGACGGGGTCTCCACCGCGACGGGGCGTCTGCGGTCGGTGTGGAGGTGGCCGAGGAGCAGGGTGAGGGCGGCCTGGGCGCCGGAGGTGACGAGGATCTGTTCGGGGCGGGTGGCGAGGCCCTCGCGCGTGTAGCGGTCGGCGAGGAGTTCGCGCAGGCGTGGCAGTCCGGCGGTGGCGATGCCCGAGTCGACGAGGAGGGCCGCGCTGCGTTCCGCGGCACGGGCGAGGGCGGCGAGATAGGCCTCGTGGGGTGCGGCGGTGAGGGCGAGGGTGAGGTCGAGGTCCGCGTCGCCCGCTCCGCCGCGGTCCAGGGACCAGGGCGTGGTGCGTTCGGTGAGCCGGGCGGGGAGCCGGACCTGGCTGCCGCTGCCGTGCCGGGTGTGCAGCCAGCCGTCGTCGCGCAGCAGGGCGAGGGCGGCGACGACCGTGCCGCGGCTGATGCCGAGGACACGGGCGAGTTCCCGCTCGGACGGCAGTGCGGTCCCGGCGGGCAGCCGGCCGTCGACGACCGCCTCGCGCACGGCCGCGGCCAGCGTCTGGACCAGTGGTCCGCGCCGGTCGCGCCAGGCGCCGAGGGCGGCGGCGAATCCCGTGGTCATCGGTCCAGTCTGCCCCAAGTGGACCAGACCGTGGACGGCGGCTCCCTTCTACGCTGCCCCTCATGCACCGTACTCTCGCCGACGACCTCTCCCGGCTCCCCGAACTCCTCCAGTCCGCCCGCGACCTCGCCGCCCGTGAGCTGGCCGGACTGTCCGAGCGACCGGTCGTCCACCTCGACAAGGCACCCGACCGCGAGGCGCTGCCGACCGGAGGCGCCGGGGCGCAGGGCGCTCTCACGTGGTTCGCCGAACGGTGGGCGCCCGGCTTCTCGGGCTCGGCGGGGCCGCGCTACCTCGGCTTCGTCACGGGCGGCGCGACACCCGCCTCCGTCGCCGGGGACTGGCTGACCAGCGCGTACGACCAGAACGGCTCGGGGGCGGTGGGGTCCTGGGCGACCGCACTGGAACGGGAGACGGTGGGCTGGCTGCGCGAGCTGTTCGGGCTGGGCGAGGCGCACAGCGGGGCGTTCGTCACCGGGGCGACCGCGTCCAACACCGTCGGGCTCGCCGTCGCCCGCGAGTGGCTCGGTGAGCGGCTCGGCGTGTCGGTGTCGCGCGACGGGGCGGCCGCCCTCGGCCCGGTCCCCGTGCTGTCCGGCAGCCCGCACTCCAGCATCGGCAAGGCCCTGTCCGTGCTCGGCATCGGCCGCGACCGGCTGCGGACCGTGCCGGTGCTGCCCGGCAACCGGGAGGCCGTGGACGTGGCCGCGCTGGACGCCGCGCTGTCCGCGCTGGACGGCCGCCCGGCGATCGTCGTGGCGAACGCCGGCACCGTGAACACCGTCGACTTCGACGACCTGCGGGCCGTCGCGGCCCTCAAGGAACGGCACGACTTCTGGCTGCACGTGGACGCCGCGTTCGGCGGCTTCGCCGCGCTCTCCCCGTCGTACGCCGATCTCGTCGACGGTCTCGACGCCGCCGACTCGGTCTGTGTCGACCTGCACAAGTGGCTCAACGTGCCCTATGACGCGGCCGTCCAGTTCACCCGCCGCCGGGATCTTCAGGTGGCGGTCTTCCACAACGCGTCGCCGTACCTCGGACTGCCGGTCGGCGAGCCCGACTTCGTGCACCTCACCCCCGAGAACTCCCGGCGGCTGCGGGCCTTGCCGGCGTGGTTCTCGTTGATGGCGTACGGCCGTGACGGGCATCGCGAGATCGTCGAGCGGAACGTGGCACTGGCCCGGGAGCTCGGGGAGCGGATCGCCGCGACCGACGGGCTGCGGCTGCTCGCCCCGGTCCGGCTGAACGTCGTCTGCTTCACCCTGGCCGACGATCCGACTCAGGAGCGGGTCGACGCGCTGGCGCGGGCCGTGGCGGCCACCAGCGAGGCGTTCGTGACGCCGACCGTGTACGACGGGACTCCCGGGTTGCGGGCGGCGTTCAGCAACTGGCGTACGTCCGCGGCCGACGTGGACCGGATCAGCGGGGCTGTGGCGCGGGCGCTGTGACCGGGGCGTGGTGCGGGAGCTCGCGTCGGGTGCGGACCGGGGAGAGGAAGACCGGCAGGAAGGCCGCCGCGAGCAGCGCCCCGCCGACCCACAACGTGGCGCGCACCCCGGCCAGTTCGCCGAGCAGACCCGAGACCGCGGCGCCGAGCGCGAGCGCTCCGGTCAGGACGAATCGGAAGGTGGCGTTCATACGGCCGAGCAGGTCGTCCGAGGTCATCCGCTGGCGCAGGCTGACACCGAGGACGTTGTCCGTGCCGGTCTTGAACAGGGCCAGCGTCCAGCCCGCACCGGCGAGCCACAGCCACACACCTCGGTCGACGAGCGGCACCAGCAGCGCGGCGGGCGCCAGGACGACTCCCGCCAGCCCGAGGGACCGGCCGTAGCCCAGACGTGTGGCGAGGGGGCGGGCGCAGCGGGCGCCGATCAGGAGACCGAGGCCGCCCGCTGCCCAGAAAAGGCCCAACGCGCTTGCGGGGAGGTCGAGTTCGCGGACGAAGAGGACGGGCAGCATGGTGTTGATGATCTGCATGCCCAGGTTGGTGAGGGCCGCGGTGAGAGCGAGGGCGCGCAGTTCCGGATTGCCGAAGACGTGCCGCAGGCCTTCGGCGATCTGAGCCCTCAGGCTCGTCTTCTGGTTCCGGCCCTTCGGTCCCTCCTTGTGACGGATGGCGGTGAGCTGGAGGGCGGAGGCCAGATAGGCCGCCGCGGTGCACACGACGGCCACGGGGGCGGTGAGGAACTGGACCAGGGCGCCGCCCGCGCCGCGCCCGGCGACGTTGCTCACCGCCTGTAGCGCGACCATGACCGCGTTCGCCGGCACGAGGGCCTCGCGGCCGACCAGGCGGGGCAGGGTGCTCTGGGAGGTGACGTCGAAGAAGACGGTCGCGGCGCCGTTCAGCAGGACGACGGCGTACAGCTGACTCAAGGTGAGGGTGTCCGTCCACCAGGCGAGCGGGACGGAGGCGTACAGCACCGCGCGGGCCAGGTCCGCCACGATCAGCACCCGGCGGTGCCGCATCCGGTCCACCCAGGCCCCGGCGGGCAGCCCGATGAGCAGGAACGCCAGCGTGCTCAGCGTGGCCAGCGCGCCGACCTGTCCGGGACCGGCGTCCAGTGCGGTGACGGCGATCAGCGGGACGGCGACGTAACTGACGTTCGTACCGAGCTGGCTGAGGGTGCTCGCGGCGAAGAGGATGCGGAAGTCGGCGATACGCCAAGGTGAGCGGGGCGGGGTCTTGGGCTGGGCCTCGGGCTGGGTATCGGGCTGGGTGTCGGGCACACGAGAACGCTGCCCGACGCCGTCCGCGAAGGACAAGTGAAAAGATCTACAGCGATTGTTAAGCCCTGCTGCGCAGTTGACGGAACCCGGTGTCGACCGCGGTGATCCCGCCGTCGACGGGCAGGGTGACCCCGGTGATCCAGCACGCGTCGCGCGAGGCGAGGAAGAGGATGGCCGCGGCGATGTCCTCGGGTTCGCCGACCCGGCCCAGGGGATACAGCTCGCGCGCTTTCGCGAGGTCCTCGTCGCGGCCCTCCCAGGCGGCGGTGCGGACGGTGCCGGGGGCGACGAGGTTGACACGGACGCCACGGGCGGCGGCGTGTCCGGCGAGGGTGCGGGTCAGCGAGCCGAGGCCGGCCTTGGCGGCGCTGTAGGCGTGGTTGCCGAAGTCGTTCAGGCCGTTGACGGAACCGACGTTGACGATCGCGCCGCGGCCGGAGGCGGCCAGGTGCGGGAGGGCGGCACGGCAGCAGCGGTAGGCGCCGGTGAGGGTGATGTCCAGGTCGCGCGCCCACTCGTCGTCCGGTTCGTCTTCGAAGAGCGGGGCGTCCGGGGTGCAGTGACAGGCGTTGTTGACCAGGACGTCCAGCGAGCCGAAGACGTCCACGGCATGCGCGACGGCCGCCTCGACCTCGGCCCGGTCCCCCACATCACATCCGAACGCCCTCGCCGTCAGGCCCTGTTCACGAAGGCCGGCCGCGGTCTTCTCCGCCGCGGGCACGTCGATGTCGGTCACCAGGACCCGCGCCCCCTCCGCCGCGAACCGCCGCGCGGTCGCGGCGCCGATGCCACGGGCCGCGCCGGTGATGAGAACCCCGTACCCCTCGAAGCGTGTTGTGTCCGTCATGGGATCGCACCGTAGTGCCACGCCGATCAACTGGGCAGATACCGTGCGCCCATGTCCGCGTTCATACAGCAACTGCCCGCGCTCATCGGTGTCGTGATCGGCGCGCTCGGGTCCTATCTGGCGATCGTCCGGGGCGACCAGGCGAGGTTCCGCCGCGAGCAGACCGCGCGCTGGGAGGAGCGCCGCTTGGCGGCATACGTCGACTACGCGCACGCGCTCAAGAAGTCAGTGACGCTGGCGTACCGGGTAGCGGCCCATCTCGACAACGACCCCCACCCGCATCCGCTGTCCCGGCAAGAAGCGGAGCCCCTGTTCGAAGAAGCGACAGCCGCCAGGGATCCGGCCTGGGAGGCGTTGCTCCTGCTCGGCAGCCCCCACGTAGTGGAGAAGGCCAGAACATGGGTGCTGACACTCATCGACATGGAGCAGTTCGTGCGCCAGGACACCCACGATCCGGCGGCCTGGCACACGCTGCTGGAGAGACAGCGCACCTCTCGTGACGGCTACTACACGGCCGTTCGCAACGATCTGGCGCTGCCTCCGGGCCACTCCGCACAATGGGAACCGCCCATGCTCCGCACCTGATTCACCGGTAGCCGGTCGTGTCCGCCGGCTTGCCCGCGTCCTGGACCTCGACGACATAGCGCCAGGCGTCCGGGCGGCTGCCGTCCAGGTCGGTGAACCCGTAGGTCCGGGCCAGGCCGCCGCTGGAGAGGGACTGGCCGTTGAAGCGGGCCACGTCGGGGTCGGCGGCGAGTGCGGCGACGGCGCGGCCGACGTAGCGCGGGGTCTCCGAGATGGCGAAGTGGGGGACGCGGTCGAGGGCGTCGCGCCAGTTGTCCTCGCCCACCCCGTAGTGCTCCAGCATCATCTCCGACCGGAGCCAGCCCGGGGTCAGCGCGACGGCGGTGGCTCCGCGCGGACCCAGTTCGTGGCCGAGGGCGAAGCCCATCCGCAGGACCGACGTCTTGGCGAGGTCGTAGAAGAAGGTATTGCGGTAGGTGGCGCCGTTGTACTCGGCGGTGCCGTCCGTCATCTCGACGACCAGTCCCCCGGGGTTGCGCAGCAGCAGGGGCAGGGCGTGGTGGCTGGTGATCGCGTGGGTCTCGACCGCGAGCCGCAGCAGCCTGAGCCCGTTGTCGAGGTCGTGCTCCCAGACGGGGCTCTCCCATTCGAAGAGTTTCTCGCCGCCCCAGATGTTGTTGACGAGGACGTCGAGCCGGCCCTCGGTGTCCGCAATCCGGTCGACGAGCGTGCGGACCTGCGCCGGGTCCAGGTGGTCCGTGGGTACGGCGATGCCCTCGCCGCCGGCCTCGCTCACCAGGTCGGCGGTGTCCTCGATGGTCTCGGGGCGGTCGTACTCCGAGCGCTGCTCGCGTGTGCTGCGTCCCGTCACATAGACGGTGGCGCCGGCTGCCCCGAGTTCCACGGCGATCCCTCGCCCGGCTCCTCGGGTCGCTCCGGCGACCAGTGCGACCTTGCCCTTCAGCGGTTGTGACATGTCCGGCCTCCCGTGTGTGTCCGTCGTCGATTCCACGGTGCCGGGTAAGCCGGACATCTTCTGTCACCTTTTTCGCGGGTCACCCGGATCCTCTCCGACGTCACCCGGCCGCGCCGGCTGTACGGCGATGTGCGGGGCCACGACCTCGTCAGTGGCCGCGCGCGATCCACTCCTCCAGGTGCGGGGCCTCCGCGCCGATGGTCGTGGCGTCACCGTGGCCGGTGAGGACCTTCGTCTCGGGCGGCAGGGTGAGCAGCCGGTCGCGGATCGAGTCCACGATCGTGGGGAAGTGCGAGAAGGAGCGGCCGGTGGCGCCGGGGCCGCCCTGGAAGAGGGTGTCGCCGGTGAAGACCGTCGCGAGGCCGGGGTCGTAGAGGCAGACCGCGCCGGGGGCGTGGCCCGGGGTGTGCAGCACTCGCAGGTCGGCGCCCGCCGCCTCGATCACCTGGCCGTCCTGGAGGTGCGCGTCGGGCTCGCGGTCGGGGTGGGTCTGCTTCCACAGCGGCAGGTCGTCGGGGTGCAGCCAGATGGTGGCACCCGTGAGGTCGGCGAGGGCGGGCGCGGCGTCGATGTGGTCGTTGTGGGCGTGCGTGCACACGATCGCGGTCACCCGGCGCTCCCCCACGGCGGCGGCGATCGCCTCGGCGTCGTGCGCGGCGTCGATGACGATCACCTCGTGGTCGTCTCCGACGATCCACACGTTGTTGTCGACGTCCCAGGTGCCGCCGTCGAGGCTGAACTGTCCGGACGTCACGAGGCGTTCGATGCGGGCGGTCATCAGAACACCACCACCGAACGCAGGACGTCGCCGCCGTGCATGCGCTCGAAGGCCTTCTCGACCTCGTCGAGTTGGATCGTCTCGGTGACGAACGCCCCGAGGTCCAGGCGGCCTTGGAGGTGGAGGTCGATCAGCATCGGGAAGTCGCGGGAGGGCAGGCAGTCGCCGTACCAGGAGGACTTCAGCGAACCGCCGCGGCCGAACACGTCGAGCAGCGGCAGCTCCAGTTTCATCTCCGGGGTCGGCACACCCACCAGGACGACCGTGCCGGCTAGGTCACGGGCGTAGAAGGCCTGCTTGTACGTCTCGGGGCGGCCGACCGCCTCGATGACGACGTCGGCGCCGAAGCCGCCGGTCAGCTCGCGGATCGCCTCCACCGGGTCGCTCTCGCGAGAGTTCACGGTGTGGGTGGCGCCCATCGAGCGTGCCGTGTCCAGCTTGCGGTCGTCGATGTCGACGGCGATGATCCGCGCCGCGCCCGCCAGCCGGGAACCGGCGATCGCCGCGTCCCCGACCCCGCCGCAGCCGATCACCGCGACGGTGTCGCCGCGGCCCACGTTGCCGGTGTTGATGGCGGCGCCGATCCCGGCCATCACCCCGCATCCCAGCAGCCCGGCCACCTGCGGTGCCACCGAGGCGTCCACCTTGGTGCACTGCCCGGCCGCGACCAGCGTCTTCTCCGCGAACGCCCCGATCCCCAGCGCGGGCGAGAGCTCCTGCCCGGTCGAGGCGAGCGTCATCTTCTGCGAGGCGTTGTGGGTGTTGAAGCAGTACCAGGGGCGGCCGCGCAGACAGGCCCGGCAGTTCCCGCACACGGCCCGCCAGTTGAGGATCACGAAGTCACCGGGGGCGACATCGGTGACGCCCTCGCCGACCGCCTCCACGACTCCGGCCGCCTCATGGCCGAGCAGGAACGGGAAGTCGTCGGAGATCCCGCCCTGCTTGTAGTGCAGGTCGGTATGACAGACCCCGCAGGCCTGCACCTGGACGACCGCTTCCCCCGGGCCGGGGTCGGGCACCAGGATCGTCTCCACCCGGACCGGCTCGTCCTTGCCCGGTGCGATCACGCCGCGAACTTCCTGCGCCATGGTGGTGAACCTTTCCTTCCGCCGGTGTCCGTCTCCTCGACCCTACGTGCAACTGATCAGTAACGGCACGGGAGCGGATCCGTCACCTTCCGTCACCTGAGGAAGCCCCGGACGGCCCGGCCCAGCGCCTCCTCGCCCCGGAGGTCCGCGCCGCCCAGGGCCGGCAGCCGGTGCGGCACATGGACCAGGGGCTCGGCGACCTGCCGGGCCGAGGTCCCCGGCAGGCCCGGCTCGACCAGCACCAGATCCGCCCGGTCGGCGGCGAGGGCGGCCGTGCGCAGGCCGATCTCGTCGAAGGGCCGGACGGTGGTCGCGTAGAGGACTGTCAGGTCGAGGCCCGCGGTGGCGCGGAGCACCGGGTCGAGGCTGGAGCCGACCGCGAGGACCACCCCGTCGAGGCCTTCCCGGATGAGTTCGAACCCTTCCGTCGCCCCGCGCGGCTCGGCGTTGGAGTCGGCACAGACATGGATGTACGCCCGTTCGCCGCCCGCGACCGCCGCCAGGACGGCTCGGCGCACCTCGGCGGGGTGCCCTGGCACACGCACGGTCCAGCCCGGGGTGGCGGCGAACCTGGTCAGTTCCTCCACCGCTCCGTAGCCGACGAGGACGGTGCCGCTCGTCGTGGACTCCGGCAGGGATTCCGCGGCGGCGATCAGCATGTCCGAGTGCACGGGACGACCTCCTGGTGAGGATATCCGTTCGACACGTCAAGAATTCGTTGGGAAACGGGCTCGACGGTCCCTCATATCGATCTGGATTCCCCACACTTGGGCCGCTCACCCCGGGTAATTCAACCTTTAACAGGCTCACAGGAATGTGGACGTCTCTTTGCCCGGTCCAGATGTCCGCCTGGTTCTTGACGAGGGACCGCCGCGTTTACCTTGGCAGTCATCTCTCCCTGCAGTGGAAGCGGAAGGGGGCATCCCGCCATGGCCCAGAGCGACACGCGTGCGGCAACCGGTCCGTCGGTCCATCTCATCGCCGGGCCGACCGGTGTCGGCAAGAGCGCGGCGGCCACGCGACGGGCTCGGGCGACCGGCGTCCCGATCGTGGTCGCCGATCGCCTCCAGTGCTTCACCGACCTCGCCACCACGAGCGCCCGCGCGGGTGCCGATGTGCCGGGTGTGCGCCGGTACTGGCTCGGGGACCGCACCTTCCGCCGACGGCGACCTGTGCGCGGCGGAGGCGACGGACTCCCTGGTCGCGCTGGTGGAGCGGCTCGGCGCCCGGCACCGGTCGGTGATCGTCGAGGGCGGCTCGATCTCTCTGCTGCGGGAGCTGGCCGCCCGCCGCGCCGGGCTCTCCTGGCGGTTGTCGGTCCACCTTCTGTCCCCGCCGGGGCGGAACGAGTACGTCGCCGCGCTGACCCGCCGGGCAGGCGAGATGCTCGCCCCCGAGGCTCCGGTCCACAGCCTCATCGAGGAGCTGTCGGCGCTGGGACCAGATGGCCGCGCTGATCGCCGAACGGCACGCCGAGCACCGTTTTCTCCAGCACCGCGTGTTCTCCGAAATTTTCGACAGCCGAATAGCGGGCCTCGAATTCGACGGATTCGACTGGATGGACGAGATCGACGGCGACCTTCTGGAGCGTGCGGTGTGAATGCGATCCGGGCGGACATGGCACTCGCCTCGCACGGTTTCGGCCACATCGTCGAATCCCGCCCGCTCGGAGTTCTGACGGCGCGTTCCGGTGCCGCGGTCGGGAAACTCGTCTCGTTCGCCGCTGCCCGGGGGCTGCCCATCGCCGCCCGCGGCTGTGGACACGCCCCGTACGGGCAGGGCCAGGCTGCTGTCCTCCTGGAGCACGCCAGGGACGAGGGTTTCCTGCATGCCGGGGATCTGGAGCGGATCGTGGTGTGCCGGTCGGCGGAGGAGGTCCTCGCGCGGCTGACGGACACGCCGACGGCCGGTGCCCCGGTGCGGGTGCCGCGGGGCCGGACCGCGTTCCTGTTCTCGGCGGCCGGCTCGCAGCAGCCGCGGATGGGGCGCGAACTCCACGCCACGTCACCGGTGTTCGCCGAGACCCTCGACGAGGTGTGCGGCCTGCTCGCCCCCTACCTGGAACTGCCGCTGCGGGACGTGATGTTCGCCCCGGCCGGGACGCGCACCGCCGCGCTGCTCGACCGCGTCGACTACGGCCTTCCGGCGATCTTCGCGCTCCAGGTCGCCCAGTACCGGCTGCTGGAGAGCCAGGGACTGCGCCCGGACGTGCTGTTCGGCTACTCGGCCGGGCACATGGCGGCCGCCCACGCGGCGGGCGTGTTCTCGCTGGCGGACGCCTGTCGTGCGGTCGGCACGCTGTCGCGGCTGACGCGGACCCTGCCGGAGGAGGGACGCATGGCCGCGGTGGAGGCGGGGCCGCAGGAACTGCGCCTGGGGCCGGGCACGGTGGTCGCGGCGGTCAACGGGCCCCGGTCCGTCGTGGTGGCCGGGAACCGTGACGCGGTGACGGCGATGTGCGCCCAGTGGTCGGCCCGCGGCCGCCGCACCCACGTGCTGCGCGTGGACGCGGCTCCCCACTCCCCGCTCATCGAGCCTCTCCTCACCGACTACCACCGCACCCTGCTCACGATGGAACTGCACGTCCCCCGTGTCCCCCTCCTGTCCGACATCACGGCCGAACCGCTCACCAGGGCGGCCACCGAACCCGGCTACTGGGTACGCGCCCTGCGCCGGCCGGTCCGCTTCGCGGACGCGGTCGCCCGGCTGCACTCCGAGGGCACGACGACCTACGTCGAGCTCGGACCGGGCGAGGTCCTGACCGGCATGCTCGACGCCTGTCTGCCCCGTGGCGCCGCCCGTCCGCTGCTCCTGTCCGTGACACGGAACTGGCGGGCCCCGCGCAAGGAGTCGGACGTAGCCTGAAGGCTCCGCCCGACCCGCAAGGAGCCCCGTGAGCATCGCCGCGACCGAGCAGGCCCCGCCCACCTGGCGGCTGCTCCTCGGATACGTCCGACCCCACCGCTGGGCCCTGCTGGCGGGCGCCCTGCTCTCGCTCGTCACCGGGGCCACCGGGCTGCTGCTGCCGCTCGTGGCACGGGAGTTGATCGACGACCTCTCCCACGACCGCACGATCACGGGCGCGTTGCTCGTCATGTCCGGCCTGGTGGTGGCCAACGCGGCGGTGGGCGCGCTCGGTTCGTACGTGCTGCGGCGCACCGCCGAGTCGGTCGTGCTCGGTGCGCGGCGCTCGCTGTCGTCGTATCTGCTGCGGCTGCGCGTCGCGGCCGTGGACCGCAGCGAACCGGGCGACCTGATGGCCCGCATCACCTCCGACACCACGCTGCTGCGCGAGGTCACCACCGACTCGCTCGTCGGCCTCGGCACCGGTGGGCTCACGCTGGTGGCGACGGTGGTCATGATGGGGCTGGTCGATCCGGTGCTGCTGGCCGTCACCCTGGCCGTCGTCGCGGGCGCGGGCACGATCCTCGGTGTGATCGTGCCGCGCATCAACAAGGCCAGCCGGCAGGCGCAGGACGCGGTCGGTGTGATGGGGGCCTCGCTGGAGCGCATCCTCGGCGCGCTGCGCACGGTGAAGGCGTCGGGCGCCGAGCACCGGGAGGAACGCACGCTGCACGCGGCCGCCGAGGAGTCGTGGCGGCAGAGTGTGCGAGCCGCCAAGTGGACGGCGGCCGCGGGCAATACGGCGGGCCTTGCGATGCAGATCGCCTTCATCACGGTGCTCGCGGTCGGCGGGGCGCGGGTGGCGACCGGGGCGATCGACGTCGGCACGCTGGTGGCGTTCCTGCTGTACGTCTTCTATCTGATGTCGCCGATCCAGCAGGTGGTCGGTGCGATCACCCAGTACCAGACGGGCGCGGCGGCGCTCGCGCGCATCCAGGAAGCCCTACGGCTGCCCGCCGAACCGGCCGGTGCGCCCGCCCCGTTGCCCGCCGTCGGCGCGGAGCCGGCGGCCCTCGCCTTCACCGAGGTGCGCTTCCGGTACGCGGACGACTTGCCGTACGTCCACCACGGGGTGACGTTCTCGGTGCCGGCCCAGGGGATGACGGCGTTCGTCGGCCCGTCCGGTGCGGGCAAGACGACGGTCTTCTCGCTCATCGAGCGGTTCTACGACCCGGAGTCGGGAACGATCACGCTGGACGGCCGCGACCTCGCCGACTGGGAGTTGCCGCAGCTGCGTTCGGCGATCGGATACGTCGAGCAGGACGCCCCGGTGCTGTCGGGTTCGCTGCGGGACAATCTCCTGCTGGGAAATCCGGAGGCGGGCGAGGAGGGTCTGGCCCGGGTTCTCAAGACGACCAGGCTGGACGGTCTGGTGGCCCGGATGCCCGCGGGACTCGACACGCTGGTCGGTCATCGCGGCACCAAGCTGTCCGGTGGCGAACGCCAACGCGTCGCCATCGCCCGCGCGTTGCTGCGGCGCCCCCGGCTGCTGCTGCTCGACGAGGCGACCTCGCAGTTGGACGCGGTGAACGAGGCGGCGTTGCGGGACACGGTCGCCGATGTCGCGCGCACGACGACCGTGCTGGTCGTCGCGCATCGGCTGTCCACGGTGACGATGGCCGACCGGATCGTGGTGATGGACGCGGGGCGGGTGCGGGCGGTGGGGACGCATCGGGAGTTGGTGGCCGGGGATCCGCTGTATGCGGAACTGGCGGCTACGCAGTTTCTGGCGACGGCCGGTTGAGACGCCTACTGAGGGCCACGACACGTCGTTGTGCGTCTGCGGGTGTGACGTGGCTGGTCGCGCAGTTCCTCGCGCCCCTGAAAGAAGGGGCGCCACAGCCCGGGCTAGCTTTCCAACCTCCGTAGCCTCTCCACGTCGTTCGTGCGCGGGCAGGTCGAGCAGGCCTCGGCCGGGCGGATCGCGTAGAACATGCAGCAGCCGGTGCGGGTCCGGGTGGCGTGGCGGGTGCCGTCGTCGCCCACCAGGTAGCGGAAATCGGCGCCGCTGGGGTACGGGGGGACGGGGATGGGGAGCACCTCGGTGGCCGCTCTGATCGCGGCACCCTCCTGGTCCAGCATCCGGCCGAGGTACCACAGGGCCGACACGAGGTCGTCGGAGACCATGCCCCACAGAGCCCGCGAGCGGCGGCGCGCGATCGGTCCGATCGCGGCGAGCAGGGGACGCATGTGCTCGGCGAGGGACATGCGCAACTGGGCGCGCAGCTGGTCTTCCTGAGAGAGTGTCAGGACGCCGGGGAGCGCGGCCACGGGGTCGCCCGGGAGGCAGGCGAGTTCGGTGCCTGGTGTGATCTCGTACGTGCCTGAGGCGAGGTCGAGGCGGAGGTCCTCGGGGCGGATGCGGGGCACCCTCCGTTCGAGGTACCAGGCGCCGCCCATGAGCACGCCGACGGACCAGGCGTAGTCGTGCAGGGCGCGGGAGGCGGCGACGTCCGGGCGGACAGCGACCCCGTAGCGCTCGCGGATGCGGGCGGCCTCGGCTTCGACGAACGCGTCCAGCACGGACGGGTCGGACGTCAACTGGGCTGCCGTCACGCCTACTTGGCCCTCCTCCGCGACTCTCGCGTCCAGCGCTTCACAGATGCCGGCCAGCCGTCGGTAGACATCACCGAGGGCTCGGGAGACGGCACCGTCCGGCGTGGTCTTGAGGGCCAGGGACATCGACGTGCTCCAGGTGCGGGAGTTTCAGAAGAGATTTAATAGGCAAGCCTAACCTTAGCTCGATCAAGGGATCCGCACGTCAAGGCACCCCAAAGGAATCACACAGTCAGTTGAAAACTAAAGCAAGCCTCACCTAAGCTCACGCCTCGTGACTGCGACCCATCGGGGCGCACCCCCCACAGGTGTGCCCTTTCGTGCCTTCAGGCACATACCGCTCTTTCTGACCGGCCTCGCGGCCCTGGCCCTCTGCACCGCCCTGAGTCTCGCCCTCGGCGCCCGCTCGATCCCCCTGTCCACCGTGGCCGACGCCCTGTTCGGCCACACCCACGGCCGCGACGCCCTCGTCGTGACCGGTCTGCGGCTCCCCCGCACCGTCATCGGCCTCGCGGTCGGTGCCGCGCTCGGTGCCGCCGGAGCCGTCGCCCAGGGCATCACCCGCAACCCGCTCGCCTCCCCCACGACCCTCGGCATCAACGCGGGCGCGGGCTTCGCGGTCGTCGTCGCGATCTACGCGCTGAAGCTCAACGACCCTGTCGAGTACGTGTGGTTCGCGTTCGCCGGAGCCGCGGCCGCCGCCGTCTTCGCACAGGCGCTGGCCCGCCGCGCCGGGGACATCGATGCCGTACGGCTCGCCCTCGGCGGCACCGTGCTCCAACTCGTGCTGCTGTCCTGGACGTCCGCGGTGATGCTGCTGAACCAGCGCACGCTCGACGAGGCCCGCTTCTGGCTCGCCGGGTCCCTGTCCGGACGCCCTCTCGACACCCTGTGGCCGGTCCTGCCGACCCTGCTGCTCGGTATCGTCATCGCGCTGGCCGTCTCCCCCGCCCTCAACGCCCTTTCCCTGGGCGACGATTCGGCACAGGCCCTCGGTGTCCCGGTGGCCCGGATCCGACTGGCCGGCGGCATCGCGGTCGTCCTGCTCGCCGGTTCGGCGGTCGCGGTGGCCGGGCCGATCGCCTTCATCGGGCTCGCCGCACCCCATCTCGTGCGTCCACTGCTCGGCGGCGACCACCGACTGCTGGTGCCCGGCTGTCTGATCGCCGGTCCGCTGCTGCTGCTCTCCGCCGACGTACTCGGCCGGATGGTGATCCGCCCCTCGGAGCTGGAGGTCGGCATCGTGACCGCGTTCCTGGGCGCGCCCCTGCTGGCGCTGCTGGCCCGGAAGGTGGCGACCCGGTGAACCGGTCCACGACTCGTGGGCGCGTCCTCGTCTTCGCCGGCTCCGGCCTCGTCGCGCTGTTCGTGCTGCTCACCGTCTCCCTGACGACGGGTGAGATGCGGATCCCCGCCGCCACCGCCCTGCGTGCCCTGGTCGGGCTCGGCGACGCGGGGGACGTCCTCGTGGTACAGCAGTTCCGGGCGCCCCGGTCCGTGGCGGCCATCGTCGGCGGCGCCGGGCTCGGTGTGGCGGGCTGTGTGCTGCAACGGCTGTTCCGCAACCCCCTGGCCTCCCCGGACGTCATGGGGATCACGGGCGGCGCCTCGCTGGGCGCGGTCGCGCTGATCGCCGCCGGGGCCTCGCAGACCCTGATCCCGCTCGGGGCACTGGGTGGCGGCCTCCTCGCGGCACTGCTCCTCGGCGTGTTCGCCTGGGGCTCCGGGCTCGCCGTCACCCGCCTGGTGCTCACCGGGCTCGCCGTGCAGGCGGCGCTCGCCGCCGCCGTGAACCTGCTGATCGTGCGCTTCCCCGCCGAGCTGGCCGGATCGGCGCTGCAGTGGACCACGGGTTCGGTGTACGGGCGGACGTGGACGGAGGTGTGGGGAGCGGGCGGCGCCATGGTGCTCGCGCTCGCCGCCGCCTTCGTCCTGCATCGCCGGCTGGCCGTGCTCGACCTCGGGGACGACTCCGCGGGCGCCCTCGGCCTCAACACCGCCACCGCACGCCTTCACCTGCTCGTCCTCGCGGTCGTGCTGGCCTCGCTCGCCGCCGCGCTCGCCGGACCGGTGACCTTCGTGGCGCTCGCGGTGCCGCACATCGTGCGGTTCGTCACCGGGCCGCCCACCGCCGTCTCGCTCGCGCTGGCCGGCCTCACCGGGGCGGCGCTGCTGCTCGCCTCCGACCTGGTGGTCCAGCACCTGCTGCCGATCGAGGGGCTGCCGGTGGGCGCGGTCACCGCCACGCTCGGCGCGCCCTGGCTGCTGGTGCTCATGTTCCGGCAGAGCTCGCCCGTGAAGAGGAGCCACGCATGACCGCCGCACCGGAGACGCCTGTGAACACGCCCAACCAGCTCGCCACCGAGGCCCTCGACCTCCGCTACGGCGACCGGCTCGTCGTCGGCGGCCTCGACCTCACCCTGCCGGGCGGCGCGGTCACCGCGATCGTCGGCCCCAACGCCTGTGGCAAGTCGACCCTGTTGCGAGGACTGAGCCGGCTGCTGGCGCCGGCCGCCGGCACCGTCACCCTCGACGGCTCCGACATCCACCGCATGCCGGCGAAGGCCCTGGCCCTGCGGATGGGGCTGCTGCCGCAGCAGCCGGTCACTCCGGAGGCGATCACCGTCGAGGCGCTCGTACGGCTGGGCCGCTATCCGCATCAGCGGCTGCTGAGCCCCTGGTCAGCCGCCGATCAGAAGGCGGTGGACGAGGCTCTGGAGCGCACCGGGACCACGTCCCTGCGGGACCATCCGGTGGACCGGCTCTCCGGCGGTCAGCGCCAACGCGCCTGGATCGCCCTGGCGTTGGCCCAGGACACCGAGCTCCTCCTGCTCGACGAGCCCACGACCTTCCTCGATCTGCGGCACCAGCTCGACGTACTCGACCTGGTGGCCGCTCTGCACGCCGAGGCGGGCCGCACCGTGGTGATGGTGCTGCACGACCTCGGACAGGCCGCCCGCTACGCGGACCACATGGTGGTCCTCAAGGACGGCCGGCTCGCCGCCGCCGGAGCCCCGGCGGACGTCCTCGACGCGGAGCTGGTCAAGTCCGTCTTCGACGTGGACTGCCGGGTCATCCCCGACCCGGAGACCGGCACCCCGCTGGTCGTCCCGAAGAGCAGCGCGGTACGGCACTCCGCCGCCACCGCCTGATTCAGTACCTACCAGAAAGAACCAACCCCCCATGTCCCACCGCTCCGCCATGCCCGGAATCCGCCGGATTCTGGCCTCCCTGCTGGCCGTGACACTCGGTACCGCCGCTCTCGTCGCGTGCGGCTCGGAGTCCGACGACTCAGCCTCCGCGAAGCCCGCCGCCGACGCGGGCGGGGCCTTCCCGCGCACCCTCAAGACCGTCATGGGCGACGTGAAGATCCCCTCCCAGCCGAAGCGGGTCGTCGTGCTCGACACCGGTGAGCTGGACGACGTGACCCTGCTCGGCATCGACCCGGTCGGCGCGGTCGCCCCGCACTTCAAGACGGAGGGCGGCTTCCCGACGTACCTGAAGGGCGAGTTGAAGAACACCGCCGACGTCGGTCCGCTCCTGGAGCCCGACCTGGAGAAGATCGCCTCGCTGAAGCCCGATCTGATCCTGTCCTCCAAGGTCCGCCACGAGAAGGTCTACGACAAGCTCAGCGCCATCGCCCCGACCGTCTTCACCGAGACCACCGGCGGTGTCTGGAAGGAGAACCTGAAGGTCCACGCCGAGGCGCTGGGTCTGGAGAAGGAGGCCGCGGCCGAGCTGACGGAGTACGAGACGCAGGCCAAGGCGCTGGGTGCGGCCATCAAGAAGAAGGACGGCGGCACCATGCCGACCGCGTCCGTGGTCCGCTTCATCGCCGGTCCGACCCGGCTGTACCAGTCCAACTCCTACAGCGGTGTGGTCCTGAACGACATCGGCTTCAAGCGGCCGTCCTCGCAGGTCTCCGACGACCCCGAGGTCACGATGAAGGACGTCAGCCCCGAGCAGATCGACCAGGCCGACGCCGACCTGATCTTCGTCACCTCCGCGGACGTGGACGACAAGACGCAGAAGAAGCAGGTCACCTCGAACCCGGTGTGGAAGTCCCTGTCCGCCGTGAAGGACGGCAAGGTCTTCGAGGTCCCGGACGAGACGTGGATGTCCGGCATCGGTGTCCAGGCCGCCGAGCAGATGCTCGCGGACGTGGCCAAGGCCACCGGCGTGCCGCTGCCCGCCAAGTAACTCCCGCTGAATCGGGGCGGGCCGCGGTCATGGCCCCGGCCCGCCCTTTCAACCCCCCACCCGCTAGCGGAAGTTCTCAGCCACCCATGCGTCTGTACCTGCTCGCCCTCAACCCGACCGACTCCGTCACCGAGGGCTTCCTGCCCGCGGCCGCCCGCCTGGGCCTGGACGTCACCGTCCTCACCGACCAGCCCGAGGCCCACCGCGCCGCGTACCCGGACATCGAGATCCTCCAGTGCGACGTCCGCGACTTCCGGGCCGTCGTCACCCGTATCTCCACCCACCACCGCCCCGACGCGGTCTTCACCAACAGCGACCACCTCCAGACCCAGGCCGCCCTGGCCGCCGCCTACTTCGGGCTCCCCGGCAAGGACTGGCGGGCCACCCTGCGCTGCAAGGACAAGGCCGAGATGCGCCGCCGGCTCGCCGACGCGGGCGTGGACACGGTCTGGTCGACCGAGCTCACCGAACCGGCCGCCGCCCTCCCGGACGCCCCCTACCCCTGTGTCGTCAAGCCGCGCGAGGGGGTGGCCAGCGAGGACGTCGTCCTCGTCGACAACGCCGAGGACCTGGTGACGCGGTCCAAGGAGATCTTCGAGCGGCGTCCCGGCACTGTCCTGGTCGTCGAGGAGTACCTCCCCGGCGAGCTGTACACCCTGGAGACCCTGGGCGACGGACGGACCCGGCACGTCCTGGGCGGCTTCCACACCGAGCTGTCGCCGCCGCCCTTCTTCATCGAGGAACGCCTCACCTTCGTGCCGGCCCACCCCGAGCCGGTCGTCGCGCAGGTCCTCGCCCAACTGGACGCGCTCGGCGTCGGGTTCGGTGCTTGTCACACCGAGTTCGTGGTGCACGAGGGCCGGGCGAGGATCATCGAGGTCAACTACCGGGCCATCGGCGACCAGTGCGACCTGCTGCTGGCCCGGCTGCTGGAGATCCCGCTCTTCGAGCACATCCTCCGCGCCCACCTGGGCGAGCCGCTCCCCTCGGACCTGGGCGCCCGCCGCGACGGCGCCGCCCGCCTGGAGTACCCCTGCGCCGAGCGCCCCGGCACCCTCACCGGGGCTCCCGCGGCCGTCGAACTGGACGTCGAAGGCGTCCACTTGACGTACCGTCCGCTGCGCCCGGTGGGCGAGCGGCACGAGCTGTACGGCACCAACCGCGACTACCTCGGCGTCCTGCGGGCCACGGGCACCGACCAGCCGACGGTGGACCGGGTGACGGCCGATTTCCTGGCCGGGCTGCGCTGGGAGATCCAGCCGTGACGGACGTGACGACCGTGACGACCACGACGGCCGATGCCTGCGAGGAGGAACTGCTCACGCGTGTCCTCAGCGCCCTGCTCCGCGAGGACGTCGTGGGACTGCGCACCGGCAGCACCCTCGTGCACCGGCCGGACGGGCCCTGGCTGCGGCTGCCGAGCGCGGGCGACGCGCTGCTCCTGCCCGTCGTCGAGGACGGCTTCCAGTGCGAGTACGCGGCCCGGCTGCCCCTGCTCGTCCGTGAGTCGGACGGCGCCGAGCTGACCTCGTACGAGACTGTCCTCACCGCGCTGCGCGCGCTCGCCGACCCCGTGGACCGCGAGGGCTACGACGCCTTCGCCGAGGAGTGCCGGCAGACGCTGGCCACCCTCCGGCTGCACAGGGCCACCCGGGCCGAGGTCGAGGGGCGGCTCGGCGGCGACCCGGCACGCTGGCCAGCGCTCGCGTACGACACG
Organism: Streptomyces sp. NPDC001536; assembly: GCF_042894505.1. Classification (NCBI taxonomy): domain Bacteria; kingdom Bacillati; phylum Actinomycetota; class Actinomycetes; order Kitasatosporales; family Streptomycetaceae; genus Streptomyces; species Streptomyces sp. NPDC001536. The sequence continues at coordinate 257,350 of NZ_JBIAVQ010000016.1, forward strand.
CTCGCCGCCCGGCTCGACCACCCCGTCTATCCGACCGCGCGCGGCCGCTCGGGCCTCAGCGAGCTGCAACTACAGGCCTACGCACCGGAGTTCCATCCCCGTTTCGCCCTGCGCTGGATCGCCCTGCGGCGGGAGACCGTCACCCTCACCGGCACGCTCCCCGACTTCTGGCCCTCGCTCCGGAAGCTCGGTCTGGCCGGGCTGGAGGGCACGCATGTGGTCCTTCCGGTGCATCCGCTGACGGTCGACGCCCTGCGGGACGCCGGGCTGCCGGACGGGGCGGTGTTCGCCGACCGGCCGCACCTGGACGTCGTACCGACGCTGTCGATGCGCACCGTGGCCGTGAACCCGTCCACGCACCTCAAACTCCCGCTGGCCACAGCGACGTTGGGGCTGCGCAACAAGCGGACCGTGAAGCCCGGCACGCTCGTGGACGGCGCCGCGGGACAGCGGCTGCTGGAGGCGGTGATCTCCCGGGAGCCCCGGTTCCAGGGCACGATCCTGCACGCCGACGAGGCGACGTACGCCCATGCCGGGAACGAGCTGCTGGCCGTTCTGTGCCGGCGCCTCCCGGCCGACCTGGACGGCGCCGAGGTCGTACCGCTGGCCGCCCTGCTCGCCGACGCCCCGGACGGACGCCTGGTCATCGACCACCTGGCCGACCGCTTCCACGACGGCGACCCGCTGGCCCTGCTGGACGCCTTCCTGACGCTGCTGTTCGACTGGCAGACCACCCTGTTCGGGTACGGCATCGCGCTGGAGTCGCATCAGCAGAACGTCTCGCTGGTGCTGCGGCCGGGCAGTCTGCGGCTGCTGTTCAAGGACAACGACGGGCCCCGCGTCAACGCGAAGCGGCTAGGTGCGGTGCTGGCCGGTCCGTGGGGCTTCGACGACGCACGGACCTATGTCTCCGGAGACGGTCCGGTCGCCGACCTGTTCGCCACCGTCACCGTCCATCTGTGCGCGGGCGCCTACGCGTTCGGCCTCCCTGGCCGACGGCGTGCCCTGCTCGATCTCGTCCGCGACCGGCTGACGGAGGCCGTGGACCGGCTCGGCGGGGACGCGGCCGCCGTGCTGCGCGAGCGGGTGCTGGACGCGCCGCGGCTGCCGGTGAAGGCGATGGTCACGGCCGGCTCGCTGCTGTCCAAGGAGCGGTCCGGCGCGGCCGACATCAACAAGCACTACACGACCGGACCCAACTACCTGCTGCGACAAGGGGGTTCGGCATGAGCGCCGGGGCCCTGCGGATCCCGCGGTCCGCCTCCGGCCGCGGTCAGGTGCACGCGGTGGCCGCCTGCTATTTCGTGGCGTCCTTCGCGGCCCTGGGCCTGCCGCCGTACCTCACGGAGATCCTCCCGGAACTGGGCGACCGCGACGCCCGCTGGGCGGGGGTGCTCTATGTCGTCCCGACCGTGTTCGGGGGCATCGCGGCCCCGCTGTGGGGTCGGCTCGCCGACCGCTACGGCCGCAAACGGCTGCTGCTGCGCGCCCAGTTGGGGCTCGCGGTGGCGTTTCTGCTCGCCGGATGGGCGGACTCGCTGGCCACGTTCACGGTCGCGCTCGTGCTCCAAGGGATCCTGGGCGGCACCTTCGCCGCGTCCAACGGATATCTGGGCGCGGCTCTGGAGGGCCAGGCCCTGTCCAAGGCGCTGACCCTGATGCAGGGCAGCGCCCGAGCGGCCCTGGTCTTCGCCCCGATCGTGGTCGGCGCGCTGTCCGGCTGGCTGTCCCCGCACCGCCAGTACGCTCTCCTCGCCGCACTCCCCCTCACCGCCGCGCTGCTGCTGGCGGCCCTGCCCGAACCGGAGCCGGTCGCCCGCAGCACGAGCGAGGCCGTCACCGCAGATCGCCCGCCCCCGGTGATGTCGCTGAAGGCGCTCTACGCACTCGAGTTCGCCTTCGTCTTCTCCACCGTCATCTCCTTCCCCTATCTCATCGCCCTGGTCGACGACCGGCTCCCGGGCACCTCGCCGACCCTGTCCGGAGTGCTCTTCGCCCTCCCCCACCTGTGCTATCTGGTGGCGGCGCTGGCCGTGCACGCCGGGTTCCGCGGCCGGCCCAGGACCGGGATCGCGCTCGGCTTCGTCCTCATCGCGCTCGGTCTCGCCGGACACGGCGTCGTCGACTCGCTGCCCGCGCTGATCGCCGTACGGCTGCTGCTCGGCGCGGGCCTCACGCTCGGGCTGGTGTGTCTCCAGGTGCTCGCCGCGGACTGCGCCAAGGGCCGGGCGCCCGGTGGGCTGTTCGGCTCGCTGGAGTTCTTCTCCAAGGCCGGCGCGGTCGCCGCCGGCCTCGCCGCGGCCGCCGGAAGTGTCCGCTTCGGTCCCGCCGCCCCCGTACTGACCGGTGCCGCCGCTGCCGCCGTGACCGCCATGGCGACCTTCCTCCCCTCCATGACCCCCCGCTGGAGCCGCTGATGCCCTCGCTCATCCGCACACCCGGACGCACCGAACTGCCCACCGCCGACGAGGTGGTGGTCCACACCCTCCTCAACTGTCTGCTGCGCGAGGTGTCCGGCCCCGAGCACCAGAGCGTCGTCAGCGGCGGGCGCCTCCTGCTGCGCCTGCCCCGGCGTGGCGTGCTGCTGCGCGTCGCCCTGCGCCGCACCTCGCTGCTCGGCGCGCATCGCTTCACCGGCCCCGTCTGCGAGCAGCGGGACGGCGACTGGGCGGAGTTGGACTGGCGCCGCCTCGCCGAGTACACGCACGACGAACTGTCGCTGCGGACCGGGGTGCGCAACGAGGAGTTCCTGGACCAGATCGCCTCCAGTCACGAGGCCGTCACGACCGCCCTCGCCGCGCCCCGCACCGGTCCCGGCGACACCTACCTGGCCTCCGAGCAGTCCCTGCTGTTCGGTCACCGTTTCCATCCCACGCCCAAGGCCCGCACCGGCGACCCGCGCGCCTGGTCGGCGTACGCCCCGGAGGCAGGGGCCGCCTTCCCGCTGCGGCACCTCGCCGTACGGGAGCACTTGATCGCCGAGGAGACCGCGGAGCCGTCGGCCACCGCCGCGTTGGACCGGCTGCGCCCCGACGTCCCGGACGGCTACCGACTGCTGCCCGCCCACCCCTGGCAGTACGACACACTCCGCGACCACCCGGCGCTGCGCGCGGCCCTCGACAACGGCGACGTCCTGGACCTCGGTCCGGGCGGTCAGCCCTTCGCGGCGACCGCGTCCGTGCGCACGCTCTACGACGGACGGACCTTCCTCAAGTTCAGCCTGAACGTGCGGATCACCAACTGCCTGCGCAAGAACAGCAGTTACGAGCTGTCCGGTGCCGTCGCCCTGACCCGCGTCCTGGCCCCGGCCCTGGCCGACCTCGCCGATCGCTTCCCCGGCAGCGCGGTGCTCCGCGAGCCCGCCTACCGCACGCTCGCCCTGCCGGGGCCCGACGGCAGCCCGGACCAGGCGCTGTTCGAGGGCTTCGGCGTGATCGTCCGCGAGGGCCTGCCCGAGCGGCTCGCACCCGGCACTACGGCCCTGCTGGCGGCCGCCGTCGCCGACGAGTACCCGAGCAGCAGTGCCCACATCTCCCGTCTGCTCGACGGGGCCGACGCACCGGCGGCCCTCGACTGGTGGTCGGCGTACCTCGATCTGCTCGTCCCGCCGGTCCTGGCCGCCTACTTCGACCACGGCCTGGTTCTCGAACCCCATCTCCAGAACGTCCTGGTGTGCGTGGACGGCGACGGCATGCCCGCCCAGGTGCTCTTCCGCGATCTGGAGGGCACCAAGCTGGTCCCCGAGCACCACGCCGAGACCCTGGCGGCGCTGCCGCCCGAGGTCGCGGGCCCGATGACGTACGACGCGCAGCGCGGCTGGGACCGGGTCGTCTACTGCCTCCTGGTCAACCACATCGCGGAGCTGCTCGCGGCCCTCGCCGATCTGCATCCGGAGGCGGAGGCCGAGCTGTGGGGCCGTGTCCGTTCGACGCTCCGGTCGTACGCCGACCGGCTCGGCTGCCCGCCCCGTCTCTCCGCCCTGCTCGCGGGCGTACCGCTGCCCGCGAAGGCGAACCTGCTGACTCGCTGGGAGCGCAAGGCCGACCGCGAGGCCGGTTACGTCCGTCTGCCGTCCCCGCTCGCCGAGGACATCCTGACCGGGAGCACCCGATGACCCCCGCCGTCCACGACCGCGCTCTCACCCTCGCGTCGGCCGAACTGCCCGCCTATGTCTACGACTTGGCCGCGCTGCGCACCCACGCCGCCGCCGTGCGGTCCGCTCTTCCCGAGCAAGTCGAGCTGTACTACGCCGCCAAGGCCAACCCCGAGCCGGAGATCCTCGCCGCGCTCGGTCCCTACGTCGACGGCTACGAGGTCTCCTCGGGCGGTGAACTCGCCCATGTGGCCGAGGCGGTGCCGGGGCGTCCGCTGGCTTTCGGCGGTCCCGGCAAGACGCCGGACGAGGTGGCGGCCGCTCTGGAGCGGGGGGTCGAGCGCTTCCACGTCGAGAGCGCGTACGAGCTGCGGATGCTGGGGGAGCTGGCGCGGCGGGCGGGGCGGCGGGTCGCGGTGCTGCCGCGGGTCAACCTGCCCTTGTCCGACGGTTCGCTGGCGGGCAGTTCGCTGGCGATGGGCGGGCGTCCGACGCCGTTCGGCATGGACCCCGCCCAGGCTGTGCAGGTGGTGCGCGCGCTCACGGACGGAACCTACCCGCACCTCGAACTGCGGGGTGTTCACGCCCACTTGGCCAGCGGCCTCGAAGCCCCGGAGCAGCTCGCGGTGGCCGAGGCGATCGTGGCCTGGGCGACCGGACTCGGGGCCCCGGTCGCGGAGGTCAACGTCGGCGGCGGCATGCACGTCGACTACGCGGACCCGGACCGGCGCTTCGACTGGGCATCGTACGGCGAGGGGCTCGACCGTCTCGCCGCGGCGCACCCGGGGTTGACGCTGCGTATCGAGCCGGGGCGGGCGCTGACGGCGTACTGCGGCTGGTACGCCACGGAGGTGCTGGACGTGAAGCGCAGCCACGGTGAGGAGTTCGGTGTGGTCCGGGGCGGTACCCACCATCTGCGGACCCCGGCGACGAAGGGCCACGACCAGCCCTGTTCCGTCCTGACGGTGGACGGCTGGCCGCACCCGTGGCCGCGGCCGGCTGCCGAGGGCGAACACGTCACGCTGGCCGGGCAGTTGTGCACGCCGAAGGACGTCCTCGCCCGCCGGGTCCCCGCGGCGGGGCTGCGGGCGGGTGACCGGGTGCTGTTCTGCCTCGCGGGTGCCTACGCGTGGAACATCTCCCACCACGACTTCCTGATGCATCCCCGGCCCGGCTTCCACTTCCTGGACGCCGGGCCGGAGGTCACCGCTCGGTCCTAGAACGGGTAGTGCGCCTGCTGGGTGGCGATGGTCACCCAGCGGGTGTTGGAGAAGGCCTCGATGCCCCAGCGTCCGCCGAAGCGGCCGTATCCGGAGGCCTTGAAGCCGCCGAAGGGGGCCTGCGGCTCGTCGGCCACCGACTGGTCGTTGATGTGCACGATGCCGGTGCGGATCCTGCGCGCGACCGCCAGTCCGTGGGTGGCGTTCTCGGTGATGATGCCGCAGGTCAGGCCGTTCTCCGTGTCGTTGGCGACGGCCACTGCGGTGTCGTCGTCGGAGAACGTCTCGACCACGCACACCGGCCCGAACGCCTCGGCGTGGTAGATCTCGGCGTCCTTCGGCACATCGGTGAGCACGGTCGCCGCATGCACCGCTCCGTCGGGCTTGCCACCGCCGGTGAGGACCTTCGCGCCCTTGGCGACGGCGTCCTCGACCAGAGCGGCCACGCGCTGCGCGGCGGAGGCGGCGACGAGCGGACCGACCACGGTGTGCGGGTCGTTCGGGTCACCGGCCTTCAGCGAGGCGGTCTTGGCGGTGAACTTCCGGGTGAACTCCTCGGCCAGCGACTCGTGGACGAGGATCCGGTCGCCGGACATGCAGATCTGTCCGGCGTTCATGAACACGCTGAAGGTGACCGCGTTCACGGCGTAGTCGACGTCCGCGTCGTCGAGCACGATCACCGAGTTCTTGCCGCCCAACTCCAGTACGGCGGGCTTGAGATGACGGGCGGCGTGCTCGCCGATGATCCGGCCCACGTTGGTGGAGCCGGTGAAGTTCACCGCGCGCACGCGCTCGTCGGCTATGAGCGCCTCGGCGATCTCGGCCGCGTCCTCACGAGCGTTGGTGACGACATTGAGCACCCCGTCCGGAAGTCCGGCCTCGCGCAGCACGTCGGCCACGAACAGGCCGCAGGCGATGGGAGCGTCCTCGCTCGTCTTGACGACGACGGTGTTGCCGGCGGCCAGCGGCGCCGCGACCGCCCGTACCCCGAGGATGACCGGCGCGTTCCACGGCGCGAACGCGGCCACCACACCGACCGGTTCACGGACCGCGAGGCCCAGCGCGCCCTGCTCCTGGGCGGTGAGGACCTCGCCGCGCGGGGCCGTCACGGCGGCGGCCGCCTCGCGCAGCATGTTCGCGGCGAGGTAGACGTTGAAGTGCGCCCACGGTGCGGTGCCGCCCGCCTCGTGGGCCATCAGTTCGGCGACCTTGTCGCCCTTGCCGTCGAGGAGGTCGGCGGCCTTCAGCAGAATCGCGCGCCGGGCGAACGGGGCCAGCGCGGCCCACTCGGGGAACGCCGCCTCGGCCGCGTCCACGGCCCGCCGTACGTCCTCCGGGCCCGCGGCCGCGACGGTCGCATACACCTCCCCCGTGTAAGGGTTGACATCCTCCGCCCTACGGCCGGAAGCGGCGGGCACGTCCTTGCCGCCTATGAACAGTTCGCGGGTGATGGGCATGATGCGGACCTCTTTGTTCGCCACGTGAACCAAGATTCATTTCTAAGCGCATGCTCTGTTCACCCGGCAACAATGTCAAGGGCCGCCCGGCCGTGCTTGGTTTCTGGTGGCCGGGCGGCCCTCGGTGCGGACGTACGCGTGTCGATCAGTACTGGATACCCGGCAGCAGCTGAGTGACGGGGGCGGCCAGATCGGTCACCTGGCTCAGCTGGTTGAGGTCGTTCAGCTTGTTGAGCTCCGCCAGCTGCGCGGAGGGCCGCGGAAGCGCGTCCTTGTACTCCGCGGGCAGGTCGCTCACGGTGAGCGAGTCGAGCGTGGCCATCGGGCTCAGGGGGGCGGCGCCCTTGCCCTCGGGAGCGGCGCTCGCCATCGGAGCGGCGAGACCGGTGACGCCGACGGCGAGACCGACGACGGCGGCGATACGTCGAGTGGAGATCATGTTTTCAGCAACGCCGACGGGCCCGCGCCGGACACGGGCACCGGTCCTCGCTCACCCGTCAGGCGGAGTGTCGCGGTTGCGCTTGCCGAGCCCGGCGGGGCGGAGGAGTCTCGAAGGAGAGGCCCACGCGGCCCGTTCCCCTACGGCCGCGGGCCTCGCCGGAGGTCAGTCATGGGCACCGCTTTCAGCACCGAGACACTGCGCCAGAGCATCGAGGGAAACACCGCGACGAATCTGCTGTCGCTCTACGCGGACGACGCGGAACTGCGCGTCGTGGACCGCAACACCCAACCCAGCAGCCCGAGGGTCCTGCACGGCCGTGACGAGATCGGCGAACTCCTCGAGGACGTCTACAGCCGCGACATGACGCACAAAGTGGAGCGCTGTGTCATGGACGGCGACACCGTCGCGTTCAGCGAGAGCTGTCTGTACTCGGACGGGGTGCGTGTCCTCGCCGAGTCGATGATCACGCTGCGCGACGGCAAGATCGCCGAACAGATCATGATCCAGGCATGGGACGAGTAGGGAGCCGGTTGCCGAAGGTCCGGATCACGACTCGGCTGACCTGGACCTTCGCCGTGCGGGCCGGTCCGGTCCGCACTCCGCGGCCACGACCGGCTTCCGCGGCAGGTCGGCTGGCGTCCGTCGCTCTTCTGCGGTCAGTGCTGCGAGGAGCGCGACCTCGTCCGCTTCCTCCGCCGCGTGCTGTTCGAAGGCGGCGTTTCCGGCGTCGGTGAGCCGGACCTGCCCTCTTCGCCGATCGGCGCTCTCGTGCGTGCACCTCACCTTCACGCCCAGGCGACCGGGTTCCTGGCCGGAGTCGAACGGGGTGCCGGCCGCACGACCGGCTCGGTTAGGCTGATGGCGGGCCGTGACTGGCGCTGAGGTGGAGCACCACCGGGGAGCGGTCCGCAGTATCTGATGCCGTGCGCCTGGGCGAACCGACTACCAGCCCAGGAGTGGATCATGTCTCAGGCCCGGCTCATGGACGGCACGGCGCTCGTCCGGCGGATCGTGGAGGAGACCGGCAAGCGCGCCGCCGACCTCACCGAACGCACCGGCACCACCCCCTGTCTCGCGACCGTACTGGTCGGCGAGGACCCCGCCTCCGTGACGTACGTCCGGATGAAGCAGAACCGGTGCCGCAAGGCCAGGATCGCCTCCCGGCACGTGGAGCTGCCCGCGGCGACCACGACCGAGGAGCTGGTCGGCACCCTCAAGGCGCTCTCCGCCGATCCCGCCGTGCACGGCATCCTGCTCCAGCATCCGATGGGTGAGCACATCGACGAGCGGGCCGCTTTCGAGGCGATCGCGCCCGAGAAGGACGTCGACGGCGTCACCTTCGCCTCGTTCGCGACGATGAGCTTCGGCCTGCCGGGCTTCGTGTCGTGCACGCCCGGCGGCATCATGCGGCTGCTCGACGAGTACGGCGTCGACCCGTCCGGCAAGCGGGCCGTGGTCGTGGGCCGCAGCGCGATCCTCGGCAAGCCGGCCGGCATGCTGCTGCTCGCCCGCGACGCGACGGTGACGTACTGCCACTCGCGCACGGCGGACCTGTCCGCGGCCGTCCGCGAGGCGGACATCGTCGTCGCCGCCGTGGGCCGGGCGCGGCTCATCAAGGGCCAGGACATCAAGCCCGGCGCGGTCGTGCTCGACGCCGGCTACAACGAGGGGAACGTCGGTGACGTCGACTTCGACTCCGCCGTGGAACGGGCCTCGCTGATCACCCCGGTGCCGGGCGGTGTCGGTCCGATGACGATCGCCACGCTGCTGGAGCAGACGGTCGACGCGGCCGCCCGGCAGCTCGGGGTCTGAATCAGCGCGTCCAGGCGCTGTAGTCCATGACGTCACCGGCCTGCACGCCGTACTCGGGCTCCGCCTTCGTGAAGGTGGTCTCCAGGCCGAGTACGGCGCCGCTGACCGGATCCATGATCAGCATCCGGCGGGTGCCCGACTGCCGGTACACATACGCCTGTCCGCGGCGCCCGAGCCGGTCGGTGACCTGTCCGACGGGCTTCAGCCCCTCGGCGTCCGCGAGCATCTCGGCCACCGCCCCGGACTCGCGGGCGCCGAGGGTCCAGTTGTCGAGGAGGACCCGGACGCCGTCGAGGAGCTGACCGGTGTCCAGTGCGGTGTCGGTGTACGTGGCTTCCCGAAGGTAGGCGCGCAGGCGGGTGACGTCGTGCGGGGGCGGTGACTGCGGCGGGGCGTCGCTCCAACTGGGCGGATAGGTCCGCGTGGTGCGGCCGTTACCGTTGTCGACGGTCACCGTGTGACTGTCGTCGGCGTTCCACCGCACGATGCGCTCCTCCGGGTAGGTGATCGGAGGCTTGTCCTCGCTCATGCCCAGGCTCCAGGACTTCACATGGGTGCCCCTGCGGAGCTTGAGCGATCCCTGCGACGCCCGTGCCCGCTCGGCCAGGGTTTCCAGGGATACGGGGGTGGAGTCGGCCTGCACGACCAGCGGACGGGGGGCGGCCACCGCCGGCGCGGTGGTCTGGTCGGTGAACAGCAGGGCCGCCACCAGCGCGCCGACGACGGCCGTGGCCGCCAGACCCCACAGCAGCCGGGGCCGGCGGGAGGTCCGTTGCCGCATGAGCCGGTTCAGCTGCCGCTCGGCGTGGTGGTCGAGAGGGCCGTCGCCGAAGTGGGGTGCGTCGGTGGGCACGGGGTTGGCGCGGCGCAGGAGTTCGAGTTCGTCAGCCATGGCCGTTCTCCTTCAGGGCGGCGGCGGTCGTGGGGGCCATGCGATCGATCTCGGCTCTCAGCCGGCGCCGGGCCCGGTGCAGCCGCATCGACGCGGCCCGTCGGCCGCAGCCGAGGGCGACGGCCACCTCGTCGGTGTCCAGTTCCTCCCAGGCCGTCAGCCGCAGCACCTCCTGGTCGGACGGGGAGAGCCGGGCGAGCGCGTCATGCACCCAGGCGCCCGGGGTCTCCGCGTCGGGGCCGGCCTCGATGTGCCGCCCGTGTGCCGTGTCGTCGTTGCCCAGCCGGTCCACCAGCCGCCGCCGGCGTCCCTGTCCGCGCACCGCGTTGGCCAGGCAGTTCCGTGCCACCCCGTACAGCCAGGGCAGGGGGGAGTCCGGGAGGTCGGTGCGGCGGCGCCAGGCGACGGTGAAGACCTCCGCCACCACTTCCTCCACGTCACTCGTGCGCCCGTCCAGTCGCCGCGCGACATAGCGGCTGACCGCCCAGTAGTGCTCGCGATAGGCAGCGGCGAAGTCGTCGTCGTTGCTCATGTTCCGTTCGTGTCCGGCACCCTCGGGATCGTCACAGCCGTTTGCGTGATTCTCGTCGCGTCCCTGAAGTGTGACGTCCGGCCCTGCTGCGGACACAGGCGGGGCATGAGGCACCTGAAGTGGCTGACGACCACGGATCACAAGACGATCGGAACGCTGTATCTGGTCACGTCGTTCGCGTTCTTCTGCATCGGTGGTCTGCTGGCGCTGTTCATGCGCGCCGAGCTGGCCCG
>NZ_JBIAVQ010000017.1:0-214581 GCF_042894505.1 Streptomyces sp. NPDC001536
GGGTATCAACTAAATCTGGCGTTGATTTTTGGCACGCTGTTGAGTTCTCAAGGAACGGACGCTTCCTTTGTACTCACCCTCTCGGGCTTTCCTCCAGGCGCTTCCCTTCGGTGTTCCAAACTCTATCAGTGTTTTTCCGACTCCCTGACCACTCTCCTGCGGACATGCAGAAGGTGACCCCGAGATAGGATCTGACAAGTTTGGGTGCTGCTGAGCAAGGACGCTGAGTAGCGCCGCTCGGCCTCAAGCAGGAGTACGACTGTACACGCGGCCCTGAAGCGCGTGCAAATCGTTTGGACTGGTGGTCTAGACCACTACGCGGTATCTTCCATGCGGAACCGTCAGTTCATATGGCATACGCTGCTCACAGTGCGCCGTCCGGGACAGGCAGTGACGACGCATATCGATCTCCACCCCTGGGAGGCTTCCCATGACCACCGTGACGTCCCCGCTTGCAGGACGCGCCATCGGACTGGCTTCTGTGCCCGATCCGGTCTTCTCCGGGGCCATGGTCGGCCCGGGTACGGCGATCGACCCCGTGCGCGAGGCCTCTGAGGCTGTCGCGCCCGTGGACGGAGTCATCGTCTCGCTCCACCCGCATGCCTTCGTCGTTGTCGACGATCAAGGTCACGGCGTGCTCACTCACCTGGGTATCGACACGGTTCAGCTCAACGGCGAGGGTTTCGAGCTGCTCGTCAACAAGGGCGACACCGTGACGCGCGGTCAGAGCATCGTGCGCTGGAACCCGGCCGCCGTGGAGGCTGCCGGCAAGTCCCCGGTCTGCCCGATCGTGGCTCTCGAAGCCGCGGCCGAGGCACTCTCCGAACTGCGTGACGACGGCGATGTGAAGGCCGGCGACAGTCTCTTCTCCTGGAAGTGACATCGACTCCGTCCCAGGACGGCAAGTAGTGGCAACCATCGCGGCGGCGGGACCCGCCGCACTATCGGAGACGGGTGAGATGGAGACAACGCTGCGAGGCGTCGGCGTGAGCCATGGTGTGGCGATCGGCGAGGTTCGGCACATGGGAACGGCGGTCCTGGAGCCGCCTGCCAAGCAGATCCCGCCTCAGGACGCGGAGCGTGAGCAGGGGAACGCCCGCAAGGCGGTGGAAGCGGTGGCGGCCGACCTGATGGCGCGCGGCAATCTGGCCGGGGGCGAGGCACAGGCGGTGCTCGAGGCGCAGGCCCTGATGGCCCAGGACCCGGAATTGATGGCCGACGTGGACCGGCGTATCGCCGTCGGCAGCACGGCCGAGCGGGCCGTGTACGACGCGTTCGCCGCGTACCGCGAGCTGCTGGCGGGTGCCGGTGAGTACCTCGCGGGACGCGTCGCGGACCTCGACGACGTGCGGAATCGTATCGTCGCCCGTCTGCTCGGAGTGCCCATGCCGGGCATCCCGGACAGCGACGATCCGTATGTCCTCGTGGCGCGTGACCTCGCGCCCGCTGACACAGCTCTGCTGGACCCCACTCTGGTACTCGGCTTCGTGACCGAGGAGGGCGGGCCGACCAGCCACAGCGCGATCCTGGCGCGGGCGCTCGGTGTACCCGCCGTGGTGGCGCTGCCGGGCGCCGGTGAGCTCGCCGAAGGCACTGTGATCGCCGTGGACGGCAGCACCGGCGACATCTTCGTTAACCCGAGCCAGGAGAAGAAGGCGCAGCTGGAGGCTGCCGCCGCCGAGCGCAAGGCCGCACTCGCTGCGTCGACCGGGCCGGGTGCCACGGCCGACGGGCACAAGGTGCCGCTGCTCGCCAATATCGGCGGTCCTGCGGATGTTCCAGCCGCCGTCGAAGCCGGTGCGGAGGGTGTCGGTCTTTTCCGTACCGAGTTCCTCTTCCTCGATGACAGCAAGAACGCTCCCTCCGGGGAGAAGCAGATCGAGGCCTACCGACAGGTTCTCGAGGCGTTCCCCGAGGGCCGTGTCGTCGTGCGTGTGCTGGACGCCGGTGCGGACAAGCCGCTCGACTTCCTGACCCCGGGCGACGAGCCGAACCCCGCGCTGGGTGTGCGGGGTCTGCGGACGCTGCTCGACCACCCGGACGTGCTGCGTACGCAGCTGACGGCTCTGGCGAAGGCCGCTGAGGGTCTGCCGGTCTACCTTGAGGTCATGGCCCCGATGGTGGCGGACCGAGCGGATGCCAAGGCGTTCGCCGACGCGTGCCGTGAGGCGGGCCTGCGGGCGAAGTTCGGCGCGATGGTCGAGATTCCGTCGGCGGCGCTGCGGGCGCGTTCGGTTCTGCAGGAGGTCGAGTTCCTGTCGCTGGGGACGAACGACCTCGCGCAGTACACCTTCGCCGCGGACCGTCAGGTGGGTGCGGTGTCCCGTCTGCAGGATCCCTGGCAGCCGGCTCTGCTCGACCTGGTCTCGCTGTCCGCCGAGGCGGCGAAGGCCGAGGGCAAGAGCTGTGGTGTCTGTGGTGAGGCGGCGTCCGACCCGCTGCTGGCGTGTGTGCTGACCGGTCTGGGTGTCACCTCTCTTTCCATGGGCGCGGCGTCGATTCCGTATGTGCGGGCGACGCTGGCGAAGTACACGCTGGCCCAGTGCGAGCGTGCCGCGGCGGCCGCTCGGGCGGCGGACAGTGCCGAGGAGGCGCGCAGCGCCGCTCAGGCGGTGCTGTCCGGCGAGTAGTCGGGCTGTTCCGGTCGTCGGTGCTTCTTGAGGGGCGCTCCACCTATGGGTGGGGCGCCCCTCCTGCGTTCAGTGGTGGTGTCCCGGCGTCGGGCCGTCCGGTCCGAGGTCGGGTGGCACGCAGTAGTCGACGTTCGATTCCGGTGAGATCAGGTCTCCGGATTCGATGTCGGTGCAGTACGCGTCGAAGACCTCGCCGGCGGTGAGGGGTTCGAGTCCTTCTCCGCGCAGCCGCCAGCCGTAGATGCGGTCGGTGGTGCCGGGAACGCTGGTCCGCATGACGAGTCCGCCGGGGGTCCGGGTCGCCAGGCCGAGAGCCAGGACCGTGGCGAATTCGAGGGCCTCGGCCTCGTCGAGTTGTGTGGTGCCGTCTGTGTTGATGTCGGCGTGGAGGACGGAGACGAGTGTTTCCGGCTTTGCCGTGACGCTGCAAACGAGGTGCCGGTTGCCTGGATGGGCCGTGTCGAGGATGCGGACGAGGAGGTCGGAGGCTCGGGCGAAGGCGGCTCGTCCGATGTCCTCACCGCAGGAGGCGCAGGCACCGAGGCGTGCCAGGAGCGTGGAGGCGTACTCCCAGGTGGCTTGGCGTACTGCTTCGTCGATCAGGTCGGGGACGAGTTCCGCCAGGGGGCGTCCGTCGTACGGGATGGTCGGGCCCGTGGCGGCGAGTTCGGCGGTGAAGCGGGTGCGGCTGGACGGGATGTCGGGTTCGAGGCCGGTGTCGGCGCAGTAGTCGGCGTACTCCTGTGGGTCGAAGAGGGCTACCGCGGTGTGGGTGCCTTGGGAGGCACGGGTTTTGAGGAGTGCCTCGACCTGTTGGAGATAGAGGGAGTGGTCGTCGAAGGTGAAGCTGCGGTAGCGCCGCATGCTCCGGAAGTCGTGCTCGTCGGTGAGCAGCCCGATGGTGCCGGCGATCTCGCGGCGCAGAACGCGTCGCATGGTCGGGTGGTCGGTGTGCGCCATGTTTCCCCCTGTGAGCTGTCGATCAATGCTCACTCACAGTAACCGGGGGCACTGACAACGGGGGCGGGGCGAGGTGGCGGGCGGCGCCGACGCGGTGTGAGGAAGGGGTCGGACTGCGTCGGCGGCCGAGTCGGTCAGGCGCGCTTGCGGGCCAGGTCCTCGTAGAAGTGGAGCAGGTCGAGGTTGTCGATGGAGCCCGGATTGACGGCCTTGTCGAGGGGGGTGCCCTGGAGGAGGCGCTTCACGGGGACTTCGATGCGCTTGCCGGTGAGGGTGTGCGGGATGCCGGGGACTTCGATGATCTCGTCGGGGATGTGCCGTGGGGAGAGCTGTTCACGGATGGTCTGCTTGACGCGGCCCAGGAGGGTCTCGTCGAGGACGGCCCCGGGGGCCAGGTGGACGAAGAGGGGCATCCAATAGCCGCCGTCGGGCTGCTCGATGCCGATGACGAGAGACTCCTTGATCTCGGGGAGGCGCTCGACGGCTTCGTAGATGTCGGCGGACCCCATGCGGACGCCCTGGCGGTTGAGCGTGGAGTCGGATCGGCCGTGGATGACGACGGAGCCGCGGGAGGTGACGGTGATCCAGTCGCCGTGGCGCCAGACGCCTGGGTAGGTGTCGAAGTAGCTGCCGTGGTAGCGGCTGCCGTCCGGGTCGTTCCAGAAGCGGATCGGCATCGACGGCATGGGGTTGGTGACCACGAGTTCGCCGACCTCGTCGATGAGGGGTTTGCCGGCGGGGTCCCAGGACTGGAGGTCGGTGCCGAGGCCGGGGGCCTGGAGTTCGCCGATGTGGACGGGGAGGGTGGGCACGGCGCCTGCGAAGCAGGAGCAGACGTCGGTGCCGCCGCTGACCGAGGCGATCCACAGGTCGTCGCGCACTTCGTCGTGGAGCCAGCGGAAGCCGTCGGGCGGCAGCGGGGAGCCGGTGGTGGCCACGCACTGCACCGTGGAGAGGTCGAAGTCGCGGCCGGGGTGCACGCCCGCCTTGCGACAGGCCATGACGTACGCGGCCGAGGTGCCGTAGAGGGTGGCGCGGGTGCGTTCGGCGATGCGCCACTGGGCGCCGGTGTCCGGGTAGCCGGGGCTGCCGTCGTAGAGAACGATCGTCGTGCCCGTGAGGAGGCCGGAGACGAGGAAGTTCCACATCATCCAGCCGGTCGACGTGTACCAGAAGAAGCGGTCGTCGGGGCCGAGGTCGCAATGCAGGCCGAGCTGTTTGAGGTGTTCGACGAGGATGCCGCCCTGGGACTGGACGATGGCCTTGGGCAGGCCGGTCGTGCCGGAGGAGTACAGCACCCAGAGCGGGTGCTCGAAGGGCACCTGTTCGAAGACGGGTTCGACGTCACCCTGTGTCAGGGCCGCCCAGTCCAGGGCGCCGTCCGGGGCGTCGGTGCCCAGGAGGGGGATGTGGACGACGGCCCGCAAGGTGGGCAGTTCACGGCGCAGTTCAGCCACCGTGTCGCGGCGGTCGTGCTCCTTGCCGCCGTAACGGTAGCCGTCGACGGTGAACAGGACGACGGGTTCGACCTGCTGGAAGCGGTCCAGGACGCTGCGGGCGCCGAAGTCGGGGGCGCAGGACGTCCAGACGCCGCCCACCGCGGCGGTGGCCAGAAGGGCGACGACGGCCTGCGGGATGTTGGGGAGGTAGCCGCTGACTCGGTCGCCGGGGCGTACGCCCAGGGCGCGCAGTTCGGCGGCGAGGGAGCCGACCTGGCGGCGTAGTTCGGACCAGGTGACGGGGCGCGGTTCGTTGGTCTCGTCGACATGCAGGAGGGCCGGTTCGTCCGCGCGGGTGGCGGCCGCGCGCAGGGCGTGTTCGGCGTAGTTCAGGGTCGCCCCGGGGAACCACTGGGCGCCGGGCATCGAGCGGTCGCCCAGTACGCGCGCGTAGGGCGTCGAGAACCGTACGTCGAACCATTGCGTGACGGCTTTCCAGAAGGTGTCCAGCTCGTCGACGGACCAGCGGTGCAGTGCGGGGTAGCCGCCTTCGGCCGGGGCGCCGTGGTGCTCGGCGGCCCAAGTCTGGAATCTGGTGACCTGCGCCTGTGCGATGCGTTCCGGATCTGGCTGCCAGAGCGGCTGAGGGTTCACGGTCGACATGGGGCGGCTCCCGGACTGTGCGCGTCGTGTGCGTCTCCCGCGCACGGGCTGGGGTGTGCGCGCGACGCGGATGACACGGACGATGCCATGTGATCGACTTCTGCACCAGGGTGCGCCCCACACAGTCCGTGTCGTGAAGATGTGGTCCCGGCACGGGTGAACGGCAGTTGAACGACACGCGTGTGTGGGGCGGTCAGTGGCAGGGTGAGCAGCATGAACGGTCGTGACCTGGTGCGTTCGATAAAGACGGTCGGTTCGGCGGGGGCGGCCCAGGGGTTGCGTTCCGTACGGGCCTCGTGGCGTATGCGGCGGGCGGATGCCGCCGGGCTGCCGCCGCGGGGGGCCGAGCGTGCTCGGGTGCCCGGGCCGGTGCGGGAGGTGGAGCCGGGGCCCGGCGGCGGGGTCGTCCGGTTCAGCCGTTCCGAGCTGCGGATCACGGTCGCGGTGAACGGGGCGGTTTTCTGGGGCTGGGACGGAGCGGCTCCCGAGCCGTCGTACGCGCTGGCGGGGCGCTGTCCTGAGCCGGATCCGCGGGCGGTGCTGGAGCCGGACAAGGACGGCGGCTGGCGGGTGGTGGCCGAGCGGGCGACGGTCGTCGTCTCCCGGCACGGTGCGATCGAGGTGCGTACGCCCGGTGGAGTGACCGTGCGCCGGGATCTGCCGCCGCGATGGTGGGAGCCGGTCGGTGGGGGCGCGGCGCGCTGGATGCAGCGGTCGGAGGTGCCCGCGGACGCGCGGTTCTTCGGGCTCGGCGGGCGGGCGTCGGGGCCCCGGTTGAGGAACGGGACGTACCGGCTGTGGAACACCGATCCCGGCAGGTCCTTCGGTACGGCCGACGATCCGCTGTACATCACGATGCCGGTGCAGTTCGTGGTGTCCGACGCGGCGACGCATCTGGCGTTCCACGACACCTCGTGGGACGGCACGGTGACGTTGCGGGAGGGCGAGGAGGGTGCCGGTTCCGGGCACGACCGGGCCGGGACGTGCGAGCTGCGGATGACCGGTGGTCCGCTGCGCTGCTGGGTGATGGTGGGCACCCCCGCGCGCGTGCTGCTCGCCTGGGCCTCGCTCACCGGTGCGCCCGCGCTGCCGCCGGAGTGGGCGCTGGGGCACCATCACGCGCGGTGGGGATTCGGGAGCGAGCAGGAGGTGCGGCGGATCGTCGCGGGCTACCAGGAGCGTGGACTGCCGCTGGACGCCGTCCACTTGGACATCGACCACTTTGACGAGCACCAGGTGTTCACCGTCGACCAGGAGCACTTCCCCAAGCTGCCGCAGCTCGCCGAGGAGCTGCGGCGGGACGGGATCCGGCTGGTGTCGATCGTGGACGCGGCGGTCAAGGCCGAGCCCGGCAATGCCGTGTTCGACAGTGGTGTCACCGAGGACGCGTTCGTGCGGGATGCTGCGGGGCGGCTCGTTCGGGGAGTGGTCTGGCCCGGCGAGGCGGTCTTCCCGGATTTCACGCACGCGCGTGTGCGTGAGTGGTGGGGCCGCCTCTATGAGGAGCGGCTCGCTCAGGGGTTCGCGGGCTTCTGGCACGACATGAACGAGCCCACCTCGTTCGCGGCCTTCGGGGAGTCGACCCTGCCGCGCTCGGCCCGCCATGAGCTGGACGGTCAGGGCGGTGACCATCGTGAGGCGCACAACGTGTACGCGCTCTGCATGGCCCGCGCGGGGTACGAAGGTGTGCGGGAACTGGCTCCTCAGGAGCGTCCGTTCGTGTTCTCGCGGTCCGGGTGGGCCGGCATGCAGCGCTATGGGGGTACGTGGTCGGGTGACGTGGCCACGGGCTGGCCGGGGCTGCGGGCGTCTCTGTCTCTGGTGATGGGGCTCGGCCTGTGCGGGGTGCCCTATTCGGGGCCGGACGTGGGCGGCTTCGACGGGAGTCCGTCGCCCGAGCTGTATCTGCGCTGGTTCCAGCTGGGCGCGTATCTGCCGTTGTTCCGTACGCACGCGAGTCTGCGGGCGGGGCGCCGGGAGCCGTGGGAGTTCGGTCCGGAGGTGCTGGAGCACGCGCGCGTGGCGCTTCTGGAACGCCGGCGGCTGCTGCCGTACTTCGTGACGCTGGCGCATCTGGCGAGGCGTACCGGGGCGCCGTATGTGCGGCCGTTGTGGTGGGGGGCGCCCGAGGACCGGGCGCTGCGGGAGTGCGAGGACGCGTTCCTGCTGGGCGACAGTCTGCTGGTGGCGCCGGTGCTCGATCCGGGGGCGGACCGGCGTGCGGTGCAGCTGCCGCGCGGGCGGTGGTACGACACGGTGACCGAGCGGGCGTATCAGGGGCCGGGGCAGGTCCTCGTGGACGCTCCCTTGTCGCGGATCCCGGTGCTCGCGCGCGCGGGTGCCGTTCTTCCCGTGCGCGGGGAGGACGGTGGGCTGGAGCTGGAGGTGTGGGCGCCGGCCCGGGGACGGACCGGCGGCGGGCTGGTCGTGCCCGACGCGGGTGACGGGTGGGACGAGCCGGAGATCGAGCGTTATGCGGCCCGTTGGCAGGGACGGCGGGTGGTTGTCGAGCGGGAGGGTGAGGACGGCGTGAGTGCGCCGCCTCACCGGGTGCGTGTGCGGGGGGTCGGGGAGCGCTAGGTCAGATGTACCGGCCCTCGAACCAGGCCCGTACGGCACGTGTGTGCAGCGGGAAGGCGAGCTCTTCGGGCCTGCGCAGGAGGTGCCAGCCCTCCGTCTCGTCCGTCGCGGCGGATGCGGGCAGGCCCTCTGCCGGGCGTTCCGGAAGCGACCCGAACAGCAGGAGGTGGCCGTCGGGCGAGCTCATGGCGTCGACGAGGCGTACGTCGCGGCTCGCCGCGTCGATGCCGGTCTCCTCCTTGAGTTCACGGACGACGGCCTGGCGCCAGTCTTCCCGGTCGTCGATGTAGCCGCCGGGCAGTGCGATGCCCCCGCGCGCGGGGGCGATGGTTCGGGTGACGACGACCAGGGCGGTGCCCTTCGTGTCGTAGACCGGCTGGAGTGCCACCGCGACGGGCAGCGGGTTGCGGTAGGCCACGGTGGCGCAGTCAGGACAGGTGCGGGGCCAACCGGAGACGCCCTCTCCGTAGGGCGCTCCGCAGCTCGAACAGTGGGAGTCGCGCGCGGAGTTGGGGGTGGGGTGTTGAGTTTCGGACACGCGGCGGACTGTATCCGATCACAGGAAGGGCGTCTTCCGGGGGCTGCTCAGTGTTTGCTCGTGAGGGACTTCCAGGACACCGGGAAGTCGAAGAAGGTGTCCGGGTAGGGCTCCGGCTTGAACGTGTAGTGCCACCATTCCTCAGCCAGGTTCACGAAGCCGAGGTCTTCCAGGGTGGTCTTGAGCAGGAGCCGGTTGTCTCGTTGTGCGCCCTGGATGCGGGGGTCGAGGGTGTGGGAGAGGGTGTCGAAGCAGTCGAATCCGGTGCCCATGTCGATGGAGTTGTCGGGGAAACGCTCGTCCTGGGGCGCGTAGCAGGGGACGAGGGTCTCACCGGGGTGGTAGGGCCGCGTCGGCTTGGCGGGGAGCTTCACGATGGTGAGGTCCATGGTCGAGCCGCGGCTGTGGCCGGACTTCTCGGCGATGTAACCGTCCGCGAAGAGACGCGTCTTGTCGACGTTCGGGTAGAACTCGGCCTTCATGGCCTGGTCGTCGAGGTCCTTGGCCCAGCGGACGAAGTGATCGACCGCGCGCTGGGGGCGGTAGCAGTCGTAGACCTTGAGGGTGTAGCCCTGCCGGAGCAGCTTCAGCTGGGCTTTGTGGAGTGCCTCGGCGGCGGGCTTCGTGAGGATGCAGATCGGCTGCGCGTAGCCGTCGATGCGTTCCCCCACGAAGTTGTGCGGGGTGAAGTAGCGCATCTCCTGGATGATCGTGGGGTCCACGGTTCTCAGGGCGACGAAGTCCTTCGGCGCCTTGGGTTCCGGTGTCGCCCGGGCGGTGGTGGCGGCGGCGGTCACGGTCAGCAGGGCGGCGAGCGTGGTGACCAGGCCGCGCACTGCGCCGGAGAGTCGTGTCATGCCTCTGCCCCTGCCCATCTCCGGCCTCCCGTGACACACTTCTGACGTTCCGTCAGATCCTATGCCCGGGAGGAACTGTGTCACGTGCACGAACGCCCGTGGTGGCAGGGTGGTTCGCCGGCGAGGGGGGCGATTTCCGTCTCCTCGGCACCCGTTGCTCGGCCTGCGCCTCGGTCTTCTTCCCCCGCGAGGACACCCACTGCCGCAATCCCGCGTGCACCGGCGGCGAGCTGGCGGAGGTTCCGCTGTCGCGGCGCGGGCGGGTGTGGTCCTACACGGACAGTCAGTACCGGCCTCCGTCACCCTATGTGACCGATCCGGAACTTCCGTGGGAGCCGTACACGTTGATCGCTGTGGAGCTGGAATCCGAGCGGATCGTGGTGCTGGGGCAGGGGGTTCCGGGGCTCGCCGTAGGCGATCTGGCGGTGGGCATGGAGGTGGAGGTCGTTCCCGGTGTGCTCCATGAGGACGCGGAGACGGTGTGGACGACGTGGCGGTGGCGGCCGACGACGGGGGTGACGGAATGACGGGTGAGGTGACGGTGCTCGGTGCGGGCATGCACCCGTGGGGCAAGTGGGGACGGAGCTTCGTCGCGTACGGGGTGGCGGCCGCCCGCGCGGCGCTCGCGGACGCCGGGCTGGACTGGCGGGACGTCGGTTCGATCGTGGGGGCGGACACCGTGCGTGGTGGCTATCCGGGGTATGTGGCCGGCGCGACCTTCGCGAAGGCGCTGGGCTGGCAGGGGGCCCGGGTCACGAGCGTGTACGCGGCGTGCGCGTCGGGGGCGCAGGCCGTCAACACCGCGCGGGCGCAGATACTTTCGGGGCTCGCGGACGTGGTGCTCGTGGTGGGTGCCGATGCGGCACCGAAGGGGTTCTTCCGGCCGGCGGGCGGAGATCGGCCCGACGATCCGGACTGGCTGCGGTTCCGCGTTCTCGGAGCCACGAATCCGACGTACTTCGGGCTGTACGCGCGCAGGCGGATGGCCGTGCACGGGGACACCCCGGAGGACTTCGCGCAGGTGAAGGTGAAGAACGCCGCCATGGGCGCGCTGAATCCGCTCGCGCGCTACCGCAAGCGGGTCACCGCCGAGGAGGTCGCCGCCTCCGCGGTGGTCGCTGATCCGCTGCGGCTGCTCGACATCTGCGCGACCTCGGACGGCGGGGCGGCCCTGGTGCTCTCCAGCATGGAGTTCGCGCGGCGGCACGGGACGGCGGAGCCGGTGCGGATCCGGGCGGTGTCGACGGTGACGCCGCGCTATCCGAACACGGTGCTGGATCTGCCCGATATCGCCACGGACTCCGCGGTGGCAGTGGAGCCCGGCGACGACACCTTCCGGGAGTCGATAGCCCGCGCCGCCTACGAGGAGGCAGGTGTCGGGCCCGAGGACGTTTCCCTCGCCGAGGTCTACGACCTTTCCACCGCCCTGGAGTTGCAGTGGTACGAGGACCTCGGGCTGTGCGGTGAGGGTGAGGGGGCGAAGCTGCTGCGGGAGGGCGCGACGGCTCTGGGCGGGCGCATACCCGTGAATGCCAGCGGCGGGCTGGCGTCCTTCGGGGAGGCGGTGCCGGCGCAGGCGATCGCCCAGGTGTGTGAGCTCACCTGGCAGTTGAGAGGTGCGGCGGGTGACCGGCAGGTGGCCGGGGCACGGGTGGGGATCTCGGCGAACCAGGGGCTGTTCGGACACGGTTCGGCCGTGGTCGCGGTGCGGTGAGGCGCATCGGGCCGCCAGACGGGGCAAGGGCTTTCCCGTACGCTCCGTGATCACCCCGGAATCCTGCGTGAACGTCTCATGAACTGCGCTCGGGCGTGCGCCCGCGGCGCCATCATGCTGGCGTGCACTCCTGGACGGACACTCTCCGCTTCGCCTTCCAGCCGGTGGTCAATCTGACGACCGGAGGGGTCGCGGCGCTGGAGATACTCGCCCGACCGGAGACCGGCGACATCCTGGCCGAGGCCCGCCGCGATCCAGAACTCGACGGCAGGCTGGCCGTGTCGGCGGTCCGGGCGGCGGCGCGCAAGGAAACGCTGCTGCCGCTGCACGTCAACGTGTTCGCCGGCACCCTCGCCGACCTCGGCGGGCTCACCCCGCTCCACGCGGCGGTGCGTGAGGCGGGGCGGCTGCCCTGGGAGGTGACGATCGACGTCGGGCCGCCGTTCACGCATGTGCCGCAGCAGGCGCTGCTGGAGGCGGTGGCCGCGCTGCGCGGCCAGGGGTTCCGGATCAGCGCGGACGGCGTCGGGGACGGCGACGTACCCCTGCGGTTGCTCACCGACCTGGCGCCCGACCTGGTGAAGCTCGACGCCTCGCTGCTGGCCCGGCCCGCGGCGGTGCGGGCGATGCGGACGCTGTGCGACCAGATGGGGGCGCTGCTGTCCGTCGAGGGCGTGGAGACCGAACTCCAGTGTGCGGCCGCGGTGTCGGCGGGTGCGCAGCTGGCACAGGGCAACCTGTTCGCTCCCCCGGCCCGGTTGCCCGCCGCGGACGTGTACGTGCCGCCCCGCTCCCCCGGCTCCGCCGCACCGTCACGGTCGGGGCCGTCGGTTCGGCAGTTCGTACGGCCCGCCGCCTTGCTGGCCGCCACCGCGTCCGCGGGCCATGTGCGGGCGCTGCTGACCGGGTCGCCGGAGGTGTCCGGGGTGCTGCTCGTGGACGCGCACGGGGTTCCGGTCCGGTCGGTGCACCGCTCCCGCTTCCTGCTGTCGATGTCGGGGCGCTACGGGCACGCGCTCTACGCCGATCGCCCCGCCGCCAAGCTGGGCGATCCGCCGCGCACGGTGGGCATCGACGCCACCGCCTGGGAGGTGCTCGACGTGGTGGCGGTCGGCGACCGGGACCGCACCTCGGACGATGTGGCCGTCGTCGACCGGTACGGCCGGTGCGTCGGTGTCGTACGTCTGGCCGACCTCGTTCGGGCGCTGGCCGAGTCCCGGGTCGAGGAGGCGGCGGGGCTCAATCCGCTGACGCGGCTGCCCGGTTCGGACGCGATCACCGGTGAGGTGGACCGGCGGATCGCGGACGGGCGGACGTTCGCGCTGAGCTGGCTGGACGTGGACCACTTCAAGCAGGTCAACGACGGGGCGGGGTTCGCGGCGGGCGACGAGTTGATCCGGTCGGTGGGGCGGGCGCTGCAGCGTGCGGCATCGGACAGCACTCACGTGGGCCACATCGGCGGGGACGACTTCCTCGTGCTGGCCGATCCGGACGGGCTGGATCCGGTGGCTGCCTCGGTGCTGGACGCGCCCTGGTCCGCGGGCGGGCGTCCGGTGTCGTTGTCGCTGGCCACGGTGCTGTGTACGCCGGGCAGCGTCACGGACCACCGGCAGGCGGCGGCCTGGCTGGCCCCGCTGAAGAAGGCCGCGAAGTCGATCGGTGGGGCGAGCTGGGTGCTGGGCCGAGCGGGACTGCCCGGGCACGAGGTCAGGCGCGGGGCGGGAGCCTCCGCCGCGACCGCGGGATGCGGGGTGGCGGAACCCGGGCGGGGCTGAGCCGCTCGCCACGAGGAGGGTGCGTGCCCCCAACCGTTGCCGTCCGCGTCCTTGACGCCCCCTGGACACCGGTGAACACTTCCGATGTCAGTCGACATCGTCGTACATTCTCGGCGTATCCACGCACTGCGCTGTGCGGGCCCCCTGAGTCACGGTCCGTTCCCCCACGGGCGATTCGGCTGCGACGGCACGCTCGTCACGGACGCCGGGCGGGGCGCGGGATCTCCCTGCCTTCGGCTGAAGTCGCCATGGGAAACGCACCCTGCACGGAGGACCGGGGTCGAGCACCCCGGGCCAGGGCCTAGGAGCCGCCATGAGCAACGGAGACGTATTTGTCGGGGAGATCATCGGAACCGCCATCCTGATCCTCCTGGGCACGGGAGTGGTCGCCGCCGTCGTACTGAACTACTCCAAGGCGAAGGACGCGGGCTGGGTGGTCATCACCTTCGGGTGGGGTTTCGGCGTGCTCGCCGGTGCCTACACCGCCGCACCGCTGTCCGGCGGCCACCTCAACCCGGCGGTGACGCTCGGGATCGCCGTCGACACGGGCGACTGGGACCAGGTCCCCCTCTACATCGCCGGACAGATGGTCGGCGCCATCCTCGGGGCGGTGCTGTGCTGGCTGGTCTACTTCGCGCAGTTCCAGGCCAACGCCGAGGAGGACAAGGCGCAGCCGACACTGGGGATCTTCTCGACCGGGCCCGCGATCCGCCATCCCGTGGCGAACCTCGTCACGGAGATCATCGCGACCGTCGCTCTGGTGCTGCCGATCCTCGCCTTCGGCCTGACCGAGGGCCTCGGCCAGACGGGCGTCTCGATCCTGATCGTGTCGTTCCTGGTCGTCGGCATCGGTATGTCACTCGGCGGTCCCACGGGATACGCCATCAACCCGGCCCGTGACCTGGGCCCTCGCATCACCCACGCCTTGCTCCCGATCCCCAACAAGGGCACCTCGGACTGGGGTTACGCGTGGATCCCGGTGGTGGGGCCGCTGATCGGCGGAGCTCTGTCCGGGGTCATCTTCAACGCAGCGTTCTGAAGCATCCGACGAAGGGGACGTCATGACGGACAAGTTCGTCGCCGCGATCGACCAGGGCACCACCTCCAGCCGTTGCATCATCTTCAACCAGGACGGCGCCATCGTCGCCGTCGACCAGCGTGAGCACCGGCAGATCTTCCCCAAGCCGGGCTGGGTGGAGCACGACGCCACCGAGATCTGGTCCAAGGTGCAGGCGGTGGTGGCCGGCGCGATCGCCAAGGCCGGGCTGCGCGCCGACCAGCTCAGCGCGCTCGGCATCACCAACCAGCGCGAGACGACGGTCCTGTGGGACCGCGCCACGGGCAAGCCCGTGCACAACGCGATCGTGTGGCAGGACACGCGCACCGCGGCCCTGACCAACCAGCTCGGCGGCTCGGACGGACAGGACCGCTTCCGCGAGCAGACCGGGCTGCCGCTGGCCACGTACTTCTCCGGTCCGAAGGCGGCCTGGCTGCTCGACAACGTGCCCGGGCTGCGCGCGCGTGCCGAGAACGGCGAGATCGCCTTCGGCACCATCGACTCCTGGCTCATCTGGAACCTCACCGGCGGCACCGACGGCGGGCAGCACGTCACGGACGTGACGAACGCCGGCCGCACCATGCTGATGAACCTCGAGACCCTCCAGTGGGACCAGTCCATCCTCTCCGCGATGAACATCCCCGACGCCGTCCTGCCCGAGATCAGGTCCTCGGCCGAGGTGTACGGCACCGCCGTCGGCCAACTCGCCGGTGTGCCGGTCGCGTCGGCCCTGGGCGACCAGCAGGCGGCCGTGTTCGGACAGGCCTGCTACGACGTGGGTACGGCGAAGAACACGTACGGCACGGGCAGCTTCCTGCTGCTCAACACCGGCAACCGGCCGGTGGCGTCGAAGAGCGGGCTGCTGACCACGATGGGGTACAAGATCGGCAGCGAGGCGCCGGTCTACTGCCTGGAGGGGTCTATCGCCATAACGGGCGCGCTCGTCCAGTGGTTCCGGGATCAGCTCGGCATCATCCGCACCGCCGACGAGATCGAGCCGCTGGCGGCGAGTGTCGAGGACAACGGTGGGGCGTACATCGTGCCCGCGTTCTCCGGTCTGTTCGCGCCCTACTGGCGCTCCGACGCGCGCGGTGTCATCACCGGGCTCACCCGGTACGTCACGAAGGCACACCTCGCGCGCGCGGTGCTGGAGGCGACGAGCTGGCAGACGCGCGAGGTCGTGGACGCCATGTTCCAGGACTCCGGGGTGCACATCACGACCCTGAAGGTCGACGGCGGCATGACCAAGAACAACCTGCTGATGCAGCACCAGGCGGACGTCCTCGATGTTCCGGTGGTCCGCCCGAAGGTGTCCGAGACGACCTGCCTGGGCGCGGCCTACGCGGCCGGGCTGGCCACGGGAGTGTGGAACGACCTGGACGAGCTGAAGTCGCACTGGCAGAAGGACGTCGAGTGGACGCCCGCCATGGAGTCCTCGGTGCGCGACCGTGAGTACCACAACTGGCGCAAGGCCGTGGAGAAGAGCTTCGCCTGGCAGGAGGACGAGGAGAACTAGCGGCACGCGTGCGTGCGCTCCGACGACCGCACGCACGCGTGGTGCTCATCAGACGCGGCCCGTACCCCGGTCGGCGGGGGTACGGGCCGTACCCGTGGATCAGGTCGTGACGGCGGCCCGGCGACGCTCCGCGACGTAGGCCATCGCGTGCCGGACCACGCCGACGAGCACATCCTTGACCGACTCACGGTCGCGGGCGTCGCACAGCAGCAGCGGTACGTCCTCGTCGAGGTCGAGGGCCTGGCGGACCTCCTCGGCGGGGTAACGGGCCGAGCCCTCGAAGCAGTTGACGCCGACCACGAAGGGGATGGAGCGCCGCTCGAAGTAGTCGACCGCGGCGAAGCAGTCCTCCAGGCGGCGCGTGTCGGCGAGCACGACGGCCCCGAGCGCGCCCTCGGAGAGCTCGTCCCACATGAACCAGAACCGTTCCTGCCCGGGCGTCCCGAAGAGGTACAGCACCAGGTCCTCGCGGAGCGTGATGCGCCCGAAGTCCATGGCCACGGTGGTGGTGCTCTTGCCCTCGACACCGCTGATGTCGTCGACCGGGCGGCCTGCCTCGGTGAGCAGTTCCTCGGTGCGCAGCGGCCGGATCTCGCTGACCGCGCCCACGAGCGTGGTCTTGCCCACGCCGAAGCCGCCGGCCACCAGGATCTTGAACGTGACGGGCTCGACCGGGGGCTTGCCGCGCTCAGAACGCCCGAAGATCATCGGTCTCTTCTCCTGCTTGGTGGGGGTGGGGCGACGGTGGGCCGTAGCCTCCGCCGCCGGGGGTTTCGATGACGAGTACGTCGCCGGGCTCGACGTCGGCGGCGTCGCTGCCGCCGAGTTCGGTGACCGTGCCGTCCGCGCGCTCCACGCGGTTGGCGCCCAGCGCGCCGGGCGCGCCGCCCGCCATGCCGTACGGCGGGACCCGGCGGTGCTGGGAGAGGGTGGAGACGGTCATCGGCTCCAGGAACCGGATGCGGCGCACCACACCGTCCCCACCGCGCCACCGTCCAGCGCCGCCGCTGTCCCGCCGTACCGCGAACTCGTCGAGCCGGACGGGCAGTCGCCACTCCAGGACCTCGGGGTCGGTGAGCCGCGAGTTGGTCATATGGGTCTGGACGGCGGACGCTCCGGGGAAGCCGTCGCCCGCGCCCGATCCGGAGGCGACGGTCTCGTAGTACTGGTGACGGGCGTTGCCGAAAGTGACGTTGTTCATGGTGCCGGAGCCCTCGGCCTGGACGCCGAGCGCCGCGTAGAGGGCGCCGGTGATGGCCTGGGAGGTCTCGACGTTGCCGGCGACGACGGCGGCCGGCGGCTCGGGCGCGAGCATCGAGCCGGGCGGTACGACGATCCTCAGGGGACGCAGACAGCCGTCGTTGAGGGGGATGTCGTCGGCCACGAGGGTCCGGAAGACGTACAGGACGGCCGCGTTGACCACCGCGAACGGGGCGTTGAAGTTGCTGTCCAACTGGCCCGAGGTGCCGGTGAAGTCGACGGTCGCGGAGCGGTTGTCGCGGTCCACGCGCACGCGTACGCGGATGACGGCGCCCGAGTCGGTCTCATAGGCGTACGCGCCGTCGTCAAGGGTGTCGATGACCCGGCGTACGGATTCCTCGGCGTGGTCCTGGACGTGTCGCATGTACGCCTGGACGACGTCGAGGCCGAAGTTCTCGATCATGCGGGCGACTTCGTCGACGCCCTTCTGGTTGGCGGCGATCTGGGCGCGCAGGTCGGCGAGGTTGGTCTGCGGGTTGCGGGAGGGGTAGGGCGCCTCGGTGAGCAGGCGGCGGGTCTCGTCCTCGCGGAAGCGGCCGTTCTGGGCGAGCAGCCAGTTGTCGAAGAGGATTCCCTCCTCCTCGATGGTGCGGCTGTTGGCGGGCATGGAGCCCGGGGCAATGCCGCCGATCTCGGCGTGGTGGCCTCGCGAGGCGACGTAGAAGAGGATCCCCCGGTCACTCTCCGTGCCCTCGGTGTCGAAGACCGGGGTGATCACCGTGACGTCCGGCAGGTGGGTGCCGCCGTGGTACGGGTCGTTGACCGCGTAGGTGTCCCCCGGCCGCATCCGGGCGCCGCGCCGCCGGATGACCTCCTTGACGCTGGTACCCATCGAGCCCAGGTGGACGGGGATGTGCGGGGCGTTGGCCACCAGGTTCCCGTCCGGGTCGAAGAGGGCGCAAGAGAAGTCCAGGCGCTCCTTGATGTTGACGGACTGGGCCGTGGATTCGAGGCGGGCGCCCATCTGTTCGGCGATGGACATGAAGAGGTTGTTGAAGACCTCGAGAAGAACCGGGTCGGCTTTCGTGCCGAGATCGGAACTCTCCGTAACCGTAGTCCGTTCCATGACCAGATGCCCGTCGTCTCGCGAAACGGCCTGCCAGCCGTCGTCGACGACGGTCGTCGAACTGGCCTCGGTGATGATCGCGGGGCCGGTGACCGTCTCGCCGGGTGGCAGGTCCTCTCGGCGGTGAAGGGGTACGTCGCGCCAGGCGCCGCCCGTGTGGAGGCGGACGGTTCCGGGAGCGGCGGTGCGGCCTTGGTACGGGGTCAGGGCCGAGAGATCGGGGGGTTGGGTGATGCCGGTGGCTTCCACGGAGAGGGCTTCGACGACGATCGGGCGGTCGAGCGTGAAGGAGTACGTGGCGCGATGACGTGCTTCGAAGACCTGACGCATCTCGCCGGGTTCGGTCAGCTCGACGGTGAGGGTGGTGTCGGTGCCGTCGTAGCGCAGTTGGGCGCGGCGGGTGACCCGGATGCGGACGTCGGGGACGTCCTCGGCGAGGAGTTCGGCGCGGGCGGCGCTCTCCAGGTCGTCGGCGGTCTTGAGGACGCCCGGCATCGCGGCGGTCTCCAATGGGGCCTCGACGGACTGTTCCCGCATGGCGGTGGTGTCGGCGAGGCCGATGCCGAGTGCGGACAGGACACCGGCCATGGGCGGTACGAGGACGGTGCGGATGCCCAGCGACTCGGCGACCCTGCATGCGTGCTGGCCGCCGGCGCCACCGAAGGTGGTGAGGGCGTAGCGGGTGACGTCGTGGCCCTTCTGGACGGAGATCCGCTTCACGGCGTTGGCGATGTTGGCGACCGCGATCTGGAGATAGCCCTCGGCGACCTGCTCGGGCGTGCGCTCGTCGCCGGTGCGCTCGCGGATCTCGCGCGCGAGGGCGGCGAAGCGGTCGCGGACGAGTTCCGCGTCGAGGGGCTGGTCGCCGCCGGGGCCGAACACCGTGGGAAAGTGGGCGGGTTGGATACGGCCGAGCATGACGTTGGCGTCGGTGACGGCCAGCGGGCCGCCCGCGCGGTAGCAGGCGGGGCCCGGGTCCGCGCCCGCCGAGTCCGGCCCTACGCGGTAGCGGGAGCCGTCGAAGTGGAGGACCGAGCCGCCGCCCGCCGCGACGGTGTGGATGTCGAGCATGGGGGCGCGCAGCCGGACGCCGGCGATCTGGGTGGTGAAGACGCGTTCGTACTCGCCGGCGAAGTGGGAGACGTCGGTGGAGGTGCCGCCCATGTCGAAGCCGATGACGCGGTCGAAGCCGGCGAGTTGGGACATCCGGGCCATGCCGACGATCCCGCCTGCGGGCCCGGACAGGATGGCGTCCTTGCCGCGGAACTGTCCGGCCTCGGCGAGGCCGCCGTTGGACTGCATGAACATCAGCCGTACGCCGTGGAGTTCGTCGGCGACGTGCTGGACGTAGCGGCGCAGCACCGGCGAGAGGTAGGCGTCGACGACGGCGGTGTCGCCGCGCGGGACCAGCTTCATCAGCGGGCTGACCTCGCTGGACAGCGAGATCTGCGGGAAGCCGATCCGGGCGGCCAGCTGTCCCACGGCCTGTTCGTGGGCGGGGTGGAGGTGGCTGTGCATGCAGACCACGGCGACAGCGCGGATCCCGTCGTCGTACGCCTCCTGGAGGGGGCCGGTCAGGGCGTCCAGGTCGGGGGCGCGCAGGACGGTGCCGTCGGCGGCGATGCGCTCGTCGATCTCCACGACCCGCTCGTGGAGCAGCGCGGGGAGTTCGATACGGCGGGCGAAGATGTGGGGGCGGTTCTGGTAGGCGATGCGCAGGGCGTCGCGGAAACCGCGGGTGACGATCAGGAGGGTCCGCTCGCCCTTGCGTTCCAGGAGGGCGTTGGTGGCGACAGTGGTGCCCATGCGGACGGCTTCCACGGGGGCCTCGGAGCCGTCGAGGAGTTCGCGCACTCCGGTGACCGCGGCGTCGGTGTAGCGGGTGGGGTTGTCGGAGAGCAGTTTGTGCGTGAGCAGTCGGCCGTCCGGGCGACGCGCGACGATGTCCGTGAAGGTGCCGCCCCGGTCGACCCAGAACTGCCAGCCTGTCGTCACGTCCGTCTCCCTGATCGCGCTGTTCGGCACCGTATCCGCAGAGTGGCGGGAGACCGTCTGCGGATGGTCGTCGACGATCAGTCAGATCATATCGGGAGGGCTGTTTCGGTGCCCGGTCACAGGGCTCTGAGACCGTTGATCACATCGCGCAGGATGCTCTCGTCCGGCAGCTCGGCGGGCGGCACAGGGCGGTTCACATGGACGAACTCCGCGTCCACGAGATCGCCCACCAGGACCCGTACCACGCCGATGGGCAGGTCGAGTTCGGAGGACAGCTCGGCGACCGACTGCGGGGCGTCCCTGCACAGGTCGACGATGTCCACGTGCTCCGGGGACAGCGTGTGGTCGCCTTCGGGGTCGTCCGCCTGCGCCTCCGCGACGACCACCGCGATGAGGTCGAGGCGGTGCTGAGCCGCACTGGTGGTGCGGCCACGCGTCATGGCGTACGGACGGACGACCGGTCCGGCCTCGTCGTCGAACCAGTGGCTTCTTCCCTGACCGTCTTGGCTCATGTCATCTCACTACCCGCCCTGAGGCAGATCGGTGCGCGGAGTGGATGCCAGATGTACACCGACCCGCTTGACGAGGAGCGTCATCTCGTAGGCGACCAGGCCGACGTCGGAGTCCGCGTCCGAGAGGACGGCGAGGCAGCTGCCGTCGCCGGCGGCCGTCACGAACAGGAAGGCGTCGTCGAGCTCGACGACCGTCTGCCGGACGTTGCCCGCCTCGAAGTGGCGGCCCACGCCCTTGGCGAGGCTGTGGAAGCCCGAGGCGACGGCGGCCAGGTGCTCGCCGTCCTCCCGGGTCAGGTCCTTGGACACCCCCGTCGCCAGCCCGTCGCCGGAGAGCACGACGGCCTTGCGGATGCTTGCTACGCGGTCGACCAGGTCGTCCAGGAGCCAGTTGAGCTCGCCGGAGTTGGTTGTGCTGTGGCCGGTCGCCTTCGGTGCGGTCATCGACCGTCCCCCTTAGTTCCTCGTGGTGCTGTGCCGCTGTGGGTGTCGTCGCCCGCGGCGTCGTTCTCCGCACGGCCGCGCTGCCAGCCGCGCTGGAGCGATGCCATACGGCTGCGTACCTGGTCGGCGTCCCGTTCGTCGAGCCCCGTGCGGTCCTCGGTGCGGCGCCCGGCCGGACTCTGCTTCAGCTGCGGGGCCAGGTTGGCCTGGCGTACCCGGCGGGGCAGCGGGCCGGTGCCCGGGGCGGTGTCCCGCGGTGCGGCGCCGTGTCCGGTCGGCTGGGCCGTGGCGTCGGTGCCGGGCTCCTGTGGCACAGGACGGGAGCCGGTCCGCTCCAGGGCGGTACCGGGGCCGCTCCGGTGGGGTGCGACGCCCTCTGGAGCGGGTGTGGAGGACTCGCCCGCGCCGCTCGACGCGATCTCGGCGCGCCGGGTGCGCCTGGGGAGGCCGGGAGCGCCGGACGGCGGCCCGCCGAGTTCGCGCCCCGTGGTCGTCGGGGCTTCGGCGCGTTCCTCGTCCAGGCGGTCGGCGACACCGGTGGCGCGGCGCTGCGGTCCCGTCGCGCGCCTGCGGGCGGGCAGGGGCGGAGGTTCCTGGAGATGCGACCGGTTCGGGCCGGCCGGGGTCTCGTCGTCGCTCTGCTCCCGCTGCTCGGTCACCGGGCGGCCGTGCGAGCTGACCAGCTTGGGGGTGTGGCGGCGGGGCAGCGGCACCGGGGCGTTCAGGTCGTGGTCGGGGGTGTCGTGGCGGTCCTCGCCCCGGGTGGCGTCCGTGCGGACCAGGGAGTGGCGCGGGCGGAACAGACCGCCGCGTTCGCTGTCCTCGTCGTCGAGCGCCCCGGGGAAGTCGTCGATGGCGTCCAGGTCGACGGGCGCCTCCAGCTCGACGGGACCGTCCAGGAGCCCTCCCGTGAGGCCGGGCAGCGGCACCGGCACCTGGGCGAGCTGGGCCCGGCGGGCTTCCTCCAGCTCGGCCTCCTTGGAGGGCTGGGGGCGGTCCAGGCGGAAGCCGATGCCGTTGGTGTCCGGGATGTCGTCCGTCAGCAGGGCGTTCGGGATGAACACGACGGCCGTCGTGCCGCCGTACGGCGAGGGCTGGAGCGAGACCCGGACGTTCTGCCGCTGGGCGAGCCGGCTGACCACGAACAGTCCCAGCCGGTCGGTGTCGGACAGCTCGAACTCGGGTGTCTCCGCGAGCCGGAGGTTGGCGTCCAGAAGGGCGTCGGCCGCCATGCCGAGGCCCCGGTCGTGGATCTCCAGGGTGAAGCCGTTGGCGACGCGCTCGCCCAGCACCTGGACGGCGGTGTGCGGCGGGGAGAACACCGTGGCGTTCTCCAGGAGTTCGGCGACCAGGTGGGTGAGGTCCGCGACGGCGGGGCCGGTGACGGCGACCCGCGGCAGTCGGCGGACCTCGATGCGCTCGTAGTCCTCGACCTCGGCGACGGCGGCGCGTACGACGTCCATGAGCTGGACGGGCTTGCGCCACTGCCGCGAGGGGGCGGCGCCGGAGAGGATCACGAGGCCCTCGGCGTGGCGGCGCATACGGGTGGTCAGGTGGTCGAGGCGGAACAGGTCGGCGAGTTCGTCGGTGTCCTCGGTCCGGCGCTCCATGGTGTCGAGCAGGGTGAGCTGCTTGTGCAGGAGCACCTGGCTGCGGCGGGCGAGGTTCACGAAGACCTCGGAGACACCGGCGCGGAGTTCGGCCTGCTTGACGGCGGCCTCGACGGCGGCGCGCTGGAGGGTGTTGAGGGCCTGGCCGACCTCGCCCATCTCGTTCTTGTCGTACTCCAGACGCGGGACCTCGGTCTCCACGTCGACCTGTTCGCCCGCGGACAGCCGGCGCATGACGCTCGGGAGCCGTACGCCGGACGCCTCGTGTGCTTCGAGGCGCAGCTGCCGCAGGTCGCGGATGAGACCGCGGCCGATGCGCACGGAGAGGACGACCGAGAACAGCAGGGCGAGCAGGCCGAGGACGCCGGCCACGGCTGCCTTGATGATGACGCCCATCGCGACGGGCTGCACCCGGTCCTGATAGCGGTCGCCCGCCTGGTCGTTGAGGGTGGCGAGTTCGTCGAGGACGCTGGCGGCGGTGGCGTCCCAGCTCTTGGCGGTGACGAACCGGGGGGTGCCGGGCTCGGAGTCGACGACGATCTTCTCGGCGGAGCGCAGCGACGCGGTGGACGCGTTCTTCCAGAACCTGTCGTAACGCTCGCGTTCGGCCGCGGGCAGCACCGGCAGGCTGACGTCGTACAGCACGGTGCGCTGGGCGATCAGGTCGGAGACTTCGCGGATCTCTCCGTGCGTGAGGTCGCCGACCACGAGGGCGGAGCCGAGCAGGGCGTCCTCGCGGGAGAGGAGTTCGCGGGCGCGGGTGATGTTGACGAGGGCACGGGCCTGCTTGTCCATCTCCACGCTGTCCACCCCGTCGAGGGAGGCCAGCAGGGCGTAGCAGGGGTCCACGAGCCGGTTGTAGCGCTCAAGGGCCTGGGCCCGGTTCACCGCGTCTTCCTCGACGCTGCGGCGCAGCGAGTCGATGCCGCCGAAGGCGTCCAGTACGGCGGTGAGGCGTTCCTCGTCGTCCTGGTCCATGCCGTCGCGGACGTCGGGGTCCTTCGCGCTCTGGCGGATCTTGGCGATGGCGTCGTCGGTGGCCGTGCGGGTCTCGCGGAGCGCGGCGAGCGCGTCCGAGGCCCGTGGGTCGGCCAGATAGACGAGGGTCTGGCGGCGTTCCTGCTGCAGGACGCGGACGGTGTCCTCGGCGGGGTAACCGAGGTCCTCCACGACTGTGGACACCTGGAACAGCTGGGCGACCGCCCGTCCCGTGAGTACCGTGGCGAAGCCCCAGATCGCTGTCAGGGACACCAGCGGCACGAGAAGCAGCGCCACGATCTTCCGGCGGATCGACTTCCCGCGAAAGCGCATGGCCTCCCCCAGCTCGACCCCCGCCGGCCGGGGGTACACATGTACGTCAACAAACGGCGCGAGCCTACTACCGTCACACAGTTAACTCGAAGAGGCGTCCGGAGTGCGAACTTCCGCACCGGTGACGCGAGATGGGGAGTTGTCCGGGCATTGGGGGAGATTGCCGCCCGGAAACACGGGGAGACGGCTCGTACGGATCCGACTGTAATGGCTGGCCAGTTGGCCAGAATTTTTCGTTTCTTGGGAATCTTCAGAGCGTCTCGTTCGTCCTTCTCTTCGGGAAATGGGTGCAAAATCGGCCACACGAGCCGCATCCCGCACCCGGGCGGCGTAAAACAGCGCAAGCCGGGCAGCCACTGGGGAGACGTGTGTTCGCACACGGAGCAAGGGGTCTGCTGGCGGTGGGGAGTGACACGTTGATGGGCACGGCGGAGCGGCAAGAGGCGCTCGTGGACGGCGCTGCGGCGCACCTGACGGAGCGGCGGAGTCCCGAGGCACTGGATCGCGACATTCCAGCGCAGGAGAGCGGGACCGGGCCGGGGGCCACCGAGCACGCCACGCCGGAAGAGGAGCCGTACTACCGGCCGTTGTGGATCGACGAGGCCGCGCCGCGGCGTCGGATGCCCGATCCGGTGCGCAGGTCGGCGGTGCGCGCGGTCCTGATCATCGCCGTGACGCTGATCCAGGCGATGGTGGCGTTCCTGTGCACCCTGGCCGGATCCTGGCTGGCGTTCCCGATGGTCCTCAGCAGTGTGGCGAGCACCGTGGTGGCGACGTGGGGCGCCCTGGACGTCTGGGTGACCCGTCAGGTCTGGAACCAGCGCAACGGCGTCGTGTCGGCCCCGAGCAGCACCGCCCGGGCCCTGCGGCGCGAGCGGCGCAGGGCCCGGCGCCAGACGCGGGCCGCGCAGCGGGCACAGGCCCGGATACAGCGGCGGGGCGGCGCGGGGCAGTTGTCGCACTCCTGAAGGGCGGCACCTGCCCACGCACCGGCCCTGCTCTCAGGACGTCGCCGGTGTCGGCCGCTTGAACATCCGGGTCGCCGTGATCTCGCTGTGGCCCGCTTCCTCCGACCGGGCCTGCTGCGGCAGTCCCGGGCGGAGGTGTTCCTCCACGCTGATGTACTTCAGGCCCGCCCTGAGGTCGGCGTCATTGCGCAACCTGATGACCAGCGGGAACTCAGCGAGCGCGGTGGTGTCGAACAGGCCCGTGGTGTACAGGAGTTGGACCCCCAGGGCATCCGAGACCGCCCGCTGGAGCTCCAGCAGATAGGTCGCGTTGGCCCGACCGATCGGGTTGTCCAGGAAGAGCGTGCCCGCGTGCCGGTGCTTGTCGCGGCCCCGGTCGTTCGACCGCAGCGCGGCCATCGTGCAGTACAGCGCGATGGCCGCCGTGAGCAGCTGACCACCGGAGAACACGTCGCCCATCTGCCCGACCGGCACGCGCTCGGCCCTCAGCACGGCATCCGGCTTGAGGATCTCGACGGCGATCCCCTTGGGCTGCAGCGCGGCCCCGACTCCCCTCAGCAGCAGGGACATTCCGTCGCGCCGCAGGTCGGAGTTCTTCTTCACCGCCGCGCGCGTGGCCTCGTCGATGACCTCGCCGAGCCGCTCGGTCAGCGTCGCCTGGTCGGGCTCCTCGAAGCGGATCCGCAGGAACTCCTGCCCGGACCACTCGCCGAGCCCCTCGGGCAGCCGGGACAGCCGCTGGGCGGATCGCAGGGTCGCCAGCGCCGACTCGACGAGCCCGCGCAACCGGTCCACGATCGAGTCCCGGTTCCGCTCCAGCTGCGCCAACTCGTCGGTGAGGACCCGCAGTCGGGGCGCGAAGGCGTCCGCCCACTTGTGGGCGTGCTCCGGCAGCGCGGAGGCGGGCAGCTCGCGGATCTGCTGACGCGCGGGGGTGCGGACCTGCTCGTAGCGCGTGGAGTTGGCGTGCCGGACGAGGATGTCGCTGGCCTCGCGTACGGCGGCCTCGGCGGCGGACAGGTCCGCGGCGCAGCCGCGCAGCGACCGGCGGGCCTCGGCGGCGGACTGCCGGGCCTCCTCGGGGCTGCCCGGGTACGGCTCCGGCTCCTCCTGGTCCTCGTCGGGGGTGTGCTCGCGCAGCAGATCGCGCAGCATCGCGGCGATCTCGTCGAAGCCGCCGGCCGCGTCCTCGGCGGCGCGGTGGGCGTCCAGGAGCTCGGCGTGCGCCTCCCGGGCCTGCGTCAACGCCTCGGTGCGGGAGGCGAGTTCGGCGGTCGCCGTGCGCAGCAGTGCCTGTGCGTGCTCGGCGTCGCGGGGCTCCAGCTCCTCGGACAGTTCGGTGTGGGCCTCACCGTCCTCGGGTGCGTGCCGCTCGGCCTCACCGCGCAGCCGTCCGAGCTGCTCGCTCGCGGTGGACATCCGCGTCTCCAGAAGCTGCACGAGCTCCTCGGCGCGGGCGGCGGCGGCCTGCCGGGACGGCCCGTCGGAACCGTCGGGCGACTGCAGGAGCTGCTCCGCGCGCGTGCGGACCTTGTTGCTCAGCCGGTCCAGGTCGGCCAGGGCCGCGCCGGCCTCGCTCTCCGCCCGGGCCTGCTCGGCCCGCAGGTCGGCGCCGACACCGACCTTCTCGTACAACTGTGAGGCGGCCCGATAGGCCTCCCGCAGAGCGGGCAGCGAGGCCTTCGGATCGTCGGCGTCGCTCTCCGGCACGTCGTCGGGGGCACCCGCGATCTCCGAGCGCTCGGCGCGCAGCGCACGCGCGGTGCGCCGGGCGTCGTCGGCGGCCCGCTGAGCGGCACGCCGGTCCTCGTCGGCGGCCCGGGCACGCTCAAGGCAGGTCTGGGCACGGGCCTCCGACTCGGCGGCCTCGTCGGCGAGTTCGCGCAGCTTGACCTGCCAGCCGGCCCGCTCACGCAGCCGGAAGGCGAGCCCGGCGAGGGCGTCGGCGGCACGCCGGGCCCTCTGCGCGGCCTCCTGGCGCTCGTCGCGCACCCGCACGGCCTCGGCCGCGGCCTCGTCGGCCTCGGCCCGCACGGCCCGCGCCTCGGCCAGCTCGGCCTCCGACTCCTCGGCGAACGCCCGCGTGTCGCGTGCGGACTGCGCCAGCTCGACCAGCCGCCCGGCCGGACAGCCGGTACGCCAGGAGGACAGCCGCGCGGACAGTTCCCGGTCCTTGCCGAGCCGGGCCGCGAGCGCGCGGATCTCCTCGTCGCGCTCGGTCGCCCGGGCCCGTAGCGTCTGCCGCTCCTCGTCGGCGGCGTGCTCGTCGTGCATGGCCGGGTTCGGCGGTACGAGGAAGACGGCCTCGCTCCCTGAGTCGGGCGCCGGGGTCGGGGCGAGCAGGGCCGCGGCCGTGCCGACGGCGACGGCGGACCGCGGGAGCAGTGCCGCCTCGCTCAGCGCCTCGCGGGCCCGTGCGTGCGTGTCGGGGTCGGTGATGATCACGCCGTCGACGAGCTCGGGCCGGGCGGCCAGCACGCGTGCGTGGTCGGCGGGGTCGACGGCCTGGGCGAGATAGCGCCAGCCGGGGAGCGCCGGGATGCCGTGCTCGCCGAGGAACTCCACGGTGGCCAGCACGTCCGGGCCCGGCGGCAGCAGTCCGCCGTCACCGAGGGCGCCGAGGATCCGGGAGTCGTCGGCGGCGGCCGTGCGCAGCTCGAAGAGGTGGCGCTCGGCGGAGGAGACGGCGTCGTCGAGCAGCTCGCGCAACTCGTCGGCGAACCGGTCGAGTTCCTCGGGGGTGAGAGTGCCCGCCGGCCCGGCCGGACCGTCGTTCTTCGTGCCCTCGGTGCCCGCCCGGGGCACCGGCACTCCCCCGTGGCCGGCATCGGAGGCCCCGGTCAGGCTGAGCAGTTCCGCGAGGCGCGGCTCCGCCGCCAGCCCCTCGGCGAGCCGCTTCTCGGCCTCGTAGGACCGCTCGGCGGCCGTGGCCGCGTCCGCGGCACGTGCCGCCGTCAGCTCGGCGCGGGACTCCGCGGAGCCCGCTTCGCGCGCGTGCTCGCCGGCGCGGTGCGAGGCCTCGCGCGCGGTGTCCCAGGCGGCGACGGCCGTCTTCTCGGCGTCGCTGGCCGCGAGGGCCGCCCGCGCGGGGTCGGCGTCGGGCGCGCTGTCGTCCAGCCAGCCGGCCCGTACGGCCTCGGCGGTCTCCTGTTCGACCTCGGTCAGGCGCTGCCGCAGATGCCCGACCTCGCTGCGGGCGCGCTGCGCATCGGTGGCCGCGCTGGTGGAGTCCTGGTACGCGGCCTCGCCGACCTCCTGGAGGGCGGCGGAGCGCTCCTCCCCCTCGTTGGCGAGGTTCTCGGCGCTCTCCGCGGCCGCGTGCAGGGCGCGTACGAGGTCGACGGCGGCCTTGGCCCGGGCGGCCAGCGCGGGGGCCGCGTCCCGCTCGGCCTCCTGGATCGCGGCGGACACGCGCGCGACCCGGTCGGCGGCGGCGCGGTGCCGCAGGACGGCCTCGGCGGCCTGCCAGGCCGAGTGCAGGGTACGGGCGTCGGCGAGCTCGCGCTTCTGCGCGGCGGCGGACTTCTCGGCTCCGGCCAGCGCCAACGAGGCGTGCCGGAAGGCGAGTTCGGCCGCGATCAGCGCACTGCGCTCCCGCGCGCCCTCGGCATGCGTGACCGCGTACGCGGCGGCCGTGACCCGCTGGGCGAGGTCGGCGGCGCGCACCCGCTCCCGGGCGCCGCGCGCGGAGAGTCTGCGGGCCAGTGTCCGCGTACGGCGTTCGGCGCCGGCGTGGATGTCACGCGCGCGTGAGCGTGCCTCGGCGGCCTCGACGATCCGCCCGAGGAGGTCCACCGACCCGGCGGTGAACTCCCGTTCGGCGATCAGCTCGGCCCTGCGGCCCAGCTTGTTGCCGAAGCCGCTGACCAGGTCGGCGAGCCCGTCGGTGTCCCGGGTGTCGGTCACGGCCCGCAGCAGCAGGTCGGTGAAGTCGGAGTCCTTCTTGACCGCGAAGAGACCGGCCGCCTCGCCCTCGTCGGCGTTCATCTCCCGCTGGTAGCGGAAGAGTTCGGGGTCGAGGCCGAGGTCGCCGAGGTGCTCGATCCAGCGGTCGTGGATCTCCTCCCAGTGCACCTCCAGGTGCGGATACGCCTTGCCCGCCTCGGTGATGGCGTCCCGGAAGCCCTTCATGGTGCGGCGTCGGCCCAATGCTCCGGACGCGCCCTCGACGGCCGGGCGCACGGCGGTGGACTCGGCGACGGGCAGGTTGTCCAGGGACAGTCCGGGCCCGGGCCGGAAGGAGTACCAGGCCTCGGCGAACTTCCGCGGGTCGTTGGAGACCTGTCGTCCCCGCCACTCGCTCACCTTGCCGACGACAACACACTCGCCGGTCAGGGTGTGCTGCCACTCCAGCGCGACATGTCCGCAGTCGTCGGCGAGCAGGAACTTGCGCAGCACGCCGGAGCTGGCGCCGCCGAGGGTGTTGCGGTGGCCCGGCAGCATGACGGAGAAGATCAGCTTGAGCAGTACGGACTTGCCGCCGCCGTTCTCCAGGAAGAGCACGCCGGCGGGCGCGGGCCGGCGCGGCGGGCCGACGGGCTCCTCCTCGAAGAACTCCGCCTGGGTGGGCGCGGGGTCGGGCACTTCCGCGCCGACGCCGCGCAGGTCAAGCACGGTGTCGGCGTAGCGCGCACCGGCGGGGCCGATGGAGTAGAGGCGGACCCGGGACAGCTCGTACATGGCGGACTCTCGTAAGTCTTCGGCAGGTGGGGGGAGTTCAGGAGTGGAACGGCAGTCCGGCGTCGGCCACCAGCTCGTCGGCGGTGTCCTCGGCGGGCAGCAGGGTCGGTGTGCCGTCGGTGACCGGGACGACGCCCAGTTCCAGCAGCTCAGCCATGGCGGCGCTGCCGGCCATGTCCCGTACCTGGAGCTGGTAGCGGGCCGTCGTGCGATACGTGCCGCCGTTGTCGTCGCCGGTGCGCTGCAGGAACCCGGAGTCGGTGAGGAAGGCGACGGCCTTGCCCACGATGCCGGTCGTGGAACCCGCGAGTCTGCGCGCGTCCTTCGTGGCACCGGTCGCGCTGCGTCTCACCCAGATCCGCCAGGCGGCCTCGAGCCCGGGTGCGTCGGTGGCGGGGTCGGTGTTCTCGCCCAGTTCGTCGGCCCGCTCCTCCAGCCGGCGGCAGGCCTGCCGGACGAAGGCGTCGACGCCGTTGACACTCACCCGCCCGATGTACCCGTCGTCGGCGAGGTCCTCGGGCCGTGGGAACGCCATGGCGGCCACGGCGAGATGGGCCAGCCCGTGTAGGAACCGGTCCGAGCCGTCCGCGGAGGTCCGTCGCGCGTAGTCGCCCATCCGCACGGCGAACACGGAGTCCTCGGCGGCGGTCACGGCCATCCCCGCGCGCGGGGAGACCTCCAGCACGACGAGTCCGAGCCCGGCGGCCACGGCATCGGCGAGCCGGGCGAACGGAGGATCCTCCCGGTAGCGCCGCAGCAGCTCGGTGTACTCCTGGTCGCGGGCGGGCTGGAGCTTGGGCTGAAGGCCGAAGGCGACGAGCCGAGCCGCGTCGGCGGCGTCGGCGGGCGTGACGACGGCGGACACCGGCGCGGGTCCGGCTTCCGGCTCACTCCACTCGACGTGCTCGGTCACGGTCGGTCTCCTTGCTGCGCTGTTGCTCGGCTCATGCTGCTTCTGTCCTGTCCGCCGCCATGCCCGCCGCGTCGAGCAGCGCCGTCCCCACGATCAGGTCGGCCCCGCCGAACTCCGGGTCGTCCAGCTCGGTCCCGTCGTCCACGGCGAACAGCAGCTTCTCCTCGCCCTGCCGATACGCGGTCCCCACCGCCGGACTGGCCGCGTGAACCGCCAACAACGCGACGAGATACGGCAGATCGGGGTCCAGACGACGCGCCTCGGCCAGCAGCCCCGACAACCGCCGCGGCGCATCCGCGGGCAGATCGAGCAGCTCCATCGCCGAGGCCAGCTGCTCCTCGCTGAACCGGCTGTCGTCGGGCGTGGCGATGAGGTCCGGCTCGGGCATCTCCGCGCCCAGGTGCTCGCGCTCCACCGGCGGCGTCAGCAGTATGTCGACGAGGTCCCCGACCCGTACCGACACCGGCGTACGCAGCCCGGTCCCGCGGGCGAAGAACGCGTCGGTGACCCGGACGGCCTGCTCCAGGGGCAGTGGCAGCACGGGCGCGACCAGATGCCCGTAGAGGTCTATCCCCGACGTCGTCATGGGTGTGGCGAAGGCCTGCCGGTCCTGCTCGGCGCGGAACAGCGGTCCCGCCTCCAGCAGTCGGGACTGTAGCTGTGTGTGGCGGCGGATGCAGTCCTTGACGATGTCGACCAGTTCGGCGGCCCGCCGCTTCTGCTCCGGGTCCTCGGACTCGTCCCGGGCCTTGCGGATGTTGGTGAGGATCGCGTTCTCGTGGCGGTAGCGGTCGGCGACGTGGTCGAGCGCCTCGGTGATCATGTCGGGCACCGCGTTGAGCCAGTCCACCGCGCGGACGTTGCGCCGGGTGGCGTCCAGGGCCCGGCGCAGTGTCTCCGAGTACTGCACGGTCCGGTACCGGGCCTGCTCGGCGGCCAGCTGGGCGTCGGCCAGGCGGCCGCGGCTGATCAGCACCTCCAGCTTGACCTCGGCGGCGATCTGCGCGCTGGTGACGTCGGTGTCGAGGGCGCCGACCAGGACGTTGACGGCCTCGTCCGTCGTACGGAGATACACCGAGCCTCCGGGGCCGGGTACCTCCTCGATCAGCTTGAAGTCGTAGTCACGCCGGACATATGTGCCGTCGGTGGCGAACGTGCCGTAGACCGCCCGGAATCCACGGTCCACGCTGCCGACGTTGATCAGGTTCTCCAGGACCCACCGGGCCACCCGCTCGTGCTCGACGACGGGCCGCTGCGGGGCCTGGGCGGCGATGCGCGGGATGAGACGGGCGACTATCTGGTCGTGGTCGGCGCCCGTGTCGAAGTCCATGTTCAGAGTGACCAGGTCG
The DNA here is from genome assembly GCF_042894505.1 of Streptomyces sp. NPDC001536. Classification (NCBI taxonomy): domain Bacteria; kingdom Bacillati; phylum Actinomycetota; class Actinomycetes; order Kitasatosporales; family Streptomycetaceae; genus Streptomyces; species Streptomyces sp. NPDC001536. Next base: position 31,841 of record NZ_JBIAVQ010000017.1, read on the forward strand.
ATGGCCGAGAGGGCCACCTCGGCCATGCCGTACACCGAGTACTCGCCCGCCAGATTGGCCTTGCGTGCGTCGAGGTCGTGCAGCGGCGCGGTGCAGGCGAGCGCGCGCAGCCGCCGCGCCAGCCCCTCGTCGGCGGCCGGGCCCGGTGCCGGGCGCGGCCCCGCGCTGAGCTGGGGCGGAACACTGTCCGTCGTTGCAGGCGAAGTCACGGTGCACAGACTAGGCCCTCGGTCTGACAACGGCCCAAACGTCACAGAAGCGACCCCGCACCCCAGCGATAGGAACGCTAGCCGTCCTCGCCGACCCGCCGCCGGTACACCTCGACCACCCGCTCCAGCGAGTCGTCCAGGTACACGGCGAGCAGCTTCTCGGCCTCCCGGCGGTCCCCGGACTGCAAGGCCCCGAGGATCTGGCGGTTGCGGGCGAGATACGGCTCGTGGAGCGCCTTCGGATCGTCCACCACGTGGAAGGCGAGCCGCAGTTCGGCGAAGACGCTGCGCATCAGCTCGTCGGTGCGCGCGCTGCCCGCGAGGGCGACCAGTTCGCGGTGGAAGTGGATGTTGGCGGTACCCAACGCTTTCCAGTCACCTTCACGCACCGCCCGCTGCCCCGCGGCGACGGCCTCGGCGAGCCCTTCTTCGGCGTACGGCGGCTCACCGAGCCCGCGTACGACGGCGCACTCGACGAGGCGGCGGGTGCGGTAGATGTCCTCGACGTCCTCCACCGTCAGGACCCGCACGAAAACGCCCCGGTTCAGCTCGTGGACGAGCAGACGTTCATGGGTGAGCAGGCGGAACGCCTCCCGCAGGGTGTTGCGGGAAACTCCGAGCGCGCCTCCGATGCTGTCCTCCGACAGCCGGGTGCCGGGTGGGAAGTAGCCCTCGGCGATACGGCTTCTGAGGATGTCCGCGACCCGCTCCGCCGTGCTGGTGCGGCCCAGGAGGGCGCGGTCGTCGGCCAGTCCGGTCAGCTGCTCTGCCATGCCCGGAATTCAACCGCAGACACGAGAACGAAACAACACGCCTATTGAAGGATCGTTGAACGATCCTCTACCTTGCTGCTCACCGCACGGCTCAGTCCCGCACCCTCCGTCCTCCCACTGCGAGGTGCACATGAGCACGACTCCCCCGCCACCGGCCATGACCGCACAGCCCACGACCACCGAACGCCCCGCCGACGACGGGGCGTTGGGCTGGTTCCGCGCCCTCGGACCGCGCGGCCGCCGCGCCTTCGCCGGCGCGTTCGGCGGCTATGCCCTCGACTCGTACGATTACTTCACGCTCCCGCTGAGCATGGTCGCGCTGGCCGCGTACTTCGGCCTGGACAGCGGCCAGACCGGCCTGTTCACCACCGTCACGCTGCTCGCCTCCGGGCTCGGCGGCGCCCTCGCGGGCGTGCTGGCCGACCGGGTCGGCCGGGTCCGGGCCCTGATGATCACGGTGATCACCTACGCGGTCTTCACCGTGGCCTGCGGCTTCGCGCCGAACTTCGAGTCACTGCTGGTCTTCCGCGCCCTCCAGGGCGTCGGCTTCGGCGGCGAGTGGGCGGTCGGCGCGATCCTGGTCGCCGAGTACGCGAGCGCGAAACACCGGGGCCGCACGCTCGGTGTGATCCAGAGCTCGTGGGCCGTCGGCTGGGGTCTGGCCGTGCTCGTGTACACCCTGGTCTTCTCGGTCTTCGACGACGACCTGGCCTGGCGCGTGATGTTCTGGACGGGCGCGCTGCCCGCGCTGCTCGTCGTCTGGATGCGCCGCCGGGTGCAGGACGCGCCCGAGGCCGTCGCGGTCCGCGAGAAGAGCGCCGGCCAGACCTCCTTCACGGCGATCTTCAAACCCGGCCTGCTGCGTACGACGATCTTCGCGGGCCTGCTCTCCACCGGTGTCCAGGGCGGCTACTACACCCTCGCCACCTGGGTTCCGACGTATCTGAAGACCGATCGCGGACTGTCGGTCGTCGGCACCGGCGGCTATCTCACCTTCCTGATCTCCGGCGCCTTCCTCGGCTATCTCACCGGCGGCTACCTCACCGACCGTCTCGGCCGCCGCCGCAACATCTGGCTCTTCGCGCTCCTGTCGGCCGTCTGCATCCTGGCGTACGGCAACATCCCGGAGGGCGCCAACACCCTGCTCCTCGTGCTCGGCTTCCCGCTCGGGTTCTGCATGTCGGCGATCTTCAGCGGCTTCGGCTCCTTCCTGGCCGAGCTGTACCCGACGGCGGTGCGCGGCACGGGACAGGGCTTCACGTACAACGCCGGGCGCGCGGTGGGCGCCGTCTTCCCGACCACGGTCGGTTTCCTGGCCGACAGCTGGGGTGTGGGCGGCGCGCTGGTCTTCGGCGCGATCGGCTACGGCATCGCCGCACTGGCGCTCTTCGGCCTGCCGGAGACCCGCGGAAAGGAGCTGGTGTGAACCGCACAGAGGACCGCCCCCTGACCCTCGTCGACGAGCACGCGCACGCGTGGAGCCCGCGCCACGCCCGGAACCGTTTCCGGGCGGGCCTGACCGGCCCCACCTCCGGGGTCGCGGCCGGCCACACCCAGGTCAACCTGATCTCGGTGCCCGCGGACTGGGCCTACGACATGCTGCTGTTCTGCCAGCGCAATCCGAAGCCGTGCCCCGTGCTCGACGTCACGGACGCCGGTTCCCCTACGACGGTCCTGGCCGACGGCGCGGACCTGCGCACCGATCTGCCGCGCTACCGGGTGTGGCAGGACGGCGAGCTGGTGGACGAGCCGACCGATGTGCGTGCGCACTGGCGTGACGACCTGGTGTCGTTCCTGATCGGGTGCAGCTTCACCTTCGAGTGGGCCCTGACCGAGGCCGGCGTCCCGATCCGCCATCTTGAGCAGGGCCGCAACGTCCCGATGTACGAGACCAGCTGGCAGTGCCGGCCCGCGGGACGGCTGCACGGCCCGATGGTGGTGTCGATGCGTCCCGTGCCGCCGCAGCACCTGTCGGCGGCGATCCGGGAGAGCAGTCTGCTCCCGGCCGTGCACGGCGGCCCCGTACACTGCGGCGACCCGTCGACCCTCGGCATCGATGACCTCGACCGCCCCGACTTCGGGGACCCGGTGGACGTCGAGCCGGACGACATCCCGGTGTTCTGGGCCTGTGGCGTGACCCCGCAGGCCGCGGTGATGGCCTCGCGCCCGCCGTTCGCCATCACCCACGCGCCCGGGCAGATGTTCCTCACGGACGCCCGCGACCAGCAGTACCGAGTGGCCTGAGAAGCGGCCTCGGAAGGAGACTCGGAAGTTCCATGACCTCGATCGATCTCAACGCCGACCTCGGCGAGGGCTTCGGCCGCTGGCAGCTCACCGACGACGAACGGCTGCTGTCCGTCGTCACGAGCGCCAACGTGGCCTGCGGCTTCCACGCCGGGGACGCGGCGACCATGCGGCGGGTGTGCGAGCAGGCGGCCGAGCGCGGCGTACGGATCGGCGCCCAGGTCTCCTACCGGGACCTGGCCGGGTTCGGGCGGCGCGCGATGGACGTGCCGTCCGCCGAGCTGGCGGCCGAGGTGGCGTATCAGATCGGTGCCCTGGAGGTCTTCGCGCGGGCGGCGGGCACGCGCGTGTCGTACGTCAAGCCGCACGGCGCGCTCTACAACCGGGTCGTGCACGACGAGGAACAGGCCGCGGCGGTCGTCGACGGCGTGCTCCTCGCGGACGCGACCCTGCCCGTCCTCGGTCTGCCCGGTTCGCGTCTGCTGGAGCTGGCCGGGAAGGCGGGCCTGCCGACGGTCACGGAGGCGTTCGCGGACCGCGCCTACACCGATGGCGGCACGCTGGTGCCGCGCGGCGTGCCGGGCGCGGTCGTCACCGATCCGGACACCGTCGTGGAGCGCTCGGTGGGGCTGGCCCGGGACTGCGCGGTCACCGCGCACTCCGGCGCGCGCATCGAGGTCCGGGCACGCTCGCTGTGCCTGCACGGGGACACCCCGGGCGCCGTGGAGCTGGCCCGCCGGATCCGGGAGCGGCTGACGGCGTCGGGCGTCCTTGTGGCGGCCTTCGCATGAGGGCGCTGCCCGTCGGCGACGGCGCGCTGCTCGTCGAGGTCTCCTCGGGCGAGGAGGCGCAGGCGCTCCACGCGGAGCTGCTGCGCCGCCGCGCGGAGGGCTCGCTGACCGTGGCCGAGATCGTCCCCGCGGCCCGCACGGTCCTCCTCGACGGCCTGACCGACCCGGCCCGGCTGGCCTCCGAACTGACCGCCTCCGCCGTACCGCCGTCTCCCCCACGCGCGCGTGACGTCGTCGAACTCCCGGTGCGCTACGACGGCCCCGACCTGGCCGACGTGGCCGCGCACTGGGGCGTCCCACCGCGCGAGGTGGCCCGCATCCACGCGGCCACCGAGTTCACCGTCGCCTTCTGCGGGTTCGCCCCCGGCTTCGGCTACCTCACCGGCCTGCCGCAGCGCTACGACGTCCCGCGCAGGGCGACCCCGCGCACGGCCGTCCCACCCGGTTCGGTGGCTCTCGCGGGCCCGTACACAGGCGTGTACCCGCGCTCGTCGCCGGGCGGCTGGCAGCTGATCGGTACGACGGACTCGGTGCTGTGGGACCACGCGCGTGTGCCGGCGGCACTGCTGTCGCCGGGCACGCGCGTGCGGTTCGTCCCGGTGGGTGCGGCATGACGGACCGCGCGCTCGCCGTCGTACGGTCCGGGGCGCTGACCACCGTGCAGGACCTGGGCCGTCCGGGCCACGCCCACCTGGGCGTGCCCCGCTCGGGGGCGCTGGACGGTCCCGCGGCGGCCCTCGTCAACCGCCTGGTCGGCAACGCCCGGGACGCGGCCGTCCTGGAGACCACGCTCAACGGCTGTGCCGTACGCCCCCGTTCGGCGGTCCTCGTGGCCGTCGGCGGCGCCCCCTGCCCGGTGACGGTGGACGGCCGCCCGGTCGCCTGGGGCGCCCCGGTACCGGTCCCCGCGGGCGCCCTCCTGAACGTCGGCACGGCCGTCGCCGGTCTGCGCACCTACGTGGCCGTCTCCGGCGGCATCACCGTCGACCCGGTCCTCGGCAGCCGCTCCACGGACCTCCTGTCGGGCCTCGGCCCACCCCCACTCACGGACGGCGCGGTCCTGCCCCTGGGCACACCGACACACCTCCACGCACCCGTGGACGCCGCCCCGCAGCCGGCGCCCCCGGCCGAACTCGTCCTACGGGTGACCCTGGGCCCGCGCGACAACTGGTTCACACGGGAGGCGGTACGAACCTTCACGTCCCGCACCTACCGGGTCTCCTCCGCGAGCAACCGCATCGGCCTGCGCACGGAGGGCCCGGCACTGGAACGTGCTCTCCCGGGCGAACTCCCGAGCGAGGGCATGGTCCTGGGCGCGGTCCAGGTCCCGCCGGACGGCCGCCCGGTGGTGTTCCTGGCGGACCACCCGACGACGGGCGGTTACCCGGTGATCGCGGTCGTCCGCACCGAGGACCTGGCGGCGGCGGCCCAAGCGGTGCCCGGCATGCCGGTCCGCTTCATAGAGGTACGCCGCCGCTGAGCGCCCCGTCAGGGGCGCGGGGCTGTATCAATTTGCGGCTCCGCCGCGCGGGCGCGACCAGCCCCCACGCACCCGCAGACGAAGACGGTTAAGCCGCCTCCTGGGCAGACAGAGCAGACAAAGCAGCCGAAACCGCAGCGGACGCCCGAAAATCAAGCCTCGCACTCGTCCCCCGAGCCCGATGCCCCACCTCATCCACCGCAAGCCTCAACAACTGCGGCAACAGATCGGTGCACCGCCGAGCCACCCACCCCGTACCCGCCGTCGCCAGCCACCACAGACTCGCGGACTTGGTAGGCAGCGGAAACTCCGGCTCGGGCGAGGGCGCGGCCCCCGTCGCAAGCCCCGCCTCCGCCAGGAGCGCATGGAACCGCACGGCCAGCTGCCGATGCCCCCGCTCCCCCGGATGGAGCCGGTCGGCACTCCACATCGCCCGGTCCATGAGCCACGCCCCCTCGGCGGCATGCAGATGCACCGCCCCGTACCGCTCGGACAGCGCGTGCACCACCGTGTTGACCGCCCGTTGCCGTCGAGCCAGCGGACGCGCCAACGCCCCCGGCAGCCCCAGCATCGCGCCCGGGTCGGGCAGACAGGCCGTGAGCACCACCGCCCCCTGTGCGACGAAGGCCGCGTACACGGCGTCGAGCCGTGAGGCCACGGCATGGATGTCGAAGGTGCAGCGCAGGGTGTCGTTGACGCCGACGACGACGGACACGACGTCCGGACGCAGCGCGAGCCCGGCGGGCAACTGCCGTTCCAGCACGTCCCGCGTCTGGGATCCACTGACCGCGAGGTTGGTGAACTCCACGGACTCCACCGACTCGCCGAGCCCGCCGGCGAGGAGCGCGGCCCAGCCGCGCCACCCCTCGCCGACGGGATCGCCCACGCCCTCGGTCAGCGAGTCCCCGAGGGCGACGAACCGGACCGGTCTCATCGGACGCCTCCGGGCACGGAGACCGGCGCGTCGTGCGCGGCGAGGAACGCCTCCACCGCCGTACGCCATCCGAAGCACTCCGCACGCGCGCGTGCGGCTTCCCGGCGTGCGGCGGCGGGCCGATCGAGCAGCATCTCCACGGCGTCCGCGAAGGCACCCCCGTGGTCCGCCGCGACGGCCCCCGCGGAACCGATCACCTCGGGCAGCGCCGATGAGGCGCTCGCCACGACCGGCGTCCCGCACGCCATCGCCTCCAGCGCGGCGAGCCCGAAGGTCTCGGCCGGTCCGGGGGCCAGGCACACGTCGGCGGAGGCCTGGAGCGCCCCGAGCAGCCCGCGGTCGGAGACGTGTCCGAGGAAGACGACCGGCAGCCCGCGCGCCCGCTGTTCGAGCCGCGCCCGCAGCGGACCGTCCCCGGCCACCACCAGCCGCGCCCGCCGCCCACGCCGTACGAGCGCCTCCAGGGCGTCCAGCGCCGTGCCGGGCCGCTTCTCCACGGAGAGCCGGGTGCACGTCACGAGCAGCGTCTCGTCCGCGCGCGCGTACCGGGCACGCACCCCCGGGTCGCACAGCGCGGGGTGCCGCTCCACCAGGTCGACGCCCAGCGGCGCCCGTACGACATTGCGCGCCCCGATGCGCACGAACTCCCGCTCGGCGAACTCGGTGGTGCACACCACGCGCGCGTACGTGTGTGCCGTACGCACGTTGAGCGCGTCCGCGGCCCGCCTGGCCGCGCCCTCCGGGACACCCCAGGTGCGCAGGACGCCGTCGGCGGTCTCGTGGGAGACCATCACGGCGGGCACCCGGGCCCGCCGCGCCCACCTGCCGGTCCACCGGAGCGTGGTCCGGTCGGAGACCTCCAGCCGGTCGGGGGCCAGCTCCTCCAGCAGCCGGGCCACCCGCCGTTTGTCGGCGAGCACCCGGTAGCCGCCGGTGCCCGGCAGCAGCGGGCCGGGCAGGGTGATCACGCGGCCCTGTTCGGTCTCGACATCGCTGACCCGCTCGCCCGGCACCACGAGCACGGACTCGTGTCCGGCCGCCCGGTACCCCTTGCCGAGCTCGCGCAGTGCGGTGCGCAGGCCTCCCGAGGCGGGTGCGACGAAGTTGGCGAGGCGGACGATCCGCAACGCGTCCGTGCCGGTCGGCTTCATGCCGCCACCGCCGTCCGCGGTGTGGCGAGCACGCTCGCGTAGTGGCCGATCAGCTGGTCGCCGACGGCGGCCCAGGTGCGTCCCTCGACCATGGCGCGCGCGGCGGTGCCGTACGCGGACCGCAGCCCGGGGTCGGCGGCCAGGGCCCACACGGCGTCCCGTACGGCGGCCGCGTCGCGAGGCGGGACCAGCAGCCCGGTGCGCCCGTGGGCGACCAGGTCCAGCGGGCCGCCGGCGGCGGGCGCGACGACGGGCACGCCGCTGGCCATGGCCTCCTGCACGGTCTGGCAGAAGGTCTCGAAGGGACCGGTGTGCGCGAAGACGTCGAACGAGGCGAAGATCCGGGCGAGTTCGTCGCCGGTACGACGGCCGAGGAAGACCGCGCCCGGGAGTGCCTCGGTCAGGCCGGGCTGACTCGGCCCGTCGCCCACGACCACGACCCGCACGCTTTCCAGGCCGCACACACCGGCGAGCAGTTCGACCTGCTTCTCGGGGGCGAGGCGCCCGACGTAGCCGACGATCAGCTCGCCGTTCGGGGCGAGTTCGCGGCGCAGCGCCTCGTCCCGGTGCTCGGGGCGGAAGCGGACGGTGTCCACGCCACGCGGCCACAGCTTCACCCGGGGGACGCCGTGGGTCTCCAGGTCGTGCAGGGCGGCGCTGGACGGGGCGAGGGTGAGGTTCGCGGCGGCGTGCACGGAGCGGATGCGGCGCCAGGCGGCCGCCTCGCCCGCGTGCACATAGGTGCGGGCGTATCCGGCGAGGTCGGTCTGGTAGACGGCGACGGCGGGGATGCCGAGCCGGGCGGCGGCGGCCATGCCGCGGACGCCGAGGACGAAGGGACTGGCCAGGTGGACGATGTCGGCGCGGTGCTCGGTGAGGGCCGCGGCGACGCGTCGGCTGGGGAGGGCGACGCGTACCTGGGGGTAGCCGGGGAGGGGGAGGGAGGGGACACGGACGACGGGGCAGGGCGCGAGGGTGTCCACGCCGGGCCCGCTGCCGGCCGCGGTGGCCGGTGCGACGACGAGCGGAGAGTGACCGCGATCTACGAGGTGCCGGGCGGTCTGGAGCGCGCAGTGGGCCACGCCGTTCACATCGGGGGGAAAGGATTCGGTCACGATGACGACACGCATAAGGGTGTTGTCGCCCTGCTGGACGTGCTCGCGTCAACGTCGATCTTTCCGAACGAGGAACGTCCCATGAGCGTTCCCTCGCACCCCCGCGCAGGTCAGGCCGTGTCCATGCGCACCTGACCCGCGGGTCACCCCGAGTTCACCCTGGGGGCAGGCCTTCACATCATGGTGGCGTCCGGTCCGATCCGGCTGCGTACGGCTGTCTGGACCTCTGCTTCCTCGGCCGGATCGGCGGCGAGGCGGCGAAGCTGTTCGACGACCCGGGCGTCACCGGTCTCGGCGTGCCGGGCGGCGATCTCGCGGGTGGTCTCCTCGCAGTCCCAGAGGCACTCGACGGCGAAACCGGTGGGGTAGGAGGGGTCGGTGGCGGCGAGGGCCCGGGCGGCCCGGCCGCGCAGATGGGAGGAGGCCGTCTCCCGGTAGATGTGGCGGAGCACGGGTGCGGCGCAGGTGATGCCGAGCCGTCCGGTGCCGTCGACGAGGGTCCACAGGGTCGGCGCGTCCGGCCCTTCGCCTCGTACGGCCTCTCGTAGGGCCACGAGCACCAGGTCCTTGTCCTGCGCTCCGCCGCGGCAGGCGAGCATGCGTCCGGCGGCGGCGCCCAGCGGGTCGGGCCGGTGGGCCCAGCCGCGGGCCCGGTCGACGGCGGCGACACTGCGCATACGTTCGAAGGCGTCGACGGCGGCCTCCACGACCGGTGCCGAGCCGGTGACCACGGCCGCCTCGATCAGATCGAGGGCGTCGGGATCACTGCCGTCGGCGAGGTAGCGCAGCGCGGTGCAGCGGGCGCCCTCGGTGCCGTCCTGGGCGGCGGCGACGATCTCGGCCCGGTCCTCCGGACCCGCGACGGCCATGAGGCAGCGGGCGGCCGGCACATGGCGCGCGACGCCGCGTTCGATGCCCTGCTCGGCCCACTCGAAGACCGCCTGCACGCTCCACCCCGGACGGGGCCCGCTAGGTCGCATCTGGCGTTGCCAGCGGTCGAAACAGCCGGTCTCCTGGGCGGCACGCACGCGTGTGGCGATGGATTCGCGCGGATCCTCGGCCCACAGCCGCCACGGCCGTGGTTCGAAGGCATCGCGCACGGTGGCGGCCAGTTCGGCCTCGCCCTCGGCGTCGGTGCCGAAGCGGGCCAGCACGGGGGCGGCCAGGGCGCGCAGCCCGGCGTCGTCGTCCCTGAGGGCGAGCTCGTCCAGGGCCCAGGCCCAGTTGGACCCCGAGGCGGCGTACCTGCGCAGCAGTTCGAGCGCGTCCCGCCTGCCGTAGGAGGCGAGGTGCCCGAGGACCGCCAGGGCGAGCCCGGTGCGGGACTCCTCGTCGTCCAAGTGGTCCTCGACGTCGAAGAGGTGAGCCTCGATCTCGTCCAGCTCGCCGTTCAGGTCGAGGTAGAGACGGGCGTAGTAGAGGGAGCGGTTCTCCACCTGCCAGTCGTGGCGGGGGTCCCGCAGCACGCAGTGGTTCAGAGCCGCGAGCGCCTCGGCGCGCGGTGCGGTGAGCGCGTGCAGTGTGCCGTCGCCGCGGCCCCTCTGGAGGAGGCCGAGCAGCGTACCGCTGGGCGCTATGACCGGTTCGAACATGGGAAACAGCCTCACATCAAGCGTCGACGCAACCGGGATCTTGCTTTACCTGGCCGCGTGACAACACGTCGGGGCGCCCGCCGTTTCCTGCTTGCTGTAGACCATCTTCCTCTGCCTCTCGTCGGTGGCCCATGCGGGCCGCATCACGGCCCGCGCGGTGCGGCAACACCTGCCCAGCCATCGCGTCCGTGAATCACGACGTCATGATGACTCGGCACTTACATCTGCCGCGACCGAAATTTCGGCGGCCCTGTACCGCCTCCCCCGTTTTCCGTGTTTTCGCTGGTCAGAACATCAAGGTCAGTGTGCGCCGAACAACTCGAGCAGTTCGGTCTTGGCGAACATGCGAGCGGTGTCGAGGGCCGACGGGGTCCCCGCGGCCGGGTCGGCACCGTTCTCCAGAAGAGCCTTGATGACGTCCGTCTCACCCTTGAAGACCGCCCCGGCGAGCGGGGTCTGGCCTCGGTCGTTGATCCGGTCGGCCTCGGCGCCCCGGGCGAGCAGCGCGCGCACCGCGTCGGCGTGGCCGTGATAGGCGGCGAGCATCACGAGGGAGTCGCCGCGGTCGTTGGTGAGGTTGGCCGGAACACCCGCGTCGACATACGCCACGAGCGCCTCGGTCTGACCCCGGCGGGCCAGATCGAAGATCTTGGTCGCCAGCTCCACGACCTCGGGGTCGGGGGCTTCAGTCATCGGCCGGACCGCCTCTCATACAACCGTTCAGGTGAATCGCCAGGGTACTGGCTCGCGCCGCACATGACCCGATGTGCCGGAGGTAAAGATCACCACTGACCCGGTCGGACGCAAGTCCCCTGCTCATCCGGCCGAAGCCGACCCCGCCGAGCGAGTGAAATCAATCGAAATTCACCCAGTTGCACCTTTTATCGTATGGATACATCCTGTGATCCTGGAAGTACTCATGGTGACTGTCCCCACCTGAACCAGGAGCACTCACATGATCTTCTCCATCTCGGGCGTCGTGCTGCTCGGCATCGTCGTCTTCATCTTCTTCCGCAAGGACGGCCTCAAGGCGTCCCACGCCCTGGTCGCCGCCCTGTTCGGCTTCTACCTGGCAAGCACGGCCATCGCCCCCAGCATCAAGGCGGGCGGCGAGAGCCTCGCGAGCCTCCTCGGCGGCATCAAGTTCTGACGCCGTTCCTCCCGTCCGTACGCACCTCCAGGAGACAGCAGTGGTCCGGCGCCCCCTCCCCCGCATCCTGAGCACAGGCAGCGCGCAGATCGCCCGGAGCCGGGAGCTGGCCCGCACGGCGGCCGACAGCGCCACCGACGTCCTCCACCCGCTGATCACGATCACTCGCGGTCTGCGCCGGCTGGCTTCGGCCGGGCGGCGCAGGTGGGCCGACACCCCCAAGGACAAGCGCGGGCCGCTGCTTTTCCTGGTGGCGTCGGTGGTCCTGGTCGTGGCGCTCGTGCCGTACGGTCCGCTGCTCGCCGTCGTCACCCTGATGGCGGCGGCGGCATGGCAGGGCCGGGACCGCACCCCAGCGGCCCCGGAGGGCCCCGACGAGTCGCAGACCCAGCGCCTGCGGTCTCTGTACGAGGCCCTGGTGCCGTACTTCTCGACCGCCGAGGACCCCGATCCCCTCTTCGCCCACGGCGGCGAATGGGACAAGGCCTTCCCGGTCTACGAGTTCGACGAGACGGGCCGGATCACCCACCTCGTGATCCGCTACCCCGCGTACTTCCTGGACGGCGAGGCCGACTCCCGCGCGCGGATCGAGCAGTTGCTGCACGCCAAGTCCGGCCGCGGCCGCGAGTACCGCTTCGCCTGGGACGAGGAGGGCAACCAGCTCTCCGTCACCGTCCTGCCGCCGCTGCCCACCGACATCGCCGCCCAGCGTTTCGTCACGTCCCCCGGCGAGACGGTCCTCGGCTTCACCGATCCCACCGAGGTCCAGCGCACGCTCCCGCTCACCTACGGCGAGGAGCAGCGCGACGTACCGCCGGTCGTGTGGCGCACCGGAGTCCGCTCCACCGAGCCGCACCTGCTGGTCATGGGCCAGCCGGGCAGCGGCACCTCGACCCTGCTGCGCTCCATCGCGCTCCAGGCGCTCCAGTACGGCGACGTGGTGATCGTCGAGGGCAGCGGCACCGGCGAGTACGCCTGCCTCACCGGCCGGGACGGCGTCCTGGCGGTCGAGTGCGGGCTGACCGGGGCGCTGGCGAGCCTGGAGTGGGCCGCCACCGAGACGGAGCGGCGCCTGATCGCCATGAACCACGCCCGCCAGGCGGGCCACCAGCCACCGGACGACACCAAGCGTCCGCTGTGGATCCTCCTGGACCGCCCGAGCGCGTTCACGCACCTGGCCGCCGCCGACGGCCATCGCGACCCGCAGTCCCTCCTCCAGGTCCCCCTGCGGCACGGCCGCGCGGCGGGCGTCACCGTGGTCGTGGCCGACCAGTTCGACAGCGCGGACGCGCTGAGCGACGCGGTACGCCAGCACACACGCGCGCGTGTCGTGCTGGGCCCGGCGACGCCGGAGCAGTTGACCGCGGTCCTGGGCGCTCCCCCGCGCACGACTCCGGCCGCCGACGTCCCGCCGGGCCGCGGCTACGCCCGCCTGGGCACGGGGCCCGTGCATCGCCTCCAGGTGCCGGCGACGCCGGACCCGCACGACGAGGCGACGAGCGACGCGGCGCGGGAGGCGGTGCTGGCGTTGCTGCCGCCGCGGACGACGCCGGCGGATTCGGTCCCCGTGGAAGCGGTGGCCGCGGACGCGCCGTAAGTGGTTGCGGTAGTCGTGCGACTGCGGGGCGCAGGGGGCTGATCGCGCCCACGCGGCGGTAGCCGCAGATCGATACAGCCCCGCGCCCCTAAGTACATCCAGTCGGCGTCACGCCACAAACGTGCGCGGCGCTTCCCCGCCCCCGGACGCTCCGCTCTCCACCAGCTTCGCCGCCATCGCCAACCGCGCCGCAGCCTCCTCGGCCACCGCACCCCCCACGGTGAACGGCAGCCGCACATACCCCTCGAAGGCACCGTCCACCCCGAACCGGGGCCCGGACGGCACCCGAACCCCCACCCGCTCGCCGGCCTCGGCGATCCGAGACCCGGACAGACCCCCGGCGCGCACCCACAACGTCAGCCCACCCCGAGGCACCTCGAACTCCCAGGTCGGCAGCTCCCTGCGCACCGCCGCGACCAGCGCGTCCCGGTTCTCCCGCGCCTGCACCCGCCGCACCTCCACGGCCTGCTCCCAGCCCCCCGTGCTGAACAGCCAGTTCACGGCGAGCTGCTCGACCACGGGCGTCCCCAGATCGGCGTACGCGCGTGCCGCGACCAGGCTGCGGATGACGTCCGGCGCAGCCCGCACCCAGCCGATGCGCATGCCCGCCCAGAAGGCCTTGCTGGCCGAGCCGACCGTGATCACCGTGGACCCGGCGGGATCGAACCCGCACACGGGCCGCGGCATCTCGACCCCCTCGTCCAGCCACAGCTCGCTCATCGTCTCGTCGGCGACCAGGACCGTTCCCGCCGACCGCGCCGCGTCCACCAGCCGGCGCCGCTGGTCGTCGTCGGCGAGGGCGCCGGTCGGGTTGTGGAAGTCGGCGACGATGTACGCGATCCGCGGCGCCGCGTCACGCAGCACCTGCCGCCAGCGGTCCATGTCCCAGCCGCTCAGCCCCTCGGCCATCGCGACGGGCACGAGCCGGGCGCCGGCCTCACGCATCAGCTGGAGGATGTTGGCGTACGACGGCGACTCGACGGCGATGCGCTCGCCGCGGCCCCCGAAGAGATGGCAGATCGCGTCGATGGCGCCCATCGCCCCGGTCGTCACCATGATCTGCTCGGGCATGGTGGGGATCCCTCGCGCGGTGTACCGGTCGGCGATCATCGCGCGCAGCGCGGGCAGCCCCGCCGGGTAGTCGCCGTGGGTGTGGGCGTACGGCGGCAGCTCCTCCAGGGCGCCCTGCACGGCTCGGGTCAGCCACGGCTCGGGCGCGGGCAGCGCCGCGCAGCCCAGGTCGATCACCGAGCCGAGCGCCTCGGGCGGAAGGGGCTCCAGGCCACGCGCCGGCAGCGGGTTGCCGGCCGGTACGGCCGTCCAGCTTCCGGCGCCGCGCCGCGACTCCAGGAAACCCTCGGCGCGCAACGCCTCGTACGCCGCCGCCACCGTCGTACGGCTGACGGACAGGGACAGGGCCAGCTCGCGTTCGGCGGGCAGCCGGGCGGCCACCGGGACACGGCCCTCCAGCACCAGCAGCCGGATGCCGTCGGCGAGCGCCCGGTAGGCGGGCGGGCGGCGCGTGCCGGGGCCCGCGGGACGGTCCTGCTGGGAGTTGAGCAGCCGGGCGAGCTGCGCCGCTCCCATCGCCGAGGTCCACTGCGCCATGGAAATCAGTCCACCTTCCCCGAATTGGCCATGGATGATGCTTCCACCCACGCCACAGGGTGTCATGGACCAGGCCACCACGACCACAGGGGGCACCACTTGTCCGCACAGAGCCGGCTCGGGCGCCGGCTGATCCAGCTGTACGTCGGTCTCGCCCTCTACGGAGCGAGTTCCGCGCTGCTCGTCGAGGCGGGCCTGGGCCTGGAGCCCTGGAACGTGCTGCATCAGGGCCTCGCCGAGCTGACGGGCCTCACGATCGGCGTCGTGTCGATCTTCGTGGGCGCGGCGGTGCTCCTGCTGTGGATCCCGTTGCGCCAGCGCCCGGGCCTCGGCACGGTCTCCAATGTCTTCGTGGTGGGCATCGCCATGGACGGCACGCTCGCCGCGGTGCCCGAGGCCCGCACCCTGGCCGTACGGATCCCCCTTCTGCTGGCGGGCATCCTGCTCAACGGCGTGGCCACCGGTCTCTACATCGCCGCCCGTTTCGGGCCGGGACCCCGGGACGGTCTGATGACCGGCCTGCACCGGCGCACGGGCCGCTCGATCCGGCTGATGCGGACCGCCGTCGAGATCGCGGTCGTCGCGACCGGCTTCGCCCTCGGCGGCACCATCGGTGTCGGCACGGTGCTCTACGCGGTGTCCATCGGCCCGCTCGCCCAGCTCTTCCTACGGGTGTTCGACGTCCCTTCGGCATCGGACAGCAGCACGGTCGTTGCCACCGGGCAACCCGGGCGCGCGATACTGCGCAGGTGAGCACCCGGATACGCCACCCCTACCTCGACCATCCCGGCCCGATCCCCTTCGCCCACCGGGGCGGGGCGGCGGACGGTCTGGAGAACACCCTGCTGCAGTTCCGGCGGGCGATCGAGACCGGCTACCGGTACCTGGAGACCGACGTGCACGCCACGGCGGACGGGAGGCTCGTCGCCTTCCACGACAGCACCCTGGACCGGATGACCGACGGGGCGGGCCGGATAACGGACCTGCCCTGGGCGGACGTGCGGCACGCGCGCGTGGCGGGCAAGGAGCCGGTGCCGCTCTTCGAGGAGCTCCTGGAGACGTTCCCCGAGGCCCGCTGGAACGTCGACATCAAGGCCGAGCCGGCGCTCCATCCCCTCCTGGAGCTGATCGAGCGCACCGGCGCCTGGGACCGGATCTGCGTCGGCTCCTTCTCCGAGGCCCGGGTCGTGCGCGCCCAGCGCCTGGCCGGCCCGCGCCTGGCGACCTCGTACGGCACCCGGGGCGTCCTCAATCTGCGGCTGCGCTCCTGGGGTGTGCCGGCCGCGCTGCGCGGCTCCGCGGTCGCCGCCCAGGTGCCCGAGGCCCAGAACGGCATCCAGGTCGTCGACCGCCGCTTCGTGCGGACCGCCCACGCGCGCGGGCTCCAGGTGCACGTGTGGACCATCAATGATCCCGATGCCATGCACCGGCTCCTGGACCTGGGAGTGGATGGCATCATGACCGATCACATCGACACGTTGCGCAAGGTCATGGAGGACCGGGGCGTCTGGGTCTGAGGGCCCTCGCTCCCCTGGAACCGCGGACTGGGCGCGGGACCAGTGAGGGGGCCGGGTTGGGCACCGACGCCATACGGACCACGGGCGCCGACGAGGCCGCCGAGCGGCGGCGCGAGCAGCGCGGCTGGTACTTCTACGACTGGGCGTGCTCCGTCTACTCGACGAGCGTGCTCACCGTGTTCCTCGGTCCCTATCTGACGTCGGTCGCCGAGAAGGCCGCCGACGCGGACGGATACGTCCATCCTCTGGGCATTCCGGTGCGGGCCGGCGCCTTCTTCGCGTACTCGGTGTCCCTGTCCGTGATCCTGGCCGTGCTGGTGATGCCCCTGGTCGGCGTGGCGGCCGACCGCACGGGCCGCAAGAAGCCGCTGCTGGCGGCCGCCGCCTACACCGGGGCCGCGGCGACGACGGCCATGTTCTTCCTCGGCGGCGACCGCTATCTGCTCGGCGGCGTCCTGCTCATCGTCGCGAACGCCGCGTCGGCCGTGGGCGCGATGCTCTACAACTCCTACCTCCCGCAGATCGCCCCGCCCGAGGAACGCGACGCGGTCTCCTCCCGGGGCTGGGCCTTCGGCTACGCGGCGGGCTCGCTGGTGCTGGTGGTCAACCTGGTCCTCTACACCGCCCATGACTCCTTCGGCCTCTCGGAGGGCATGGCGGTACGGATCTGTCTGGCGTCGGCGGGCCTGTGGTGGGGTGCCTTCACGCTCATTCCGCTACGCCGCCTGCGCGACCGCCGTACACCGGCGAGGGAAGCGACCGCGCCCGGCTTCCGCCAACTGGCGGCCACGTTCCGCGACATGCGCCGCCACCCGCTGACGCTCTCCTTCCTGCTGGCGTACCTCGTCTACAACGACGGCATCCAGACTGTGATCTCCCAGGCCTCCGTCTACGGCTCCGAGGAGCTCGGCCTCGGCCAGTCGACACTGATCGGCGCCGTCCTGCTGGTCCAGGTGCTGGCGGTGGCGGGCGCCCTGGGCATGGGCCGGCTGGCCCGGGTGTACGGCGCCAAGCGCACGATCCTCGGTTCACTGGTGGCCTGGACGCTGACCCTGGCGGCCGGCTACTTCCTGCCGGCCGGCGCGCCGGTGTGGTTCTTCGTCCTGGCCGCCGGGATCGGCCTGGTCCTCGGCGGCAGCCAGGCCCTCTCCCGCTCCCTGTTCTCCCATCTCGTCCCGCCGGGCAAGGAGGCCGAGTACTTCTCGGCGTACGAGATGAGCGACCGCGGCATGAGCTGGCTGGGCCCGCTTCTGTTCGGGATCACCTACCAGCTGACGGGAAGTTATCGGGACGCGATCATCTCGCTGGTGATCTTCTTCGTCCTGGGGTTCTGCCTGCTCGCACGGGTTCCGGTGCGCCAGGCGATCAGCGACGCGGGAAATCCCGTTCCGGAGAAGATTTAGCGTTCAGCGCGAAAGGGCGGTAGTGTACGCGTTTGGCCTGCCAGGCGTACCGTTACTGCGCGTCAAAGATACCGAAACGCTGGGTGACATCTGCTAGCAGATGTGACAAACCGGGCGCCGGTGGGTACAACAAGGGGCGGCTACGACGGCGACGCATGACCCGGAACGGGAATCTTTACCGCCGACCGGACGTTGACCGGATGACGACGACAGCGACACCTGTCCTGTGGGCGACAAGCCCGGGAGGCACGATTCATGAGTGAGCGAGCTCTTCGCGGCACGCGCCTCGTGGTGACCAGCTACGAGACGGACCGCGGCATCGACCTGGCCCCGCGCCAGGCCGTGGAGTACGCATGCGAGAAGGGACATCGCTTTGAGATGCCCTTCTCGGTCGAGGCGGAGATCCCGCCGGAGTGGGAGTGCAAGGTCTGCGGGGCCCAGGCACTCCTCGTTGACGGCGACGGCCCTGAAGAAAAGAAGGCCAAGCCCGCGCGTACGCATTGGGACATGCTGATGGAGCGGCGCACCCGCGAGGAACTCGAAGAGGTCCTCGAGGAGCGCCTGGCCGTTCTGCGCTCAGGGGCGATGAACATCGCGATTCACCCCAGGGACAGCCGCAAGTCCGCGTAGTCCCGCCGCGGTTTGGGCGGAACACAACGCAATATCGAGACCGCGGGCGCCGTACTTCCTGTACGGCGCCCGCGGTCTCGTGCGTTCGGCGCGAGCCGAGCCGGGCTCAGCCCATCAGCGGAGGACGCGGCTCCCGGGGCGCGTCCCCGGGCTCGTCCCGGATGACCTCGCCCTGGACGACCTTGCCGTCGGGGCGTTGCATACGGGCCTGCTGGAAGGCGTCGCCCAGGGTGCCCGGGGCGGCCTCACGGAGCTTGCGCTCGAAGGTGCGCTCCGCGCGGCGGGCGATGACCTTCTGGACCGGCGGGATCAGCAGGACCAGGCCCACCGCGTCCGAGATCAGACCGGGGAGCATGAGGAGCAGGCCGCCCAGCATCAGCAGACCGTTGCCACCGCCGCCGGAGGGGGCCGTGCCGCGCTGGAGCGCCTCGTTGAGGTTCTGGAAGGCCCGTCGGCCGGCCCGCTTGATGACCACCGCGCCGAGCACGAGGCCGGCAAGCAGCAGCAGGAACACCAGGAACCCGTTCGTGGCACCCGCCACCACGGTCAGCAGCCAGATCTCCAGCACCAGCCACGCGGCGATCCCCAGCGGCAGGAAGGTGCGCAGCCGGGAGCGCGGGGGCCGGGCGGGGTACGTCGGGGTCGGAGCGCCAGTCGTCATGCGTCCAGTGTGCCTGGACACGGCTCAGCACGGGATAAGGGGACGATCAGCGGGGCCTGTGCGGCCCTGCGGCTGCCGTCAGGCCTTCTTGTCGCGGCCCAGCACCTTGCCGACCCGCTCCCCCACGCCCCATGTGGTGACCCGCCACAGGGCCTCCACGAGGATGTCGCGGCTCATCTTGGAGTCGCCGTGCTCGCGCTCGACGAAGGTGATGGGGACCTCGACGACGTGGTACCCGGCCTTGATCGCGCGGCGGGCGAGGTCGACCTGGAAGCAGTAGCCCTGCGAGGCGACCTCGCCGAGTCCGAGGCCTTCGAGGGTCTCGCTGCGGAAGGCGCGGTAGCCGCCGGTGACGTCCCGGATGGGGACGTCGAGCAGGACGCGCGAGTAGAGGCTGCCGCCGCGGGAGATGAACTCGCGGGACTTGGGCCAGTTCACGACCCGGCCACCGGGCACCCAGCGGGAGCCGAGGACCAGGTCGGCGCCCTTGAGGGCGGTCAGCAGACGGGGCAGCTCCTCGGGCTGGTGGGAGCCGTCGGCGTCCATCTCGACCAGGACGCCGTAGCCGTGCTCCAGGCCCCAGGCGAAGCCCGCGAGGTAGGCGGCGCCGAGGCCCTCCTTGCCCTTGCGGTGCAGGACCTGGACATGGTCGTCGGTGGCGGCCAGTTCGTCGGCGAGCTTGCCGGTGCCGTCGGGGCTGTTGTCGTCGGCGACGAGCACGTGCGCCTCGGGGACGGCCTTGCGCACCCGGCCGACGATCGACTTGATGTTCTCCGCCTCGTTGTAGGTCGGAATGATCACCAGAGCCGTGCCGAGCGGGCCGAACTGCCTCCCGTGGCCCTGTGCCGCGAGGGTCCCGTCGCCGTCGTTCACTGCTGCCCCTTCAGGTTCGTACGCAGGCGTCCACCATAGTCGTCGCCGCCTGGGCCGACGTGACAGGACGTTCGTATGGTGGTGTCGTTTTAACAAAAGCGGGGTAAGAACGCGCTTCTCGACAGCTGTGCGTACTGCGGATGGGGGCCCGGCGCCCTTCGGGCCGACCTGGGACCCGCTGGCTGCGGATCGACCGAAAGCCGTTGTCTACTGAGCGCCCGGGCCCCACCCGGGTCACACCTCCCCGACCGGCCGGAACGTTCCCTCGCGGCGGCGCGGGCGCTGAGCCTGGCTCCCAGTGGCGGTGCCCGGTGCGGCACACCGTCCCTGACCCAGCGGCGCGGCGACGAGTTGACGGACGTTCCCCGGTCGGGCGTCCGGTGGTGGACTGGGCCGAACCTACCGGCCCCCTGCCGTCGGCTGTCAACAGCCGTTTGAGCTGGGCGTCTTCCCTCAAAGCCCTGGTCAGTGCGGAGGATACGCAGGTCGCGAGACGGGGCGGCGGCGCCCGATCGGAGGCGCGCCACCCCGGGAGATCACTCGCCCGGCCGTACGAACACGGTCCGGCCCCCCACCACGGTGCGCAGGCAGATCGGGAGGTCGGCGCCCGGCGACAGGTCGGGCAGGCCGGGGGTGCCGGAGCGGGGGTCGGTGGACCAGCGGGCGACCCGGTCGTCAGGGGCCTGGACGACGAGCTCGTCCGTACGCCAGACCGCGTAGTCGGCGGGTGCGCCCGGCACCAGGACGCCCGCGTCGTCCCGGCCGATCGCCCGCCAGCCGCCCCGCGTGTGGGCCGTGAACGCGGCGCGCACGGAGACGCGGTGCTCGGGTGTGCGGTGGAAGGCGGCGGCACGGACCGTGCCCCACGGGTCGAGCGGGGTGACGGGGCTGTCGGAGCCGAAGGCGAGCGGCACGCCGGCCTTCAGGAGCGCCGCGAACGGATTCAGGGCGCGCGCCCGTTCCACGCCCAGGCGCTGGGCGTACATGCCGTCCTCGCCGCCCCACAGCGCGTCGAAGGCGGGCTGCACGGAGGCGGTCAGGCCCAGGTCGGCGAAGGCGGCGATGGTCTCGGGGGTGAGCATCTCGGCGTGCTCGACGCGGTGCCGGGCGGCGCGGATCCGGGCCAGGCCGACCTTCTCGGCGGCGGCGCGCATGCCCTCGACCACGGCGGTCACGGCGGCGTCGCCGATCGCGTGGAAGCCCGCCTGGAGGCCCGCCTCGGTGCAGGCGACGACGTGCGCGGCCACGGCGGCCGCGTCCAGGTAGGCGGTGCCCGTGTGTCCGGCGTCGGTGTACGGCTGGTGCAGACAGGCGGTGTGGGAGCCGAGGGCACCGTCGACGAACAGGTCACCGGCCGCACCCAGGGCGCCCAGTTCCCGTGCCTTGTCGACATCCTGCTCGGCCCAGTAGCCCACGACCCGCGGTCCGGCCTCCTCGGCGGCGAGCCGCAGCAGGCCGGTGAAGTCGTCCTCGGAGGAGATCTCGGGGCCGGCGCACTCGTGGACCGAGCCGATGCCGAGGGCGGCTGCGCGGGCGAGCGCGGTGCGCTGTGCCTCGACGCGCTGGGCCGGGGTGATGGCGGCCAGGGCCGTGGCGCGTACGGCGTGGTGGGCGTCGGCGGTGAGCGGGCCGTCGGGGCGGCCCAGGGACGTCATGTCGAGCAGGGCCGTGGTCACGACCGCCGAGTGCACGTCGATCCGGGACAGATAGAGCGGGCGGCCGCCGGTGGCCTCGTCCAGCTCCGCGCGCGTGGGCGGCCGTCCGCCGGGCCAGCGGGCCGCGTCCCAGCCGTGGCCGAGCAGGACGCGGTCGTCCGGGCGGGCACCGGCGAAGTCCCGCACACGGGCGAGGGCCGTCTCCAGAGAGGGCGCGTCGGACAGGTCCAGGCCGGTCAGTGCGAGCCCGGTGGACGTCGTGTGCACATGCGCGTCGGTGAACGCGGGCGTGACGAGAGCGCCATCCAGATCGACGACCTCGTCGACCCCGTCCGCGAAGGCGTCGGCGGCCCCTTCCGAACCGACCCAGGCGACTTGGCCACGCTCGACGACCATCGCGGTGGCGAAAGGGTCAGCGGGGCTGTGGACCTCACCGCGGCGAAGGAGAACGGTCTGGGGTACGGCGCTGGACTCACTCATGGTGAACAGTTTCGCGCCTGATGCCGGCTCCTCCGAACAGAGGGCACCTTCAGCGCCCCGTAAGGGGCGCGGGGAACTGCGCGACCAGCCACAGACAACCCGCACTCGCCGACGAAACGCCCCTCAAATCCTCGGTGGGCGAGCCTCATACGGGGTCGACAGCACCACCGTCGTCCGCGTCGACACCCCCGCCAGCGACCGCAACCGAGCCAGCAACTCCTCCAGCTCGTGCGGCGTGGCCACCCGCACCTTGAGGATGTAGTTCTCGTCGCCCGCGACACTGTGGCAGGCCTCGATCTCCGGCACCCCGGCAAGCCGCTCGGCGATGTCGTCCGGCGCACTGGGATCGAACGGTTTCACCGAGATGAACGCGGTCATGGGCAGCCCGACGGCCTCGGGGTCCACGACGGCGGCGTACCCGCGGATGACGCCACGCTGCTCCAGCCGGCGCACCCGCTGGTGCACGGCCGACGTGGACAGGCCCGTGGCCTTGCCGAGGTCTGTGTAACTCATCCGCCCGTCCTTGACGAGCAGCTGCACGATCTGACGGTCCAGCTCCTCCATGGCGCAAGAACCTACAGTGCCCTTGATCTCCTCGGATACCTGAGCGGCGCAGGTCATACCCGGTTCGTGATGTGGCCGAGAGCTACCTGTGAGCCATCTGAGGGACAAAGCGGCCGCCCGGGGCATCTGCAAGCGGCATGTGACGAACGCCACAGTGCCCGAACAGTCTCCGTGATGTTCTCGTGATTACCGCCGAGACGGGGCGGGAAGTGCTTGCTGTGGTCGAGGCCGCAGCGCCTTTCACGGCCCAGCCCGAGGGGGAGAACCCAATGCAGAGTCTTAAGCGCCCTGGTCGTACCGCACCCAAGCGACTCCAGGCGGTCGCCGAGCCCGAGCCGGAGGGCGTCGAACCCGACGCCCTCGACGACGAACTCGACGCGTACGACACCTTCGAGATGTTCCGGGTGGTCTGCCCGGACTGCGCGCAGCCCATCGCGCTGCTGGCGGACGAGGAGGTCTTGCCGGAGCACGCGCTGTGCGTCTCGCCCTGGAACCCGTTCGGGCTCACGGTCTGCGCCGGCACCGGCCGCCTCGCCTCCGAGGCGCGTGCCGCGGACGAGGACCTGGAGCCCCAGGAGCAGGACACCGCCCTGCTGTTGACGCTCCCTCAGGGGCTCGACTGGCGGACCCAGCCCTTCTCGCACGTCGGCGGACCGGGCTCGCGCCCCATCAGGGTCCCCGTCATGCGGCGCCACGCCGCCTGAGCGCGTCCCGGTAGCGGAAACCGCCTCGCTCAATCCCAGTAGCTGCCCTGCACCATGGCTCGCAGGCTGCCGTGGTGCAGGATCAGTGTGTCCGGGTCCGCCGGGACGACCGCCTCACCGAAGTACACCTGCCGATAGGCGACACGCAGCATGACGACGGCGTGCCGCAGGGCTGCGTACAGCGTGTGGAAGTCCATGTCCCGCGGTGTGTGGCCGGTGAGTTGGGCGTAACGCTCCTCCACCCGGTCGCGGCGGAAGAAGTCCGGCAGGCCGGGCTGCCCGAAGGCGACCGTCAGGTCCTGGAAGAAGCGGTGCAGGTAGATCGTCCAGCCGAGGTCCACCTCGCGCGGGGCGAGTGCCGCCATCTCCCAGTCGAGGACGGCGGCGGGTTCGAATCCGTCGTAGACGACGTTCCCGATGCGCGCGTCACCCCAGTTGAGGACCTCAGTGCCGGGGTCGGCGGGCCAGAGGTGGTCCAGCCGGTCGAAGGCTTCCTCGATGAGGGGTGAGCGGGCGACGCCGTCGACGACCCATTCGTAGTACGCGCGTTGGGCGGCGACGTGTCGGCGCAGGGCATCGCCCTCGCCGGGAAACGCGAGGAACTCGGCGTCCCGCACAGGCACTTGGTCGTGCAGTCGGGCCAACAGGCCTACCGAGGCCGCCTCCAGGCGCTCGCGCTCGGCGTCGCTCGCCGCGTGCAGCCAGTTGCCCTCGTATGTGTAGGGCATGACGTCCGGCGGCACCCGCCCCTCGACGCGCTCCATGACGAAGAAGGGCGCGCCGAGCGGGCCCGGGTCCTCCTCCAGCCACAGCACCTTCGGCACGGGCAGGTCCGAGCGCTCCCCCACGACACGCATCGTGCGGTACTGGCGGACCATGTCGTACACCGGGAAGACGGTGTACGCCGCCGGATCCGCGGCGAGCCGCAACGCGCAGGCGCGCAACGGGGGTTCGGGGTGCTCGATGTCGAAGAGCAGGGTCTCGCTGGACATGCCGTTGGACGCGGGGACGGTGACACCGACGGCCTTGGCGCCGGGCAGGCGGGTGCCGAGCCAGGCGGTGAGGTGGCGTGCGATGTCCTCCGGGTCGCGGGTGCTGGTGCGCGGGCGAGGTGCCGTCGTCATGTGGTCAACCCCCTTGTGACAGCCGGCTCACGGTGCGACCGAGTCGAAGCCGGTGAACCCGCTCGGGTCGTGCCGTCCGAACGAGCCGTGCTCGAAGATGCCGTGGCCGGTCCGGCCGTCGAGGCGGAAGCGGGCGGCATGGTCGGTGACGCCGTACGCGGCCAGAGTGTGCGGCAGCGTGAGGTCGTAGGTGCGCCGGTCGGTCCAGCCGTGGCCGCGCCAGGTGCCGTGCTGCCAGTCGTCGGCCGGCGGGTAGCCGGCGCCGATCGCCAGCGGGGAGGAGGTGAGGATCTCGACCTCCAGCTCCCGCGGTTTGCGCACGTCGCCGAGGTGGACGAGGGCGCGTTCGGGGTGGCGGGTGCCGGAGCGGTAGGTGATCTCGGGCTGGGGCCAGCCGAGTTGGCGGTCGGGGTGGCCGGGGCGGACGAGGGTGGCGTCGTTGAGGACGCGGTAGCCGTCGGCGTCCTCCTGGACGATCACCATCAGGAAGCGGTCCTCGAAGCGGACGGGGCACCAGAGCCAGTGGAAGCCCTCGGTGGGATGCTCCTCGGCGAGTCGGCCGCCTTCCTCGCCGGGGACGGGTCGGACGCCCCAGCTGCGGTCGCGGGTGCCGGTCCACTCCGTGGGGGTGACACGGAACTCCTCGCCGCCGGCGCGCACGGAGCCCGCCACGCCGCCCGCCTGGACGAAGCGACGCCCTTCCAGGGTGAGCCGGCCGCCCCGGCGCTGCACGTGGTGGGGTTCCCACAGGGCGGGGAACGCGGCGGTCCAGGTCAGGTCGTAGGACAACGAGTCGTCGTCGCAGACGAGGCGCAGACGGTGCAGCGGCTGCTCGACCTCGATCCTCAGCGGCCCCACCACGAGCCGCATCCGGTCCTCGCCGAGGGCGTCCGAGGCCCGCACCGCGTGCAGGGTGTCCCCCACCCGCAGCGTCGCGTACGCGTCGATCACCCCCAGGTTCGGGTACACCCCGAGCCCCGCGATCAGCAGCGCCCGCCCCTGGTGATCGAGGACGTGGAAGATGCACCGGTCGTAGGCGTTCCGGTCCCCCGTCGCCACGTGCTTCATGGAGAGCGGCACCTGGTGCACGGGGTACTCGTCGAGCGGTACGGGACGGTCGTCGGCCACGGCGGACCTCCCTGGAGGCGGCTGGGCTGACGGTACGTCAGACCGTCGCAGGTGGCCAGATACGTGCCGCACGACGTCGGTGAACTCACGGTCGATTCCGTCGGCGGGTGACCTGCCCGGCCGTCACCGCGTTGCCCTGGTATGACCCCCACATTTTCGGCGACCGGGCGTCAGCGCCGGGTGTTCGTGCCGCCACCCGCAGAATCGGTTCCGCCGCCGCAGGACCCGCCCATCTACCGGGATCTGCTGCGCACCTGGGCCGACCGGGGCCGGACCCTGCCGGGGCGCCACGACCCGGAATGGGCCCGGCTCGCGGCGCCGCAGGTCAGGCCGGGTCAGTTCAGCGCGTCTCCGGACCCGCTAGGTGACGGGCGATGACCATCCGCTGGATCTGATTGGTGCCCTCGACGATCTGGAGGACCTTGGCCTCGCGCATATAGCGCTCGACCGGGAAGTCCGCGGTGTAGCCGTATCCGCCGAGGACCTGGACGGCGTCGGTGGTGACCTTCATCGCGGTGTCGGTGCAGTGCAGCTTGGCCATCGCGGCCTGCTTGGCGAACGGCCGGCCGGCGTCCCGCAGCCGCGCCGCCGCCAGGTACAGCGCGCGGCCCGCCTCGATCTGGGTCGCCATGTCGGCGAGCATGAAGCGCAGTCCCTGGAAGTCGGCGATCGCCTTTCCGAACTGCCGTCGCTCGGTCGCGTACGCCACCGCGTGGTCCAGCGCCGCCTGCGCCACCCCGATCGCGCAGGCCGCGATGCCGAGCCGTCCGGAGTCGAGCGCGGACAGGGCGATCGCGAAGCCCTGCCCCTCCTCGCCGAGGCGCCGGTCGTCGGACACGCGCACGCCGTCGAGATGAACCTGGGCGGTGGGCGAGCCCTTCATGCCCATCTTCTTCTCCGGCGCCGCCCCGCTCAGCCCCTCGGCGTCGCCGGGCACGAGGAAGGCGGTGATCCCGCGGGCGCCCTCCTCACCGGTCCGCGCCATGACGGTGTAGAAGTCGGCGATTCCGCCGTGCGTGATCCAGGCCTTGGTCCCGGTGATCACCCAGTCGTCACCGTCCCGTACGGCCTTGGTCCGCAGGCTCGCGGCGTCGGAACCGGACGAGGCCTCGGACAGGCAGTACGCGCCGAGCAGTCCGCCGCCGAGCATCGCGGGCAGATGCTCGACCTGCTGCTCCTTGGTGCCGTAGGCCGCGAGGGCGTAGGAGGCGAGGGTGTGGACGCTGACACCGAGGCCGACGGTGAGCCGGGCCGCGGCGAGCTCCTCGAGGACCTGGAGGTAGACCTCGTAGGGCTGGTCACCGCCGCCGTACTCGGAGTCGTAGGGCAGTCCGAGCAGTCCGGACCGCGAGAGCAGGGTGAACACCTCACGCGGGAAGCGTCCGGCGTCCTCCTCCTCGGCCGCCTTCGGGGCGATCTCCTGCTGCGCGATGTCGCGGACGAGTGAGATCAGCTCCCGGGCCTCGTCCGTGGGCAGTTGACGGTCCACCGGCTGCGGGGCGCGGTCGGGCATGGCGACGCTCTCCTCCCTGTGTAGGGCACATCGGCGTGCGCCTTTGGATGGGGGCGGCTCCGCCGGGTCTTGCTGAGGGCTGGGCCGATGGTCGCACTTCCGGGTCTCGGAAGCTGTTGACCAGCGGCTCTGCGCTGTGAGTATGCCCGATCGGAGCCATCGAGTCACCAGTTAACGACCGCTTACTTCAGGAAATCGACCCGGAGTCCACCAGCCCGCGAAATTGGTCCGAACCATTGACGGACTGGTCTAGTCCTCCTACTGTTCCGAACCACCGCTTTACCGCGTCCATGCCAATCGGCGCCCGTTCCCTCACCCCCCACGAGGAGACACCCGATGCACGACTCCCCTCGTCCCCGCGCCCGGTTCCGGGCGCTTCTGTCCGCCGCGTGTTGCGCGGTCCTCGGTGCCGGGCTGCTCGCCGGCGCGGGCACCGCGACCGCCGAACCAGCGGCGAAGCCCGCGGTGAAGGCCGGCTCCAAGGTCGTCGGCTACTTCACCGAATGGGGCACCTACGACCGCAAGTACTACGTCAAGAACATCGAGACCTCCGGCTCCGCGGCGAGGCTCACCCACATCAACTACGCCTTCGGCAACGTCACCGGCGGCAAGTGCGCGATGGGCGACTCCTACGCGGCGACCGAGCGGACCTACACCGCCGCCGAGTCCGTGGACGGCGTCGCCGACACGTGGGACCAGCCACTGCGCGGCAACTTCAACCAGCTGCGTGAGCTGAAGAAGAAGCACCCGGGTCTGAAGGTCATCTGGTCCTTCGGCGGCTGGACCTGGTCCAGCGGCTTCGGCGAGGCCGCGAAGAACCCGGCCGCGTTCGCGCAGTCCTGCTACGACCTGGTCGAGAACTCCAAGTGGGCCGATGTCTTCGACGGCATCGACATCGACTGGGAGTACCCGAACGCCTGCGGCAACACCTGCGACACCAGCGGCCGGGCGGCCTTCAAGAACCTGATGTCGGCGCTGCGGGCCAAGTTCGGCACCGGCAACCTGGTCACCGCGGCGATCACGGCCGACGCCACCCCGGGCGGCAAGATCGACGCGGCGGACTACGCGGGCGCGGCGCAGTACGTCAACTGGTACAACCCGATGACCTACGACTACTTCGGCGCCTGGGCCGCGACCGGGCCGACGGCTCCGCACTCGGCGCTCACCTCGTACAGCGGTATCCCGCAGGCGGGTTACCACACCTCGGCGACCATCGCGAAGCTCAAGGGCCTCGGTGTCCCGGCCTCGAAGCTGCTGCTCGGCCTCGGCTTCTACGGGCGCGGCTGGACCGGCGTCACCCAGTCGGCACCGGGCGGCACGGCGACCGGTCCGGCGGCGGGGACGTACGAGGCGGGCTTCGAGGACTACAAGGTGCTCAAGACGAAGTGCCCGGCGACCGGCACGGTGGGCGGCACGGCGTACGCCAAGTGCGGCAGCAACTGGTGGAGTTACGACACCCCGTCGACCATCGCCACGAAGATGGCCTACAAGAACCAGCAGGGGCTGGGCGGCACGTTCTTCTGGGAGCTGAGCGGGGACACCTCGGGCGGTGAACTGATCAAGGCGATCAACTAGTCGGTCCCGAGAGGGACTCGGGGCGGGGGGACCACGAGCCCTCCGCCCTCTCCGTCGTCCGGGGTCAGGCGTCCCGGCGGGCCGGGGCGGGGGCCGGGAAGGCGGGGTCCAGTTCCTCGATCGCGCGCATGGAGGCGCCGAGCGTCTTCACCAGGAGTTCGCGCATGGTGTCACGGGAGAGCTGGGCCGGGCGGTCGATCCAGTCGAGTGTGGCGCCCTCGACGCTGCACACCCAGGCGAACAGGCCCATGCGGGCCAGCGCCGAGATGTCGGTACGGCCGTACGCCCCGTCGGCGATGGTCGCGACGATCGCCTCACGCACACTGTCCCGGATGGCGTGCACCTCGGCGTCGAAGCCGACTCCGCCGCTGACGACGGTGCGGTACGCGGCCTGGTTGTGCTCGGCGAAGCGCAGATAGCTGTCGATCGTGCGCTGGACCCGGTCCACCTGGGGCAGCTGAATGCCGCTCGCCGCGAAGGTGACCAGGTCGGCGACGGAGTCCTGGATGATGGCCAGGTAGTAGCCCCGCTTGGACTGGAAGTAGTAGTAGATCAGCCCTTTGGCGACATGCGCCTGGCGGGCGATGTCGTCCATCGAGAGCGCGTCGTAGGACCTGTCGGCGAACAACCTCCGCCCGATCGCGATGAGTTCGGCTCGGCGCGCAACCGAACGATCAGTTCCGCGCGCCTTGGGACGGGCACCGTCGCGCTGCTGGCTGATATTCAATTTCGACCCTGGTCTCAACGGGGCGGGACACCCGCAGTATGTCAGGTCAACTATGGGTCAGGTCACAGCAGGCCGAGCTGCGTCACGAGCATCGCGACCACCACGACGAGGGTCCAGCCCATGACGTGTTCGAAGGCCTTCGGGCCGTCTTCCTTGGGTCCGCCGGTGCGGACGCGGGTGGCGGTGGCTGAGTTCGCAGTCATGTGTCCACCTTGCCACCGAGCAGGGCTTTTGCGGCAGAGACGTCGGTCACAGCGGAAAGGCCCCGGTTTACCGGGGCCTCGTCCCGTCTGGGGTGTGACTCAGCGCACGCCCACCGCCGCGAGAGCCTTGCACTGCCGTGCGGTCGACTTCGCCGGGAAGTAGAGGTAGCAGACCCCTCCGGTGCCGGAGACGACCTTGCCGCTGGCGTTGTACCGCTTGGTGCGGAGCCAGATCTTCTCCCACTCGGCCCGCTTGTAGACCCGCCGCACCGCCTCGTCGCTGGGCGAGGCCGGGTCGTTGGCGATCACGTCGCCGTCGGCGGTGAAGCCGATCACGGTCATCAGATGGCCGGAGGTGCCGTAACCCGCGCCCGTCAACTCCTCCTTGAGGAAGGACTGGGACGTTATGGCCGGGATACCGGCCGCGATCAGCGTCTCCAGGTCGGTGAGGGAGCCGAGCCGGGTGACCACGCCCTGGAGGTCGTCGAAGGTGGCCGCGTAGGCCGCGTTGAACGGCCAGTTCCCGCAGCCCTCGTACTGGTAGTCGAACGTGTACCGGGCCGCGTGACAGACCTGCGGATCGGCGTAGGTCGGGTCGACCCAGGCGAGCTGCTCCGGGGTGAGCCGGCCGCCCCAGTACTCGATGATCATCTGCGAGGAGGTGGGGCTGCACCAGGCCTCGCCGCCGTTGTCGTACTCCGGGTACTGACCGGCGTGGATCTCCTGCGAGTAGCGCGGGACGATCAGCTCCTGGGCGAGGCCTGGCGTGGAGGCCGGGACGGTGAAGCGGTCCGGGATGTCGGAGCCCATCGCGCCGAGCCGCCACACGGTGGGGGTCTTCTTGGTACCCGGCTTGCGGTAGAGGGTCAGGCGCAGACGGTACGAGGTGAGGCGCAGGCCCGTCGCCGGGTCGTCGACGGCGAAGGTGTCCGTCCAGACGCTGCTCTTGTCGTCGGTCTGGTCGTCGACCGAGGTCCGCCGGATGTCCTGGTCGCCGGCGGCCCAGCGGCCCATGACGTACCAGGGGGTGTCCGTGCCGTCGGAGTAGGTGCCCTTCAGCTCGACCTGGAGCCAGGTGCCGTCCGGGGTGTGCGCGTTCCAGGACGCGATCGCCTCGGTGGCGGGGACGGCGAGCTTGTGGACGGGGGACGTCCAGGTGGCGTACTCCCAGGCGGCCGTCTTCCCGGTGTGCGGGTCCGTGTAGTCGACGCTGCCCGCGGCGGCGCCGATCACCACGCCGGGCCGGGCACCGGCGACGGCACGGGCGCCCTTCGCACTGCCGGAGCGCCAGTCGGTGTACGTGGTCCAGAAGCGGTTGTCGACGAGGCGGGCCGGGGCGGCCCGGCCGGTGTCCGCGTCGCTCACGTCGTCGGCGGCGGCCGCCGGGCTCGCCGCACCGGCCACCGCCGCGGCGACGGCGGCGGCCAGGACGGTTCTGCGGGACGGCTGTTCGGCTCTGCTCATGGGCGGAATGACCCCCAAGTTGTCCGAGTCTGGGCAGGTCCACTGCACGGTTGTGCGCCAACTATGGCCAAAGCCGCACGCTCCTGCCAGCACTTCGGGCCATGCCACGCCCACGAATATGGGACTGGACCACTGGCATGACCTGCGACGGCTTCCGCCCGCACCGCCGCTAGAGTGCTGATCGCTCCCCGTCGCACTCGTGAAAGCTCCAGGAACCGGCCATGCGTGCCCTCGCCGACCGCCTCCGCGACCTCCCGCCGTCCTGCGGCCCGGTCCGTCTCATCGCCGTCGACGGTCACGCCGGCTCCGGAAAGTCCACCTTCGCCGGACGGTTGGCGGCCGCACTGGACGACGCGCCGGTGCTGCACCTCGACGACATCGCCAGCCACGACGAGCTGTTCGGCTGGACCGACCGGCTGCTGACCCAGGTGATCGAGCCGCTGAGCCACGGCGAGACCGCCCATTACGCCCCCTACGACTGGCACACCCGCCGCTTCGGCCCGCCCCTCGCCCTCCCGGCGGCCCCCGTGGTCCTCGTCGAGGGCGTCGGCGCGGGCCGCCGCGCACTGCGCCCGCACCTGGCACGGCTGCTGTGGATGGAGTTGCCCCACGAGGAGTCCTGGACCCGTGGCCGGTCGAGGGACGGGGAGGAACAGCGGGAGTTCTGGGCCGGGTGGGTCCGGGCCGAGGCCGCACACTTCGCCGAGGACCCCTCGCGCCCGTACGCCGATCTTCTGGTTCGGCAGGGACAGAAGGGGTACGAGGTACTCCCGGGGCCTGTCGGGACGGTTGGACCGGACTTCGACATCACTCTGGGTGACGGACCATCCGCTGTGTGCTGAACTTGTGAAGACCCTTGCGTCCGAACTTCCCGGAGTGCTTCAACTCGGCTTGACCGGGGGGCCGTACAGGACTTACGTTCTGAATGTGCGGCCTTTCGCAGCCGCCCTCAGACGCGAAGCCCCCGGTTGTTCCCCCGTGATCGGGGGCTTCGTTCTGCCCTCAACTCCCTCTCCGGGCGCTACGAGCCGCGATTCGCTCACCCTCGGTCACCATCGTGTGTGCGCCCCGTCTGCTCCCACCTCGCCAAACGGCCTGTGCGGCACCCTTCGGCGGGCCCCACCCCCGCAGGTACGATGCCCTCGGTGCGACCTACGGACGGGCAGCTCTGCGCACCGTCGCAACTCCGGTCCGCAGCAAGGCGGTTCGATCAAGGCGGTCGGCGGGCGACGGCCCGGTGACCAACCAACGGGGGCACGGTTTGTGGGGGACGTGATGGACTTCGGCACGCAGGGCCCGCAGGCCCCGGCCGACCTCGCCTGGCTGCGAGGTGTGGATGCCTACACGATGGGCGCCTATCCGCAGGCGGAGGAGGAGTTCCGCGCCGCGGTGCGGATGGACCCGGGGATGGCCGACGGCTGGCTCGGGCTGCACGCGTTGCGCGTCGACACGACGACCGCGCTGCTGCGGATGTTCCGGCACCGGGAGCGGTTCGGGGAACAGCGCGCCCGGCACCGCCGCACCCTCAACTCCTGGTACTGGCTGGGCTGGTGGGTGCAGCCCGTGCTGGAGAGCCCGCGCGACCTGCTGCTCGCGCACGCCTCGCACTGGCTGGACGGACGCCATGTCCCGGAGCTGGACCGGGCCCTCGCGAGCCTGCCGCCCGTGGACACCGACGCCCAGGTGCGCTTCCTGCACGCCTGTCGCGCCTATCTGGTCAAGGACTGGGACCAGCTCGTCCGGCACACCGACCCGCTCATCGACGATTCCCTGCTGGGCATCGAGGCGGGTCTGTTCGGCGGCATGGCCCGGGTGCGCCTGGAGATGTACGGACAGGCGGAGCCGCTCCTGTCGGCGGCTCTGATGCGCTGTCGCAGCGAACAGCCCCAGCGCAAGGAGCTGCGCTACTGGCTCGCCCGCGCCCACGAGGGCACCGGCCGCTCCGCCGCCGCCCTCCCCCTCTACCGTGCGGTGCACCGCGTCGACCCGGCCTTCATGGACACCTCGGCCCGGCTCGCGGCGATCGCCGAGGGCGACGGCTACGACGACGCCGCGGCGGACCTCGCCTCGATCGCGCTCTCCGGCGCCCAGGACGTCCTGGAGGGACCGGACGGACTCGACCCGCTCTTCGGCGGCGCCGACGGACGTGACCTCAAGTTCTCCGACCCCGACCTGCCGCCCGTCGGCCCGCTGCCCTCGGTGTCCGACCCCTCGGTGCGCGAGAAGACCGTCCCGACACAGGCGCTGCCCGCCGGTCCCACCGACCCCGTCTTACTGGAGGAGGCGCTCACCGAACTCGAGCGCATGGTGGGCCTGGAGCCGGTGAAACGCCAGGTCAAGGCCTTGTCGGCGCAGCTGAACATGGCGCGGCTGCGCGCCGGGCAGGGTCTGCCGGTCCAGCCGCCCAAACGGCACTTCGTCTTCTCCGGCCCCTCGGGCACCGGCAAGACCACCGTCGCCCGCATCCTCGGCCGTGTCTTCTACGCCCTCGGACTGCTCGGCGGCGACCACCTCGTGGAGGCCCAGCGCGCCGACCTCGT
Organism: Streptomyces sp. NPDC001536; assembly: GCF_042894505.1. NCBI lineage: Bacteria > Bacillati > Actinomycetota > Actinomycetes > Kitasatosporales > Streptomycetaceae > Streptomyces > Streptomyces sp. NPDC001536. Next base: position 65,246 of record NZ_JBIAVQ010000017.1, read on the forward strand.
CGGCGAGTACCTCGGGCAGACCGCCGTGAAGGCCAACGAGCTCATCGACTCCGCGATCGGCGGGGTGCTCTTCGTGGACGAGGCGTACTCGCTCTCCAACTCCGGTTACGGCAAGGGCGACGCGTACGGCGACGAAGCCTTGCAGGTGCTGCTGAAGCGGGCGGAGGACAACCGGGACCACCTGGTCGTCATCCTCGCCGGTTACCCCGAGGGCATGGACCGGCTCCTCGCCGCCAACCCCGGGCTGTCCTCCCGCTTCACCACCCGGGTGGACTTCCCCTCGTACCGGCCCCTCGAACTCACCTCCATCGGCGAGGTGTTGGCCCATGAGAACGGTGACGTGTGGGACGAGGAGGCTCTCGACGAACTGCGGTCGATCGCCGGGCATGTGGTGGACCAGGGGTGGATCGACGAGCTGGGGAACGGACGGTTCCTGCGGACGCTGTACGAGAAGAGCTGTGCGTATCGGGATCTGCGGTTGTCCACGTACCCGGGGATGTTGACTCGGGACGACTTGTCGACTCTGCGACTGCCGGATCTGATGCAGGCGTACGGGGAAGTGCTGTCCGGGCGTGGGCCGCAGGACCCCTCGGCGATGTGAGGGACGCCTACGAGCCCGGGAGCTCCCGGTTCGTCGGCGGGTGCGAGTAGTCCGTGGTTGCTCGCGCAGTTCCCCGCGCCCCCTGCGGGGCGCGGGGTGCAGCCTGCGTCAGCTCGCCACCGCTTCCTTCGGCTCCGCCATCCTCGGATGCGGCGGCGTCTCGCGGTGGTCCGGGTCCGTCACCTCGCCCACCAGGAGTTCCAGTACGTCCTCCAGGGCCGCCAGGCCCAGGACCTTGCCGGAAGCGTCCGCCACCTGGGCCAGGTGTGTGGCCGCTCGGCGCATGACGGTCAGGGCGTCGTCCAGGGGGAGTTCGGACCGCAGGGTCGTCATCGGGCGCCAGAGCTGCTGGGGTACCGCCCGCTCCGATTCCTCCAGGTCCAGTACGTCCTTCACATGCAGATAGCCCATGAAGGCGCCGTTCTCGGCCACCACCGGGAAGCGGGAGTAGCCGGTGCGGGCCGTGAGCTCCACGACCTGGCCCGGTGTGACCGAGGGGCCCACCGTCACCAGTGACTCACGCTTCAGCAGGACGTCCGTGACCGGGCGGGAGCCCAGTTCCAGGGCGTCCTCGAGGCGCTCCTGCTCCTCCGGGTCCAGCAGGCCCGCCTGGCCGGCGTCCTCCACGAGCCGGTTGAGCTGCTCGCTGGTGAAGACCGCCTCGACCTCGTCCTTGGGCTCGACACGGAAGAGACGCAGGATGCCCTGGGCGCAGGCGCCGAGGGCGATGGTGATCGGCTTGCAGACCCGGGCGAAGGCGACCAGGCCGGGACTCAGCCACAGCGCGGCCTTCTCCGGGGCGGCCATCGCGAGGTTCTTCGGGACCATCTCGCCGATGACGAGGTGGAAGAAGACCACCGCGGCAAGCGCGATGACATAGCCGAGCGGGTGGATCACGCCGTGCGGCATGTGGACCCACTCGAAGACCGGCTCAAGGAGCTTGGCGACGGTCGGTTCGGCCACCGCGCCCAGGGTCAGCGAGCAGACAGTGATACCGAACTGGGCCGCGGCCATCATCTGCGGCAGCCGCTCCAGGCCGTACAGCACCTGACGGGCCCGGGCCGTGCCGAGCGGTTCGATCTGGCTGCGCCGGACGGACACGAGGGCGAACTCGGCGCCGACGAAGAAGCCGTTGGCGAGCACGAGCAGCGCGGCGAACAGGAGTTGGAGCACGCTCATCGGGCGGCCTCCACAACCGCGGGGGCCGTTCTGACCAGTCGTACGCGCTCGGCGCGGTAGTGCCCGACCTGGCGTACCGAGAGCCGCCAGCCGGGGAGTTCGGCCCGGTCGCCCACGGCCGGGATCCGGCCGAGCAGGTCGGCGACGAGCCCGGCGACCGTCTCGTACGGTCCCTCGGGCACGTCGAGGCCTATGCGCTGGAGGATGTCGACACGGCAGCTGCCGTCGGCGTCCCAGGCGGGCCTGCCGTCCTCCGACGGGGCGGCGGCGATCTCGGGGACGTCCAGACCGTCGTGCTCGTCGCGGACCTCGCCGACGATCTCCTCGACGATGTCCTCCAGGGTGACCACCCCGGCCGTACCGCCGTACTCGTCGACGACGACGGCGATGGGCTGCTCGCTGCGCAGCCGGGCCAGCAGCGGCTGGACCGGGAGGGTCTCCGGGACCAGCAGGGCCGGGCGGGCGATCCTGCCGACCGGGGTACGGAGCCGGTCGTGGGTCGGGACGGCCAGGGCGTCCTTGAGGTGGGCCATGCCGACGATCTCGTCGATCTTCTCCCGGTAGACGGGGAAGCGGGACAGGCCGGTGGCGCGGGTCAGGTTGACCACATCCTCGGCGGTCGCGGACACCTGGAGCGAACTGACCTTCACGCGCGGGGTCATGACGTGCTGCGCGGTCAGCTCGGCCAGCGACAGGGTCCGTACGAAGAGGTCGGCGGTGTCCTGTTCCAGGGCGCCGGCCTGCGCCGAGTGCCGGGCCAGGGAGACGAGTTCGCCGGGGGTGCGGGCGGAGGCCAGTTCGTCGGTGGGCTCGACGCCCATGGCGCGGACCAGTCGGTTGGCGACGGCGTTCAGCGCGGCGATGACCGGGCGGAACAGGCGCGCGAAGGCGTGCTGCGGGCCTGCGACGAAGCGCGCGACCTGGAGGGGCTTGGACACCGCCCAGTTCTTGGGCACGAGTTCGCCGATCACCATCTGCACGGCGGAGGCCAGCAGCATGCCGACGACCACGGTGACACCGGAGACGGCTCCCTCGGGGACGCCGACCGCGGTGAACGGGCCGTGCAGCAGCTCCGCGAGCGCCGGTTCGGCGAGCATGCCGACGACGAGGGAGGTGATGGTGATGCCGAGCTGGGTGCCGGAGAGCTGGAAGGAGAGCTCCTTGAGCGACTCGACGACCGTACGGGCTCGCTTGTCACCCTCGGCGGCGGCCTTCTCGGCGTCCGGTCGCTCGACCGTGACAAGGCCGAACTCGGCGGCCACGAAGAAGCCGTTGGCGAGAATCAGCAGGAAGGCAGCCGCCAGGAGCAGCAGGGGGATGGTCATGCCGCCGCCTCGTGATGTCGGGAGGGGGCGGCGCAGGTACTACAGGACGATCCGTCCATCGCTGGAGGGAATCACTCCTCGGATAGCAGTGGGCCTCTGAAGACCGGGGGGAACATCAGCGGCGGAGGCGCCACGAAAACGCCTCCGCCAACAGATTAATCAAGACATGGCCATCTACGGCAGATCCCCCGGGCTGTGGGACTCGACGAGCGACCGCAGGGCGCGGGCGTCGGCGATGGCCTGCTGCTTGGCGATACCGGGCTGGATGCCGAGGGCGGGCAGGCTGGTGCCGTCGGTGAGGTTGAGGAAGACCCAGGGGTCGCCCGGCCGGAGATTGACCTGGACGATCTCGGCCCAGTCGAGATGCCGCTTGCCGGCGATGTTCACGACGGTGACGCCGGACTCGTCGGCGACCACCTTCACGCGAGCGAGCAGGGCCAGCACACCGGCCAGGAGCGCCGCGGTGAAGACGAAGCTCAGGCGCTCACCGGGGCCGAGCTTCTCCAGCAGCAGCGCGATCACCGTGATGACCACGAAGAGCGCGACGGCGGCGGTGAGCAGGACGGCCCGGGTGCGGCCCGGCCGGAAGGTGACGGGGAGGGTGGGAGCGTCGGACATGGCTGCGCGGTCCTTCAGAGACGGCAGGCGTGGATGGACGTCGTCAGGATGGCCCGCGCTCCGATGTCGTACAGGTCGTCCATGATCCGCTGCGCTTCCTTGGCCGGGACCATCGCACGGACGGCGACCCAGCCCTCGTTGTGCAGCGGGGAGACGGTCGGGGACTCCAGGCCGGGTGTGAGGGCGACGGCCTTCTCCAGCTGCTCGACGCGGCAGTCGTAGTCCATCATCACGTACGTCCGGGCCACGAGGACGCCCTGGAGGCGGCGCAGGAACTGCTGCACCTTGGGCTCGTTCTCCGAGGAGGTGTCGGCGTCCACGCGGCGGATCACGACCGCCTCGGACTTCATGATCGGCTCGCCGAAGACCTCCAGGCCCGCGTTGCGCAGCGAGGTGCCGGTCTCGACGACGTCCGCGATGACCTCGGCGACACCGAGCTCGATGGCGGTCTCGACGGCGCCGTCGAGGTGGACGACGGAGGCGTCGACGCCGCTGTCGGCGAGGTGGCCCTCGACGATGCCCTCGTAGGAGGTGGCGACCGTCTTGCCCTTGAGGTCCTCGACGCCGGTCGCCGTGCCCGGCTTGGCGGCGAAGCGGAAGGTGGAGCGGGCGAAGCCGAGCGGGAGGATCTCCTCGGCCTTCGCTCCGGAGTCGATCAGCAGGTCCCGGCCGGTGATGCCGATGTCGAGGCGGCCGGAGGAGACGTAGATCGCGATGTCACGGGGGCGGAGGTAGAAGAACTCGACCTCGTTGACCGGGTCGACGATCCGCAGCTCCTTGGACTCCCGGCGCTGCTGGTAGCCGGCCTCATGCAGCATCTCCGCCGCAGGGCCTGACAGGGAACCCTTGTTGGGGACGGCGATGCGCAGCATGAGGCGAGCTTCCTTCTTTTCGTGCGGGAATGGGGTGCGGGTACGGCTCAGAGGTGGGCGTAGACGTCGTCCAGCGAGATTCCGCGGGCGACCATCATCACCTGGACGTGGTACAGCAGCTGCGAGATCTCCTCGGCGGCCGCCTCCTTGCCCTCGTACTCGGCGGCCATCCAGACCTCGGCGGCCTCTTCGACGACCTTCTTGCCGATGGCATGGACGCCCTTGCCGACCAGCTCTGCGGTGCGGGAAGTGGCGGGGTCGCCGGTGGCGGCCTTCTGCTGGAGCTCGGTGAAGAGCTCCTCGAACGTCTTATTGGACATGGTGACGCTCAGCCTATGCCACACCCGGGTTCCGTCAGCGCCACGGTTCAGATACTGAGCGGAGGGTGGCCGCGGTGGCCACCGCCGCCGTCACCGCCTCGTGCCCCTTGTCCTCGTTGGAACCCTCGATGCCCGCCCGGTCCAGGGCCTGTTCCTCGGTGTCGCAGGTCAGCACGCCCATGCCGACGGGGACGCCGGTCTCGACGGAGACCTGGGTGAGGCCCTGGGTCACGCCCTGGCACACGTACTCGAAGTGGGGGGTGCCGCCACGGATCACGACGCCGAGGGCGACGATCGCGTCGTAGCCGCGGCCCGCGAGGACCTTGGCGACGACCGGGAGCTCCCAGCTGCCGGGGACCCGCAGGAGGGTCGGCTCGTCGATCCCCAGGTCGTGCAGGGCGCGCAGGGCGCCGTCCACCAGACCGTCCATCACCTTCTCGTGCCACTGCGCCGCGATGACGGCGACCCGCAGGTCACCCACATTGCGTACGGACAGCTCCGGTGCACCCTTGCCGCTCACGTTCTCTGATCTCCTCGTCACTGGTTGCTGCAGGTGGACGTCGACGCCGCCGCGGCCGTGTCCAGCCAGGGCAGGTCGTGTCCCATCCGGTCGCGCTTGGTGCGCAGGTAGGTGAGGTTGTGCTCGCCCGCCTGTACCGGCATCGGCTCCCGGCCGTTGACCTTGAGTCCGTGGCGCAGAAGGGCGTCGGACTTGTCGGGGTTGTTGGTCATCAGACGCACGCTGCGCACCCCGAGGTCCTCCAGGATCTGGGCGCCCGCTCCGTAGTCCCGGGCGTCGGCGGGCAGGCCGAGTTCCAGGTTGGCGTCGAGGGTGTCGCGGCCGCGCTCCTGGAGCTCGTAGGCGCGCAGCTTGGAGACCAGGCCGATGCCGCGCCCCTCGTGGCCGCGCAGATAGACCACCACTCCCCTGCCCTCGTCCTGTATGCGCTCCAGGGAGGCGTCCAGCTGGGGTCCGCAGTCGCAGCGCGCGGAGCCGAAGATGTCGCCGGTCAGGCACTCGGAGTGGACGCGCACCAGGACGTCCTCGCCGTCGCCGATCTCGCCGTGGACGAGGGCGACGTGCTCGACGCCGTCGACGGTGGAGCGGTAGCCGTACGCCGTGAACTCGCCGTGGGAGGTGGGGAGGTGGACCTCGGCCTCGCGGCGGACGGTGGGTTCGGCGGTCCGGCGGTAGGCGATCAGGTCCTCGATGGAGATGATCGTCAGGCCGTGCTTGCGGGCGAACGGGATCAGTTCGGGCAGCCGCAGCATGTGCCCGTCCTCGCCGGCGATCTCCACGATGGCGCCGGCCGGGCGCAGGCCCGCGAGCCGGGCGAGGTCGACGGCGGCCTCGGTGTGGCCGTTGCGCGTGAGGACGCCGCCGGCCTTGGCGCGGAGCGGGAAGATGTGGCCGGGGCGCACGAAGTCGGTGGGTTGGGCGTCGCCGCTCGCCAGCAGCTGGAGCGTGGTGGCGCGGTCGGCGGCCGAGATGCCGGTGCTCACCCCGTGGGCGGCGGAGGCGTCCACGGAGACGGTGAACGCGGTCTTCATCGACTCGGTGTTGTCCGCGACCATCTGCGGCAGTTCGAGGCGCTCCAGCTCCTCGCCCTCCATGGGGGCGCAGATCAGGCCACGGCACTCGCTCATCATGAAGGCGACGATCTCGGGCGTCGCCTTCTCGGCGGCGATGACGAGGTCGCCCTCGTTCTCCCGGTCCTCGTCGTCGACCACGACGATCGGGCGGCCGGCGGCGATGTCGGCGATGGCCTGCTCGATCGGGTCGAGCGTGAGGTCCTCGATGCCGTCCGTGCTGTACAGGATCGGTGCCGTGCTCATGCCGGCGCTCCTTCCAGAGCGGGCCGCGTGCCCTGGCGGGAGCGCAGCCACCAGTCGCGCATGCCCCACAGGACGAGCGCGCCGTAGATGACGTAGACGAAGCCGGAGAAGGCGTAGCCGTTGGCGAAGTTGAGGGGGACGCCGACCAGGTCGACCAGGAGCCAGGCGAACCAGAACTCGACCATGCCGCGCGCCTGGGCGTACATGGCGACGATGGTGCCGACGAAGATGTAGGCGTCCGGCCAAGGGTCCCAGGACAGGCTCGGGTACGCCTTGAAGAGCAGGGCGACCGCGACGGTGCCGGCGGCGGCCGCGCCGGCCATCGCCGCGCGCTCTCGCCAGGTGGCGAACCGCGGGCTGATGTGGCCGTCCGCCGATCGGCCCTTGCTGCGGTTCCACTGCCACCAGCCGTAAAGCGCGACGATCATGACGATCACCTGCTTGCCCGCGCTGCCGGTCAGGTGGCCGAAGAAGGCGCCGAAGAGGATGAGGCCGGCGAGGAACTGCACCGGCCAGTTCCACACGGAGCGCAGCCCGCCGAGGAGCAGGGCGATCAGGCCGAAGATGTTGCCGATCATGTCCGACCAGAGGATGTGCTGGTCGAAGGCGGTGAACGCCTCGGAGTTCAGCCAGTTCACTTGGCTGCTCCCTGCGTGCTCGCGAGCAGCCGCTCGACGTACTTGGCGACGACGTCGACCTCGAGGTTGACCGGGTCGCCGGGCTGCTTGTGGCCGAGCGTGGTCAGGTCGAGGGTGGTCGGGATGAGGCTGACGGTGAAGTAGTCGGGGCCGGCGTCGACGACGGTGAGGCTGATGCCGTCGACGGTGATGGAGCCCTTCTCCACGACGTAGCGCGAGAGGTCCGCGGGGAGGGAGACCTTGACGATCTCCCAGTGCTCGGAGGGCTTGCGCTCCAGGACCCGGCCGGTGCCGTCGACATGGCCCTGCACGATGTGGCCGCCGAGCCGGGCGCCCACGGCGGTCGGGCGTTCGAGGTTGACGCGGGAGCCGACGGCGAGGGCGCCGAGGCTGGAGCGGTCGAGGGTCTCGGCCATGACGTCGGCGGTGAACTCGTCGCCCTCGTGCTCGACGACGGTGAGGCAGACGCCGTTGACGGCGATCGAGTCACCGTGCTTCGCGCCCTCGGTGACGACGGGGCCCCGCAGCCGGAAGCGACACGCGTCGCCGAGGTTCTCGACGGCGGTGATCTCGCCCAGCTCTTCGACGATTCCGGTGAACACTTCCCGGGTCCTCCTGCCACATCGGGGCACGGACTCCGGGGCTGTCGATGACGACAGAATGAACGAGCAGGAGCACTGGGGGCGACGCCGGACAGACCCGCCCGCGTGGACGAGTAGATACGGCGGCGCGCACGAATGCCCGCCCGCCGCGCACTGCCTCCCATCCGGACTTTAACCGTCGGTCCAGGAATTTCACCTGGTCAACCGGTCACTGGAAGTGACCGGGTCGCGGACTGTAACCGCCGGTTCGGACTTTCACCGACCCCGGAGTGCGCTGCTTTAAGGTACAGAGCCAGTGTGCCACGGCTGATTGAGGTCCATACGGGTGAGCGATGTGGAGTGGCTCACAGGTGCTGTCACTGGACTTCTCAACCCGCCCGACCTGGTGGACTCTTTGGTCTAGTCCTTTTTGGATCTCCACATACGGCCCGGCGGCGGTGACGACGGCCCTTGCCCGCCGCCGGGTCCCTCATCACCCGGACATGGCAGGGTGACCCGCATGACGAGCGCGATCGCCGACGAGTTCGAGAGCCACCGTCCCCGGCTGTTCGGCCTGGCCTATCGCATGCTGGGCTCCGCGGACGAGGCCGAGGACACCGTCCAGGACGCCTATCTGCGCTTCAGCGGCGCCGACCGGGCCGCCATCGGGCAGCTCGGGGCGTGGCTCGCGAAGGTCGTCACCAATCTCTGCCTCACCCGGCTGACCTCGGCCAGGGCGCGGCGCGAGAGCTACGTCGGGAGCTGGCTGCCGGAGCCCGTCGTCACCTCGGACGGCACGCTCGGCCCGCTGGAGTCGGCCGAGCAGCGCGACGCGGTGTCGATGGCGGTGCTGGTCCTGCTGGAGCGCCTCACCCCGACCGAGCGGGCGGTGTACGTGCTGCGGGAGGCCTTCGCCTACGGATACCGGGCGATCGCCGACGTACTCGATCTGAGTGAGGCCAACTGCCGTCAGTTGCACCGCAGGGCGGTACAGCGGGTGGGTGGACCCGAGTCGCGGTTCGTGGCCGCTCCCGAGCGGCAGGAGGCGCTGGTCGCCTCGTTCGTCGCCGCGTCCCGGGAAGGCGACCTCGTCGGTCTGGAGAAACTGCTCGCGGCCGACGCGACCTGGTGGAGCGACGGGGGCGGCAGGGTGTCCGCGGCCCTGCGGCCGGTCGAGGGGCGCGAGAAGGTCGTCCGCTTCCTGCTGGGCGCGTTCGAGAAGTGGGGCCGGGGGCTGCGGTTCACCACGGCGGAGGTCAACGGCGGGACGGGGGTCGCCATGTGGGCGGGCGAGGCGCTCGCCGCCCTGGTGACCTTCGATGTGCGGGACGGGTTGATCGGCGACATGCGGGCCGTACTGAACCCGGACAAACTGGAATTCGTACGCGGTCAGCTCGCCCATCCCTAGGGGCCTGTCACATTTCACCGGGGTATGCGGTCTCAGCTGACGAAGGACGTTCCACCGGGGAGCGTCCGGCGTCCGAAGGAGCTGACAGCATGACCACGATCCTGGTGACCGGCGGTACCGGAACCCTCGGCCGGCTCGTCGCCGAACGGCTGCGGGCGGGCGGGCACGAGGTGCGGGTGCTCAGCCGGCACGCCCAGCCGTACGCCGTCGACCTGCGCGAGGGGGGTGCCGCGCTGGACGCCGCGCTCGACGGCGTGGACACGGTCGTGCACTGCGCGTCCACGCAGACCGGCGGGGACGAGAAGGCGGCCGCGAACCTGATCGCGGCGGCGCGGCGGGCCGGGGTGGGGCATCTGGTCTACATCTCGATCGTCGGCGTCGATCAGGTGCCGTTCGGGTACTACCGGTCCAAGCTCGCCGTGGAGAAGCAGGTCGAGGAGTCGGGGCTGGGGTGGACCGTGCTGCGGGCGACGCAGTTCCACGATCTGCTGGTGAGGGTGTTGCGGGCGATGGCCAAGTCGCCGGTCATCGTGCTTCCCGCGGGGGTGAGCGACCAGCCGATCGAGGTGGCCGAAGTCGCGGACCGGCTGGCCGAGTTGGCGGCCGGGCCGCCCGCGGGGCGGGTGGCGGACCTGGGCGGCCCCGAGGTGCGGTCGTTCGAGTCGCTGGCCCGGGCCTATGTGAAGGCGACGGGGCGTCGGCGGGCCGTGCTGAACGTGCCGTTGGCGGGCAAGGCGTACCAGGGGTTCCGGGCGGGTGGGCATCTGACGCCGGAACGGGCTGTGGGGAAGGGGACGTTCGAGGAGTACCTGGCGCGGCAGCACAGCTGAGTGCGGGCGCCGGTGGGGATGGTCGCGCGGTTCCCCGGGTCACTGACGCTCGGGCGGCGCGAACAGCTCGTCCTGCGCGCGGTCCCGTGCCGTCAGCAGAGCGCCGCGCGACACCGCACCCCCGCCGAGGAGGCTCGGACGTACCTCCGTCGCCAGCGGTGACATACGGCGAACTCGCTCCTCCACACGCGCCGCGAGTTCGCCCCCGCCCGCCTGCCCGACCTCGCCTCCCAGGACCACACACCCGGGGTCCAGGATCGCGACGACCGACGACACACCCACGGCGAGCCGGTCGGCCAGGGCGTCCAGGAAGCCGTCCGCCCGCTCCGCGACAGCCGCCCTCACCAGCGCCGCGGCGAGCGGCTCGGAACCTGCGGCGGCGCCCGCCACCCCGTACTCCCCCGCCAGCTCCGCGACCGCCGCCGACCCCGCCAACGAGTGGAACCCCCCGTCGCACCCCGTCGCCGAGGGCAGCCCCCGCGTCCCCGGCACCGGCAGGAACCCGATCTCCCCCGTCCCCCCGGAGGCGCCCCGGCGCAGGGAACCGTCCAGCACCACCGCGGCCCCCGTGCCGTGCCCCAGCCACAGCAGCACGAACGTGTCCCGGTCCCGCGCCGCCCCGTCCCGCTGTTCCGCCAGCGCCGCGAGGTTGGTCTCGTTCTCGACGTGGACACGGGCCTGCGGGAGGCGTTCCTGGAGGGCGGCGACCAGACGGCGGTGCCATTCGGGCAGGCCGGTGGAGTTCCGGAGCTCGCCCGTGACCGGGTCGATCAGGCCGGGCGCGCCGATGCCCACGGTGTGCAGCCGGTCCACGCCCGCCTCCTTGGCCGTGCGCTCGACCAGCGTCACCGCCTGCTCGACCGCCGGCCCCGTCCCCGTGTCGTCGCCGATCGGCACCGACGCCTCGGCCAGCACGCGCCCCAGCAGGTCCGAGACGAGCACGGAGACGCCTTCGGTGCGGACGTCGAGCGCCGCCAGATGGGCGAGGTCCGCGACGATGCCGTAGAGCTTCGCGTTCGGTCCGCGGCGCTGCTCGCCCGACTCCCCGACCACCTCGATCAGATCGGCGGCGATGAGGCGTTCCACCAGGTCGGCGACGGTGGGGCGGGACAGGCCGGTCAGCTGCTTCAGCTGCCCTGCCGTCAACGGGCCTTCCTGCTGGAGCAGTCGCAGGGCGAGCCGGTCGTTGATGGCCCGGGCGGTGCTGGGGGATGCGGGCATGCCGGGATCCTTCCAGATCGGCCGGGCCCCAGGGGCTGCGCGAGGACGGCCTTCCATCGACTATCTATCAGGCAGGGACCCTGATAGTTTACGTCGCCGGTGGGGACCGGAGACCGCGAAGGGGCGGGGAGAATGAGCGAAGTGCAGTACGACCAGCGTCAGGTGAAGCGCGCCCGGTACGCCGTGGCCGCCGTCTTCGCCGTGCACGGCGCCGTCACCGGTTCGTTCGCCACCCGTGTCCCGTGGATCCAGGACCACGCCTCGGTGAGCGCGGGCCAGCTGGGCCTCGCCCTCGCGTTCCCCGCGCTCGGCGCCTCCGTGGCCATGCCGCTGGCGGGGAGCATCAGCCACCGTTTCGGCGCGCGGAACGCCCTGCGCGGCCTGATCTCCCTGTGGACGCTGGCCCTGGTGCTGCCGGCCCTCTCGCCGAATCTGCTGACCCTGTGCCTGTCCCTGTTCGTGTACGGCGCCACCGCCGGTATGGCGGACGTGGCGATGAACGCGCTCGGCGTCGAGGTCGAGAACCGGCTCGACCGGTCGATCATGTCCGGCCTGCACGGCATGTGGAGCGCGGGCGCCCTGGTGGGCTCGGCGGCCGGCACCCTCGCCGCCCATCTGGGCTCGGACGCGCGTCTGCATCACGCGCTGGCGGCGGCCGTGCTCACCTTCCTCGGCCTGCTGGCCTGCCGTTGGGTGCTGGACCTCCAGCCCACCGAGGACGAGGAGCCGCCGCCGCGGTTCGCGCTGCCGCCGAAGTCGGCCCTGCTCATCGGCGCGGTCGGCTTCTGCGCGGTGTTCGCGGAGGGCGCCAGCCTGGACTGGTCGGCGGTGTATCTGCGGGACCAGCTGGAGACCTCGGCGGGGCTCGCGGCCGCCTGCACCACGGGCTTCACGCTCACCATGGCGATCGCGCGGCTCGCCGGCGACCGGATCGTGGACCGCTACGGCGCGGTGCGCACGGTCCGCACGAGCGGGGTCCTGGCCGTGCTCGGCGGGCTGCTCATCGTCCTGGCGAACCATCCGGCGGTGGCGATGGCCGGGTTCGCGCTGATGGGGCTGGGGATCGCGGTGGTCGTGCCGCTGTGCTTCGCCGCCGCCGGCCGCAGCGGTTCCAACCCCAGTCTGGCGATCGCGGGCGTCGCGACCATCACGTACACCTCCGGCCTGGTCGCCCCGAGCGCGATCGGCACCATCGCGCAGGCGACCAGTCTGCTGGTGTCGTTCGTCCTGGTGACCGTGCTGGCGAGCGGGCTCGTGGCCTTCGCCGGTGTGCTGCGCGCCGGGGACCGGGACCGTCCGAAGGTCAGCCGGCCGGCCGCAGCAGTTCCCGACCGGCGGCCCTGAACCGCTCGGTCCACGGCGCGGGGCGCATCGTCTCGAAGTCCAGCCGCACCAGCACACGGGCGCCCTGCGCGTAGGTCACCGAGCCGTCCCGCGAGCAGAAGCGGAAGCCGTACGTCAGACCGGTGGTGCCGAGCCGCTCCAGCCACAGGTGGACGGCGTAGGTGCCGGTCCTGGTGACCGGGGCCTCGTAGCTGATCCGCAGCTCCTTGACCGCGTTGCAGGCGTCGCCGGCCGCGACCCAGTCGCCGTCGAAGTGGATGCCGTGCTCCTGCCACAGCTCGGTCCAGGCCTGCTCGACCTTGAGCGGGTAGCGGGCGTTGTGGAGCAGTCCGAGGGCGTCCAGATCGTCGAAGTGGACGGTGACGGGGATCAGCCGGCCGTAGGCGAGGGCGGGGGCGGTCGGGACTTCGGCGGTCACGGGTGGGGCTCCAGGGACGTACGGCAGGGATCTCCTCATATTAAGCGGGCGCTCACTCCGGAGTCGGCCCCGGGGCGGTGACCTGGGCGGATCTCCCTGACAATGGGTCCGGACATCCGCACGTACGACGAAAGCGAACCCGCACCATGGATCTTGGCGTCGGCTGGAAACTGCACGGCGACGGACGCACCCCGGCGCCCGGAGCGGTGGTCCGCCCCGACGAGCGGCTGTCCTGGCCGCGCACGGTCGGACTCGGTGCGCAGCACGTGGTGGCGATGTTCGGGGCGTCCTTCGTGGCGCCGGTCCTGATGGGCCTGGACCCCAATCTCGCGATCATGATGTCCGGCGTCGCAACCGTGATCTTCCTGCTGGCCACCCGCGGCCGGATGCCCAGCTATCTCGGCTGCTCGCTCTCCTTCGTGGGCGTCGCCGCGGTGATCCGCGCGCAGGGCGGTACGAGTGCCACGGTGACCGGCGCGGTCTTCGTCGTCGGTGTCGCGCTGTTCCTGGTCGGTGTCGCCGTGCAGCGGTTCGGGGCGCGGATCATCCACGCCGCGATGCCGCCGATCGTCACCGGCGCGGTGGTCATGCTGATCGGCTTCAACCTGGCCCCGGTGACGGCCAGCACCTATTGGCCGCAGGACCAGTGGACGGCTCTGCTGGTCATGCTGTTCACCGGTCTGGCGGTCGTCTGTCTGCGTGGTTTCTGGTCCCGGATCGCGATCTTCCTCGGGCTGGTCTTCGGCTACGGCATCTCCTGGGCCTTCGACCGGATCTTCGGCCGGATCCACTCGGTGGACGCGAGCGGCAAGCTCACCGACCACTGGCGGCTCGACCTCTCCGCGGTCGGCCAGGCCGACTGGATCGGGCTCCCCGCCTTCCACGGCCCCTCCTTCGAGTGGTCGGCGATCCTGGTCGCGCTGCCCGTCGTCATCGCCCTGGTCGCGGAGAACGCCGGACACGTCAAGGCGGTCGGCGAGATGACCGGCGACTCGCTGGACGACAAGCTCGGCACCGCGATCTCGGCCGACGGCGTCGGCTCGATGCTGTCCACCGCGGTGGGCGGCCCGCCCAACACCACGTACTCCGAGAACATCGGCGTGATGGCCGCGACCCGCGTCTACTCCACGGCCGCGTACTGGGCCGCCGCCGGTTTCGCGCTCCTGTTCGGCCTGTGCCCGAAGTTCGGCGCGGTCGTCGCCGCGATCCCCGGCGGAGTGCTCGGCGGCATCACCGTGATCCTGTACGGCATGATCGGCCTGCTCGGCGCGCAGATCTGGATCAACGCCAAGGTGGACCTGCGCAATCCGCTCAACCTGGTGCCGGCCGCGGCGGGCATCATCATCGGCGTCGGCGACGTCACCATGAAGTTCACCGACACCTTCTCGCTGAGCGGCATCGCGCTGGGCACGCTGGTCGTCATCACCGGCTATCACGCGCTGCGGGCCTTCGCCCCGGCCCACCTCAAGACGCAGCAGCCGCTCCTCGACGAGGGCACGTCCTCCTACGACGAGACGGGGGCTCAGCGCGCCAAGTCGTAGGCGTACGACGGGGTGAACGTGCCGGGCGAGCCCTTGCAGCCGTCCGACTCCCCCGGCAGCTTCACCCACAGATAGCCGTCGATGCGGGCCTCGCCGGTGTTCAGGGTCGGGGTCCGGCCCAGCTTGCGGCCGTCGGGGTCGCACCACTCGCCGTCGGCCGGGGCGCCGTTGCCGTTGCGGCTGGTGTCGATGACGGCGCCGAGGCTCGCGGGGCCCCGGAGGGCGTCGAGGACCCGTCGGTCGTAGGCGATCTCGTCGGCGGTGTGGTGGAAGTTGGAGACATTGCTGAAGACCCCGTCGGAGGAGGCGGCCGAGGCGGCACCCGCCTGCCGTAGCAGGTCGGCCTGTTTGGCCGCGGGAAGCCAGCCGGAGTGGCCGGCGTCGAAGTAGACCCGGGCCTTCGGGTTCGCGTCCTTGAAGGTCCGCCCGGCACGGGCCAACGAGGCGAAGCGGTCGGCCCGTTGAGCGGCGGACAGACAGTCGGACTGGGCTATCGAGTCGGGTTCCAGGATCACGACGACCTCGCCGGAGCCGAGCCCGGCGGCGAACCGGTCGATCCAGGCGTCGTAGGCGTCGAGGTCCGGCGCCCCGCCCTGGGAGGCCCCGCCGCAGTCGCGGTCCGGGATCCCGTAGGCCACGACCACCGGCACCCGGCCCTGGGCCGCGCCGCCGGAGGTGACCGCACGCACACGTGCCGTGATGGTGTCCGGTGTGTAGTCGGCGAACCAGACCGCCGCCGGCTGGTCGGCGATCCGGGACCGTATGACGTCGTGGCGCGCGTCGCCGGGGTTGTCGCGGACCCAGTCGAGGACCTGGGACTCGGGGTGGCGGTAGAGCCGGGTGGCGACGGCCGCGGTCTCCTGCTTCTTCTCCGTCCTCGTCGGCGAGGGCGTCGGGCTCGCCGGCTTCTTCTTCGGGGAGGCGGACGCGGAAGCCGATGTGGTGACCGAGGGGGACGGCGAGGGCGCGGGCGGCCGGACGTCCAGGGTCGGGGAGTCCGTCACCTCGGGACGGGCCTCGTCGGAGCCCCGCCCGTCGTCCAGCGCGGACATCATCCCGGTCGCGGTGCCCACGGCGACCACGACGGAGGCCGCCGCGACCATGCCGTTGCGCCGGGCGGCACGTCGGCGCCCGGCCCTGCGTTCGGCCAGGCGGTGGGCACGTTGGCCTGGCACCTGCTGATCCCCTCCCCCTACGGCGGTGGCGTTCCCCCGTTCTGGGGAAGCGCCGGGCCCGCCGACACTTCGGCCAGCCTAGGCCTGCGACCCTGCCTCCATGCCGCAGTTGGAACAGTTCGTCACTCCCGTCGACGCCGTCGTCTCCCGGATGCGTGCCCTGGACGAGGCGCTTCCGGAACGGGACGGGATCGCGGTGTTCAACCGTGTCTACCTCGCCGTCACGGAGGCGGTGGACCGGGGTATCGACACGGGCCGGTTCACGGACGCGCGCGCCGCGATCACGCTGGACGTGCGGTTCGCCGAGCGGTATCTGCGGGCCGTCGAGGCGGTGGCCGACGAGCGCCGCCCGCCCGCGTGCTGGCGGCCCCTGTTCCAGTACCGCCGGCATCCCGGCGTACGCCCGCTGCAGTTCGCGCTCGCGGGCATCAACGCGCACATCGGGCACGATCTCGCGCTGGCCGTCGTGGACACCTGTCGTACGCTCGGCTGCGAACCCGTCGACGTGGAGGACGAGTTCGACCGGGTGGGCGATCTCCTCGTCTCGTTGGAGGAGCGCATCCGCGAAGATCTGATGCCGGGCCCCGACCTCCTCCAGATCGCCGACCCGCTGACCCATCTGCTCGGCGCGTGGAGTCTGGAGCGGGCCCGGGACGCCACCTGGACGGCGGCCCGCGCACTGTGGGCGCTGCGCGGACTGCCCGATGTCGCCGGGGAGTTCACCGAGCGGCTGGACACGGCGGTGGGGTTCGCGGGACGGATGCTGCTCACCCCGCTGCCGGACTGATCCGGCCCGGCCGGGAACCGGACGGCGACCGGGCCTGTCTGGGCTCACGTGGCCGATCTTCTCTTCGTGACCCTGGTCTTCGCGCCGTTGGTGACGCCGTTCGTCGTCGTGGGCCTCGCCCTGGCGCTGGCCAAGCGGGCCTACGACCGGGAGCTCGGCAGCGGACTGCGGCCGCCCGACGCCGTGTCGTGCGCGCTGCTGGCGGTGCTCGCCGGCACGGCCGCCCTCGGCGCGTATGCCTACGGCGTCATGCAGGGCTTCTACATCCTGGACCCGGACCAGATGTGCGCGGCCGCCGGTGCGCGCGGCGACCGCGTGGTGACGCGGATGGAACTGCCGGTCAGCGTGCAGTGCGTCACCGGGGACGGTGAGGGGACCGAACTGGTGCCGGGCTGGGTGAACCCGGTCGTGTACGGCGGCCTGGTCCTCTGCGTGCTGGCCGTCGGGACGGCGGTCTCCTCGGGAGTCCGCCGTCGACGGGCTCAGTCCTCCGGCAGTTCGACCGGCGCGATCTCGTCGTAGACGTCCCCCGGCCCCGGGTTCGTCGCGTCGGTCGTCCCGCCGAAGTGGTGCATGACCCCCCACACCGCGTTCAGCGCGGTCTGGACCGCGCCCTCGGCCCAGCCGGCCGTCCAGGAGATGTCGTCGCCGGCGAGGAAGATGCCCCGCTTGTCCTCGGGCAGCCGGTCCTGCATGAAGTGGGTGAACAGGCGCCGCTGGTAGCGGTAGTGGCCGGGCAGGTTGGCCTTGAACGCACCCATGAAGTAGGGCTCGTTCTCCCATGACACCGTCACCGGGTTGCCGATGATGTGCTTCCTGATGTCGACCTTCGGGTAGATCTCGCCGAGCGACTTCAGCATGACCTCCATCCGCTCGTTCGCGGACAGCGGCAGCCACTTCAGGCTGTCGTCGCACCAGGTGTAGGACAGGCAGATCACGGCCGGCTTGTCCGGACCGTCGTCGAGGAGGTAGGTCCCGCGCGTCATACGGTCGGTGAGGGTCATCGACATGACGTCACGGCCGGTCGGATTTCCCCTGTCGTCGACGGCCTTGTCCAGCCAGAACGGCCGGTCGACGGGGACGAAGAGCTTGGAGCTCTCCATGTAGTGGGTGCGCTCGATCGCCGTCCAGTGGTCGATCGGGAAGAGCGAGTCGTCGCAGGCGATCTTCGACAGCAGCATCCAGGACTGGGCGGTGAAGATCGCCGCCCGGTAGGTGCGGATGTCGCCGTTCGCGTCCGTCACGGTGATCTGGTTGTTCGCCGTGCGGTGCAGGCGGGTCACGGCCGGGCGGGGCTCGCCGTTCAGGTGCAGGCTCGCCAGTGAGGTGCCGTAGGGCCAGTGGACGATCTTCTCGGGCTCGCGCTCCCAGAGCCGGAGCGGAAGCTGCTGGGAGCCGCCCACGATGCCGCGGTGGTGGTCGTCTGCCTCGGTGTAGACGACCCGCAGGATCTCCAGGATGGAGTTGGGGAAGTCGGTGTCCCAGCCACCGGTGCCGAAGCCGACCTGGCCGAAGATCTCGCGGTGCCGGAAGGACTTGAAGGCCTCCGAGTCGCAGAGGAAGCCGTAGAAGGTCTGATTGTCGAGCTTCTCGACGAGCTTCGCCCAGATCTCGCGGATGCGCGGGACGTCCCGCTCCCGCATGGCCTGGTTCATGTCGGAGAAGTCGGCGCCCTCTTCGAGGCACTTGTTCCAGGCGGCGGCGACGTCACGGTAGACCTGCGGCAGGTCCTCGACCGTCTCGGCGTAGTGCGACTCGCCCTTGAGGTCCACGACCGTCGAAGGGGTCGCCTCCGCCAGCGGGTTGGGGAAGGGCTGCGTCTTCAGGTCCACCAGGTCGATGTAGTGCTGGAGCGCCGTGGAGGACGGCGGGAAGCGCATCGCGCCCATCTCGGCGGTGAGGCCTTCGGTGCCCGGGCCGTCGAAGCCCACGGTCCGCAGCCGGCCGCCGATCCGGTCGGCCTCGTACACGACCGGCTTGAGGCCCATCTTCATCAGCTCGTACGCGGCGACGATGCCGGACAGGCCGCCGCCGATCACCGCGACCTCGGTGCCGTGCTCGGTCGCCGGTATCTGGCCGAGGCCGGCCGGGTGGGCGAGGAAGTCGTCGTACGCGTACGGGAAGTCCGGGCCGAACATGGTGATCGGCGGCTGCTGCTCGTCGGCGTGCTGGACGGCGTTGGGCACCGTGGACGTCATGGGGTACGGACTCCTAGCGAATACGAAAGACGGGGGACGCTCAGACGCTCAGACCAGGGACCCGTAGAGCCCGGGGCGGCGGTCGTGCAGATACGGGTTGGCCTCGCGGGAGGCGGCGAGGGACACGGGGTCGGCGTCCGCGAACACCAGCTCCTCGCCGCGTCCGGCGCGGGTGCGGGCGACGCCGTCGGGACCGGCGAGGGTGGAGAGCCCGACGAACTCGAACTCCCCTTCCTGGCCGACCCGGTTGACGTAGGCGACGTACATCTGGTTCTCGAAGGCGCGCACCGGGATCATCGACTCGGCGACGAACTGGAAGGGGTGCATCTGCGCGGTCGGCACGATCAGGAGGTCGGTGCCGGCGAGGGCGTGGGCGCGGACGTTCTCCGGGAACTCGACGTCGTAGCAGATCATGAGGCCGACGGTCAGTCCGCCGAGCTCGGCCTGGACGACCGGCTGCTCCCCCGGTGTGAAGTGGTCGCGCTCGAAGCAGCCGAAGAGGTGGGTCTTGCGGTAGCCGGCGAGGCGGTCGCCCGTGGCCGAGATGAGCTGGGCGGAGTTGAAGACCGCGTCCCCGGAGCGCTCCGGGTAGCCGTACGCGATGGCGAGACCGTGCCGTGCGGCGATCTCCGCGACCGCGTCCGCGCTGTCCCCGTCGGCCGGCTCCGCGAGGCGGGCGATGTCGTCGCCGATCGCGTACCCGGTCAGGAACATCTCCGGCGCTGCCAGCAGTGCGGCGCCCGCGGCGGCGGCACGGCCCGCGGCCTCGTCGAGGACCTTGAGGTTCTCGACGACCGAGCCGGGGCGGCCGGAGCTCTGGAGCAGGGCGGTACGCATGCGTGTCCTCACCGGGGCGAAAGGGTGGATGTGGGGGCCATGTAGACGGTACGGCGGGCTGACCAGGGCGGACAAGAAGGAGCCGTTGCGCGCCGGTGAGCGGTTTGTTGCGTCCGTGCGGGGCGGGGCGGCGATTCGTTGCGTACCCGCCCATTCGCCCTGAGGCGTACGCGGTGCGGGGCCTCGGGGCAGTGGTGACCGTCCCGTTCGGCTGCGGAAAGGATCGTCATGAACCGTCGTACGAGGATCGCAGTGCTCGGCGCCACCCTGTTCCTCGGTCACAGCTGGGCGACGACCGGGGATCTGGGCCCGAGGGACCTGCAGGGTGCGTCAGATCCGCCCCGTTCGAGAAGGTGTGGCAGCGCGACTTCCAGCCAGTGCCAGTGCCAGCGCCGTCACCAGGTACGGCACCGCCAGCACCGCGAAGACCGTGCTGTGGGCCGCGGTCGTGCCCAGCAGCGCGTACGCGCCGAAGGTGGCGACCGTGACCAGCTCCGTGCCCAGGCTCGCGACGGAGGTGAGGGTGGCCCGGCGGGACTCGTCGATACGGTGCTGGAGGCGGACGTCGGCGAGCACCTCGGCCAGCTGGAACCCGCCGAAGGCGAGGCCGACGAGCGCGATGCCGGCCGGGGTCCCCAACCCGGCGCCGACGGCCAGGGCGAGCGCGGAGCCCGCGAGCAGCCAGGCCATCCCGGGTGTGCCGAGGCGTTCGGCCGGCCCGGTCAGGAGGCTCGCCGCCGTGACGAGGGTCCACACGAGCAGGATCAGATAGGGCACGGTCGTCTCCGCCACGCCGGTGTCGCGGGCCAGCAGGGGCGTGTACTCGTCGAGCGCGCCCCACACCGCGGCGACGGCGGGTACCAGCAGCAGGGCGCCGCGTACGGTACGGTCCTCGCGGACCACGGCCAGTCCGGTCCGCAGGGTCGTCCACCAGCCGTCGCCCCCGCTCTCCGGCCGGGCCCGGTGCTCCGGCAGCCGGGTCGCCGCCACGGCGGCCAGCAGACAGGCCAGCACACTGCCCGCGCCCACCAGCGCATAGCCGCCGAGCGCGAACACCGGCCCGGCGAGACCGATCGACGCCATGGTGGCCGCCAGCCGCGCCGCGCGCACCCGTCCCATCACGCGCGCGTACCGGTCGGCGGCGCCGAGCCGGTCCAACTCGTCGTAGGCCAGCGCCTCGAAGGAGCCGGAGCAGAGCGCTCCGCCGACACCCCACAGGACGAACCCGAGCGCGAAGGCCCAGTACGCGGGGACGACCACCCACAGGGCGAAGCCGACGGCGTTGAACAACGGGCCGATCCACAGGAGGAGCCGTCGGGAGACCGCGTCGGCCAGGGCGCCCGAGGGGACCTCCAGCACGACGGCGGTGATCGACCACAGGGCGAACAGGGAGGAGATCTGCCAGAGCGACATCCCGGTGTCGGCGAAGAGCAGCGCGTACACCGGGTAGAGCAGGACGAAGTCGTCGAGGAACGCGTAGCCGTACAGCGTGGCCGTCAGCCGGCGGATGCCGGTCGCGGGCACACGTGTGGGTGAGAGTGTCATGAGGCCTTCCCGGAAGGGCGGATCGGACGTCGTCGGTACGGCGTCCGAGGCGGCCCTCGGGAGGCACGGCTGGTGGATCAATGTCGCCAGGTCATGACACCGATGCTAGACAGTCCCGGCCCCGCTGCCCAGTGAAAAAGTGGTGATCACCGCCGCGTGGTCGGACGGCCAGTCGTTGTCCTCGACGTCCGGCCAGGTCCGGGGCGTGCCGCTGACGTACGTCCGGGAGTCGAGCACCCGCAGCCCGCGGTGCAGCACGAAGTCGATCCGGTCCTGCGGCTCCGGCGGGGCCTGGACCGGCGACCAGGTGTGACCGGGCTCCGCCACGGGGTCCGGGTGGGCCTGCCGGTAGGAGTCGGCGAAGCCCGCTTCCTCGGCCGCCTTCGTGACCGGCCACTCGATGTCCGGCCAGTCCAGGTGCGAGGGAGTGTTGAAGTCACCGACCAGGGCGACGGGCACGGTGTCGTCGATCCTGCCCAGCGCATCCTGCATCTGGGCGAGCCGCACCCCCTCGTGCGCGGCCGACGGCACGTAGGGCCCGTAATGCTCGTAGTCCAGGTGGACCGACCAGACATCCACCTCGGCCCCGTCGGCGACCCGGAGACGGACCCCCGCCGCCCCGTAGAAGCCCACCTCCGGGTCCCCGAAGGTGTCCGTGATCGGGTGGCGGCTGATGACGCCCAGGTTGACCCCGGCCCGGTGGTGGTACCAGCCGAGGGCCTCGGCGAGCTCCTGTGCGGCGGTGCCGTACGTCTCCTGGAGACCGACCACGTCCACCTCGGTCTCGGCGATGACCTTGAGCTGTTTGGCCCGGTGGTCGTGGACCTTGGTGCCGCCGTACCAGAGGTTCCAGGTCATGACGCGGAGCCGGTACGGCAGCAGGGCGCGCAGCCGGTCGACGGTGACCCCCTCCAGACCGGACAGCACGGTCCGGCCCGGCGCCGCCTCGATCGGCGCGAGGGAGGGCACGGCGAGCACGGCACACCCGGCGGCCTCGGCGGAGGCGACCCCGGTCTCGGTGTCCTCGACGGCCACGCAGCCGGCGGGGTCGACGCCCAGGGCCCGGCAGGCGGCCAGGTAGGGGTCGGGGGCCGGCTTGGTGCGGGGTGTGTCGTCGGCGGTCACGGAGACGGCGAAGCGATCGGCGCCGAGCGCTTCGAGGACGGTGTCGGCGACCGCTCTCGGGGAGGCGGTCACCAGGGCCGTGGGCACCCCCTCTCGGGCGAGGGCACGCAGCAGGTCGAGCGCGCCGGGGCGGGGCACGATGCCGGTGCGCACGCGGTCGGCGAACTCCCGGTGGAGCGCGTCGGCCAGCTCGCCGGCCGGGGTGCCCGTGGCCGCGGACAGCCAGGCGGCGGTGTCCTCGACCGCGCGGCCGAGCACCTCCGGCTGGTCCGCCTCGGTCAGGGTCCGGCCGGCCACCTGTTCCACCGCCTCCCACCACAGCCGCTCGGTGTCGACGAGCGTGCCGTCCATGTCGAACAGGACGGCCTGGAGCGGGAGTCGGGTCACGACGGTCTCTTTCCTGTGGGGGGATCGGTTGTGCGTGTTCCCTGTGAGGGACCGCGTGTTCCTGTGGGGGATCGGCTGTTCGTACGGCCGTCAGCGGCCACGTTCGGCGACCAGGACCGGCCGCTCGGGCAGCGCCACGCTCACCGCGGCCCCCGCCCCGAGCCCGGCGGCCTCGTGCGCGGGCAGGTCGGCCTTCACGTCGGTGCCGTCGGCGAGCCGGACGGTGACCCGGACGGCCGCGCCCAGGAAGGACGTGGCGACCACGCGCGCCTTGCCCTCGTCCTCGGCGGTGACCCGTACGGCCTCGGGCCGCACCAGCACGTCCACCTCGGCCGCCGAGGGCACCGGCCCGTCCACGGGCAGCCGCTGCCCGAGCACGTCCACCACCCCGTCGGTCACCCGTCCCGGAATCCGGCTCATCGTCCCCACGAACTCGGCGACGAAGGCGGTGGCCGGACGGCCGTACAACTCGGCCGGGGCCGCGCACTGTTCGAGCCGCCCCGCGTGCATCACCGCGACCCGGTCGGCCATCGACAGGGCCTCCTCCTGGTCATGGGTCACGAACAGGGTGGTGATCCCGAGCTCCTGCTGGAGTCGGCGGATCTCCTCGCGCAGGCTGAGCCGCACCTTGGCGTCGAGCGCCGACAGCGGTTCGTCGAGGAGCAGCACCCGCGGCCGCAGCGCGAGCGCCCGGGCCAGGGCGACGCGCTGCTGCTGACCGCCGGAGAGCTGGTGCGGGAAGCGGCCACCCTTGTCGGCGAGGCCGACCAGCTCCAGCAACTCGACGGCGCGAGCCCGTCGTTCAGATGTGCGCACCTTCCGCATCCGCAGCCCGAAGGCCACGTTGTCGACGGCGTCGAGGTGCGGGAAGAGGCTGTACGACTGGAAGACCATCCCGGCGTCACGGCGGTGGGCCGGCACCCCGGTGACGTCCTCGCCGTCCACCAATACCTCGCCGGAGTCGGGGTGTTCGAAGCCCGCGAGCATCCGCAGCGCGGTGGTCTTGCCGCAGCCGGACGGGCCGAGCAGGGCGAGGAGCTCACCCGGCTGGACGGTCAGGTCGAGTCCGTCGAGGGCGACGGTGGGACCGAACTCCCTGCGCAGGCCCCGGAATTCGACGGTGGCCGCCTTGTCGAGCGTCTTCATGGTTCATCCCCGGGAAGTAGGACGGGCGCGTCCGCCGAGACCGGCCAGGACGAGGAGCAGCACCCATGTCACGAGCAGGCTGAGCACGGACACGGCGACGGAGAGCTGGGCCTGCGAGCCGCTGACGTTCACGATCCACACCGCGAAGGGCTGGAAGCCGAGCAGCTGGGCGACCGTGAACTCACCGAGCACCAACGCCAGCGTGAGGAAGGAGGAGTTGAGGAGGGCGCCGCGCAGATTGGGCAGTACTGCCTGGACCAGCGCCTGCGGCCAGCTCGCGCCGCAGCTGCGGGCGGCCTCGACGAGGGTGCGGACGTCGACCGCGCGCAGCCCGGCGTCCAGGGCGCGATGCACGAAGGGCAGGGCCATCACGACGTAGGCCAGGACGAGGACGACCGGGAAGTCGGGGTTCTGGATCGCCACGAACGTCTGGAACAGCGGGGTGCGCGAGAGATGTTCGGGCCCCCACTTCAGGACCGTGATGATGCCGGCGACGAGCGCGATCGGCGGTACCACCAGCGGCAGTTGGCACACGACCTCGACGACCGGTCGCAGCCGGGGCGACCCCAGCCGCAGGGCCACCGTCGCGGGCACCATCAGGAGCAGCACGACGACGATGGTCGCGAGGGCCAGTTCCAGCGAGAGCAGCAGGCTGGTGACGAAGCCGTCGGTGGAGAAGATCCGGGTGTAGGCGTCGAAGGTGAGGCCCTGCCCGGGCACGTCGACCGTGAAGACGACCGACGCGGCGAGCGGCACCAGGAAGTACAGCCCGGCGAGGCCGTAGACGCCCCACCGCCACAGGTTCAGGCGAGCCATCGCGCGCTCCGTCGTTGCAGGGGCAGGTACACGGCCATGACCAGGCCCGCGATGAGGACCATGTCGAGGCTGAGGGCGAGCGCCACGTTCTCCTGGCCCACGAGCACGTTGCCGGAGAGCGCGTCGGCGATCTGGAGGGTGATCAGCGGGATGGAGCTGCCCACGATCGCGGCGGCGGTGGCGTACGCGGCGAAGGCGGTGCCGAAGAGCAGCACGAGCCCGCCGAGCAGCGAGGGCGCGAGGACGGGCAGGGCGACATGGCGCCAGTACTGCGCGGTGGTCGCCCCGTTGTTCTGCGCGGCCTCGCGCCACTGGACGCGCAGGCCCTCCAGGGCCGGGGTGATGGTGAGGACCATCAGCGGGATGAGGAAGTACAGGTAGACGATCACCAGTCCCCAGAAGCTGTAGAGGTCCCAGCCCTTGTCGCTGAGGCCCAGGTGCCGGGTCAGCACTCCGGCGTTGCCGAGGGTGGCGACGAAGGCGAAGGCCAGCGGGACGCCACCGAAGTTGGCGAGGACGCCGGAGGCGGTGAGGACGGCCTCGCGGAGCGCCCGGTGCCGGGAGGTCACCACGGCCTGGGCGAGCGGCAGTCCGAACAGGGCGGCCAGCACGGCCGACACGGCGGACAGTTTGACGCTGCCGAGGAGAGCGGTGAGGTACGCGCCCTGCACCGAGGCGGTCAGGTTGGCCGTACCGAACCCGCCGGTGGTCTTCACGGTGAACGCCCCGTCCAGGATGGCCCAGGCGGGCAGCCCGAAGGCCACCGCGGTGAAGGCGAGCAGCGGGGCCACGGCGAGCCAGCCGAGGGACCGGCGCCGCCGCTTCACCGCGACGGTCGGCGCCGAGTCCACTCGTACGGCGGTGGCCGTCATCCGGAGACGGCCTTCGCCCAGCCCTGTCCGAGCACCGTCTTGGCCTTGTTCTGCTGGGCCTCGGTCGGGAAGCTCGGCGTGCCGGAGACCTCGGGCAGCTTGGCCGCGGCGGTCTTGTCGAGGGTGCCGGCCTTCTCCATGGCGGTCATCAGGGCCGGGCGGGCGTACCCCTTGAGCCACAGGTTCTGGCCCTCGGCGCTGTAGAGGTACTCCTGCCACAGCCGGGCGGCCGCCGGATGCGGGGCGTCCTTGTTGATCGCCTGGGAGTAGTACTGCGAGAACTTGCCGTCGCTCGGGACCGACACCGTCCAGTCGACGCCCTTGGACTTGAACTCCTCGGCGTACCCGGCGTTGAGGTAGTCCCAGTCGATGCTGATCGGCGTCTCGCCCTTCTCGACGGTGGCCGGGGTCGACTCGACGGGCGTGTAGTTGCCGTTCTGCTTCAGCTTCTTGAAGAAGTCGAGGCCGGGCTGGATGTCGTCGAAGGAGCCGCCGCTGGCGAGCGAGGCCGCCCAGACGCCGCCGAAGGCCGAACCGGACTTGGTCGGGTTGCCGTTGAGGGCGACCTGGCCCTTGTACTGGGGCTTGAGGAGGTCGGCGAAGGTGGTCGGGCAGGTCTTGACGCGCTTGGCGTCGCAGCCGATGGAGATGTAGCCGCCGTAGTCGTTGTACCAGCGTGCCTGTGCGTCCTTCTGCTCCGCCGGGATGTCGGCGAAGGAGGCCACCTTGTACGGCGCGAGCAGCCCCTGCTGGGCCGCGCTGATGGCGAAGGAGCTGCCGAGGTCGAGCACGTCGGGGGCGCGGTCCTGGCCCTTGCGGGAGGTGACGGCGTTGATCTCGTCCTGGCTGGCGCCGTCGGGGTTCTCGACGGCGATCTTGATGCCGTACTTCTTCTCGAAGCCGTCGATGAGGGCGCCGTAGTTGGCCCAGTCGCGGGGCAGCGCGATGGCGTTGAGCGTGCCCTCCTTCTTGGCCGCCTTCACCAGGGCGTCGAGTCCGCCGAAGTCGGCGGCGGAGGTGGCGGTCGCGGCGTTCTTGCCGTCGGCGGTGGTCGAGGAGTTCTCGGGGGCGGCGCCGCAGGCGCTCAGGGCGAGGGCGGCGATGACGCCGAGGGCTGCGGTTCTCGGCAGGGACACGGTCACGGCTTCTCCAGGGGACGCGCGAGGGAGAACT
The DNA here is from genome assembly GCF_042894505.1 of Streptomyces sp. NPDC001536. Taxonomy (NCBI): domain Bacteria; kingdom Bacillati; phylum Actinomycetota; class Actinomycetes; order Kitasatosporales; family Streptomycetaceae; genus Streptomyces; species Streptomyces sp. NPDC001536. The sequence goes on from NZ_JBIAVQ010000017.1 coordinate 92,039, forward strand.
TGTGTGCAGAACTTGTCTGAACAAGTTGGCCTTAGTAAGGCCGCCGCTGGTGTCACGTTCGTAAACTCTGGAGAAACGCTGGCCCCTGAATTCCCGCACAATCAGCCGTCTCTCGGATCCCTGTCGGATGTCGACTACGCTGGTCACGCTGTGCACAGCTGTCGACTCAGAGGGGAAGCATGCCGGCGCGACACGAGGAGATCGCCGACGCACTGCGCCGGGCGATCGACCGCGAGGAGTACACAGTCGGCAGCCGGCTGCCCGCCGAGACGGACCTCGCGGCCCACTACGGCGTCTCGCGCGGCACGGTCCGTCAGGCCGTCGCGGCACTGACCGCCGAGGGCCTCATCGGCTCCCGTCAGGGCGCCCGCCGGGTGGTGCTGGCCAGCCGTCGCAGCCAGAGCTTCGCCGAGCTGCGCAGCTTCGCGCAGTGGGCGCGTGCGATGGGACGCGAGGCGACGGGGCGGGTGGTCGCGCAGGGGTACCGTCCGGCGACGCAGGAGGACGCGGTACGTCTCCAACTACGCGCCGGGACACAGGTGTTGCACGTCCTGCGGGTGCGCGGCCTGGACGGCGAGCCGGTGTTGCTGGAGCGGACCGTGTACGCCGACTGGATCTCCCCCGCCGTCGAGCCGATCGAGCCGGACTGTCCGTCGGTGACCCAACGCCTGTACGACGACAGGGGGTTGGTCTTCGCGTACGGCGAGCATGTCATCGACGCGGTCTCGGCGGGCGCGCAGGATGCCGAGCTGCTGCTCGTCCGCCGTACCAGTCCGCTGTTGCGCGTGCGCCGGGTGACGACGACCCGCGAGGGGCGCCCGGTGGAGTGGTCGGACGACCGCTACCGCTCGGACGCGGTGAGCTTCAGCGTGCACAACTCGATGGACAACAACGCGCTGGCGCGGAAGACGGCGGAGTAGAGCTCGGGGGTGCGGGCCGTTGCCGGGTGCGGGTGCGTCGTGGCCTTGGAGGAAGGGCCAGGTGACGTGCTCTTAGGGGCGCGGGGAACTGCGCGACAAGCCACGACGCACCCGCACCCGCCCCACGACCGCACCACCCCTCACCCAGGCGCCCCCGAAGAAAACCTCCGCAGCAGCGGCGACAGCACCAGCACCGACTTGGTCCGCTCCACGAACGGCTCCCCCGCGATCCGCTCCAGGACCCGTTCGAAGTGCCGCATGTCGGAGGCGAAGACCTGGACGACCGCGTCCGCGTCCCCGGTGACGGTGGACGCGGCGACGACCTCCTGGTAGCGCTCCAGGCCCCGCCGGATGGTGTCCGGCGAGGTGTTGTGCCGGCAGTAGATCTCGACGAACCCCTCGGTCTCCCAGCCGAGGGCCGACGGGTCGACCCGTACGGTGAAGCCGGTGATGGCCCCGGTGGCGCGCAGCCGGTCCACGCGCCGTTTCACGGCGGGCGCGGAGAGGCCGACGATCTGCCCGATGTCCGCGTAGGAGCGGCGGGCGTCCTCGGCGAGGGCGTGGACGATGCGTTCGTCGAGATCGTTGAGCACGGTGGGTGGATCAGCTCTCAGGTGTTGCGAGACGGGAGCGGCGATAGCCGTATACGAAGTAGAACACGAGCCCGGCTGCCATCCAGACTCCGAAGACCACCCAGGTGACGGCCGACAGGCTGCCCATCATCCAGACACAGAACCCGAGCCCCAGCGCGGGCAGCACCGGGGACAGCGGCACCCGGAAGGTACGCGGCATGTCGGGGCGGCTCCGGCGCAGCACCACGACGGCGATGTTGACCAGCGCGAAGGCGAAGAGCGTGCCGATGCTGGTGGCGTCGGCGAGCTGGCCCAGCGGGATCGCGGCGGCGAGGACACCGCAGAACAGGGACACGATGACCGTGTTGGCGCGGGGCGCCCCGGTCCTGGGGTGGACGCGCGCGAACACCTTCGGCACGAGTCCGTCGCGGGACATCGCGAAGAGGATGCGCGTCTGGCCGTAGAGCACGGTCAGGACGACGCTCGCGATGGCGATGACGGCACAGGCGGCCAGCAGGGTCCCCCAGAAGGTCTGTCCCGTCACCTCGCGCATGATCTGGGCCAGCGCCGCCTCCGAGTCCCCGAACCGCTGCCAGGGCTTCGCACCGACGGCGACGGCCGCGACGAGGACGTACAGCGCCGTCACGACGACCAGCGACAGCATGATCGCGCGCGGCAGGTCACGCTGCGCGTTCTTCGCCTCCTCGCCGGCGGTGGAGGCGGCGTCGAAGCCGATGTACGAGAAGAACAGCGTCGCCCCGGCCGCGCTCACGCCCGCCATGCCGAGCGGCATGAAGTGCTCGTAGTTGCCGGAGCGGAAGCCCTGGATGCCGATGGCGCAGAACAGCACCAGCGCGGCGATCTTCACGACGACCATGACCGTGTTGGCCCGCGCGGACTCCTTCGCGCCGCCGAGCAGGAAGGCCATGGCCAGGAGTACGACGATCAGCGCCGGCAGATTGAAGATGCCGCCGTCGCCGGGCGGCGCGGACAGGGCGTCCGGAATGGTGACGCCGATGGTCCCGTCGAGCAGTTCGTTGAGGTACTCGCCCCAGCCGACGGCGACGGCCGCGACCGAGACGCCGTACTCCAGGACCAGACACCAGCCGCAGACCCAGGCGACCAGCTCGCCCATCGTCGCGTACGCATACGAGTACGAGGACCCGGAGACCGGGATCGTGCCCGCGAGCTCGGCGTAGGACAGGGCCGAGAACAGTGCCGTCAGACCCGCGATCACGAAGGACAGGGTGACGGCCGGACCGGCCTCGGGCACGGCCTCGCCGAGGACGACGAAGATGCCGGTGCCGAGCGTGGCACCGATGCTGATCATGGTCAGCTGCCAGAGCCCGAGGGAGCGCCGGAGACTGCCGCCCTCGCCCTGGCCTCCCTCGGCGACCAGGCGCTCCACCGACTTGCGCCGCACAAGGCGCGCACCGACTCCCGGGGATCGTGATGTGCGCTGTTGCGGGGGTGCGCCTTGGTCGAGCACGCGCTGACTCCTTCGTCACTGCATTCGAGTACAGCGCATGACCCTATGAGCCGGGGCATCACGGTCGTAATGCAGCAACCTTGCGCGTATCCGCAAGATCCTTGCGTTCATCGCGGGGTGGCGGGTGTTCGTTGCACAAGGGCTGATCAGGGCAGATCCTTCACGAGAAACGTGCAGGCGCCGACGCACTCCCGGGTCGTTCCGTCATGGTCCTCGTACGCGTAGCGGTCCAGGTAGTCGACCAGCGGGCGGTACCCGAGCCGGACGGAGAGGGCGGCCGCGCGGGGGTTGTCGTTGCCGACGCCGATGCGACGACCGTCAGCCCGCGTACTGGTCGAGCAACGCCACGTCGGCGGTCCGGCACACAGTGATCTCCATGCACCCGACGGTAGAGGGCGAGAATGCGCACGGCCCCCGATTCTCAACGGGGGCCGTGCGCAAGGAGGTTCAACCATCAGCTCCAGCTGGCGTGCAGCGGCTTGCCCTCCGCGTAGCCGGCCGCGCTCTGGATGCCCACGACCGCCTTCTCGGCGAACTCCTCCAGGGAGCCCGCACCGGCGTAGGTGCAGGAGGAGCGGACGCCCGCGATGATCGAGTCGATCAGGTCCTCGACGCCGGGCCGGGCCGGGTCGAGGAACATCCGGGAGGTGGAGATGCCCTCCTCGAACAGCGCCTTGCGGGCCCGGTCGTACGCCGACTCCTCGGACGTACGGTTGGCCACCGCGCGCGCGGACGCCATGCCGAACGACTCCTTGTAGAGCCGCCCGTTGGCGTCCTGCTGAAGGTCGCCCGGGGACTCGTACGTGCCCGCGAACCACGACCCGACCATCACGTTGGACGCACCGGCCGCCAGCGCCATGGCGACATCGCGCGGGTGCCGGACACCGCCGTCGGCCCAGACGTGCTTGCCGTACTTCTTCGCCTCGGCGGCGCACTCCAGCACGGCCGAGAACTGCGGCCGGCCCACACCGGTCATCATGCGGGTGGTGCACATGGCACCGGGACCCACACCGACCTTGATGATGTCCGCGCCCGCCTCGATCAGATCGCGCACACCCTCGGCGGCCACGATGTTGCCCGCGACGATCGGCACCTGCGGGTCCAGCGCCCGCACCACCTTGATCGCGCTGATCATCGACTCCTGGTGGCCGTGCGCCGTGTCGATGACGAGCGTGTCGACGCCCGCGTCGAGCAGCTGCTTGGCCTTGCCCGCGACATCGCCGTTGATACCGACGGCGGCGGCGATGCGCAGCTTGCCCTGAGCGTCCACGGCCGGCGTGTACAGCGTCGCCCGCAGGGCGCCCTTGCGGGTGAGGATGCCGGCGAGGCGGCCGTCCTTGTCCACGGCGGGGGCGTAGCGGCGGTTGGCCGCGTCCAGGCGGTTGAAGGCCTCGCGCGGGTCGATGTCGGCGTCGATCAGCACCAGGTCCTTGGACATGACGACCTCGAGCTGCGTGAAGCGGTCCACGCCGGTCAGGTCCTGGTCGGTGACGACACCGATGGGCCGGCCGTCCTCGTCGACGACCACGCCGGCGTTGTGCGCCCGCTTGGGCAGCAGGGCCAGCGCGTCGGCGACGGTCTGGTGCGGGGCCAGCACGATCGGGGTGTCCAGGACGTGGTGGCGGCTCTTCACCCAGGACACGACGTCGGTGACGACCTCGATCGGGATGTCCTGCGGAATGACGACCAGGCCGCCGCGCCGGGCCATCGTCTCGGCCATACGGCGCCCGGCGATGGCGGTCATGTTGGCGACGACCAGCGGGATCGTGGTGCCCGTGCCGTCCGGGGAGCTGAGGTCCACACCCTGACGCGAGCCGACCGCACTGCGGCTGGGGACCATGAAGACGTCGTCGTACGTCAGGTCGTACGCGGGCTGGATGTCATTGAGGAAACGCACGTGCTGCACATCCCAGTCGTTCAGAGGTGGCCCCCGGACAGGTCAGCCAGGGGGAAGAGCACGTACTTCATTGTCCCATGTCCACCGGAATGCGATGCCCGGACGGATCGTCCAAGCAGGTCAGAGGCGCGTTAGGAGGATCCTCCGAGTGCGAGCGTGACCGTGAGCGCGGAGGCCTGCGAGAACACCTCACGGGCGACCGCCCACTCGTCCGGGCGCGCCTCGGCGTACGGCTCCCAGTTCCGTACGACGACGAATCTGTCCCCGACCGTGTCCTCGGGCCAGAGTCCCGGGTCGGAGAGGACGTCGGCCAGCGCGTCCCAGTTGCGCCCGAAGTACTCCGGAAGCCGCAGGTCCCGGGCACAGCGCTCCATCAGGCTCGCCTTGTCCGTGACCCCGTCGAGGTCCAGCGTGGCCACGACCGCCGTCATCTCAGTACCGCCCTGAACGAGTCGTAGTGATCATCGGTGTAGTAGATCTCGTCGCCCTGCCCGGTGACAATGCGCCGGGCCCCCCGATCGCGCGAGCCCGGCGTGGGGACGGTGTATTCGTGGTAGTAACCGCGCTTGTGGGCGGGCAGCCGCCGCTCGAAGTTCCCGAAGACACTGCCGTCCTTCTCGTACGGGAACGGGCCACCCGCGTCGATGAGGTCGAGCGTCTCGCGGGCCTGGGCGGGCAGCCGCGACTCCTGGACGGTGGCCATGCCGGCGGCCCACTGCGGACCGCCGTCGTCGGCCGCACACCCCGTCAGCGGAAGGAGGAGAAAGACCAGCACCCGGGGGACGAACCGCAGCAGCATGCCCTACACGCTGCCACGGCCGCCCCCTCGTGACCTTCCGTCAGGGGCCGTCCGGGTCAGCGCGGTTCAGCGCCGGCTTCGGCGTCTGACCCGCCGTCAGCAGCACGTCGGCCGCCGAGGTGTCCGTCACCAGGCTGGTGACGAGCCCGGAGCGCAGCACGGCGTCGATGGCCATCGCCTTGCGCGCCCCGCCCGCGATCGCGACGACCTCGGGGATACGGCGGAGCTGGTCCGCCTTGACGGTGATGCACCGCTCGCCCAGGTCCCGGCCCACCCGGCGCCCGTCGGCGTCGAAGAGGTGCGCGGAGGTCTCCGCGGCGACGCCGAGGGTCGAGTAGTGCGCCCGCTCCTCTTCGCTGAGCATGTCGTAGACCGTGGAGACGCCAGGCCCCCAGGAGCCGATGGAGACACAGGCGACCGTGACCTTGTCGAAGTACTCGAAGGCCCGGGCGATCCCGGTCTGGTTGCGCAGCGCCGCCGCGGTGGCCGCGTCCGGCAGCAGCATCGGGGCGTAGATCGGGTGGGCGTCGCCGCCCGAGACCTGCGCGGCCCGCCGTACCGCCTCCACCGAACCGCGCTCGGCGGTCCCGGCGTCGTACACGCCCGTCAGCTGCACCACCGTGCACGGTGGCAGCCGGTCGAGGGCCGCCGCCATGTGAATGGTGGAGCGGCCCCAGGCCAGGCCCAGGACATCGCCCTCGTTGACGAGTTCGCCGAGCAGGTCGGCGGCCGTCTCGCCGAGGTTCTCGGGGTCGGGCGAGTCCTCCGCCTCGGCCGGTGACTCCACCACGACCGCGTGCCGCAGGCCGTACCGGGCGCGCAGCGCGTCCGAGCGCTCGGCGTCCAGCTCGGCGGGCACACGGATCTCGATGCGCACGAGATCCCGCTCGAGGGCGGTCTCCAGAACCCGGGCCACCTTGAAGCGGCTCACGCCGAACTCCTCGGCGATCTGGATCTTCGACTTTCCCTCGAGGTAGAAGCGGCGGGCCATGGCCGCCGCCTGCACCAGCTCAGCGGGTCCCATCCGCATGGCTGACCGGCCCGCCGACATACCCGACACGGCCATCTCCTCACTGCTGTTCACACTCTGGATTCGCCGTTCATCCTTGCAGATCCGGCGGACTTGATCAGCCCTGATGGGAGCCGTTCACGTTCCTGTGGCTCAGTGGCCGCATGCCCAGCTCGCCTTGGCGGTCGCCCCCTCGGCTCGGTTGCGCAGTGCACGTACCGCCTCGGCCGGGTCGGACGCGCCGTACACGGCCGATCCGGCGACGAAGACATCGGCGCCCGCGTCGGCGCACTGCTCGATGGTGGAGGCCGAGACTCCGCCGTCGACCTGGAGCCAGAGTTCGAGGCCGTGCTTGCTGATCAACTCGCGGGTGCGGCGAATCTTCGGGAGCATGATGTCGAGAAACGCCTGTCCCCCGAAGCCCGGCTCGACCGTCATGATCAGGAGCATGTCGAGCTCGGGGAGCAGATCCTCGTACGGCTCGATGGGCGTCGCGGGCCTGAGCGCCATGGACGCGCGGGCGCCCTTGGCCCGGATCTCCCGGGCGAGCCGGACCGGAGCGGCGGCGGCCTCGACGTGGAAGGTGACGGAACCGGCCCCCGCCTCTACGTACTGGGGCGCCCACCGATCGGGGGCCTCGATCATCAGATGGCAGTCCAGCGGAGTGTCCGTCGCACGGGCGAGCGACTCTACGACCGGCACCCCGAGCGTGAGGTTCGGGACGAAATGGTTGTCCATGACGTCGACGTGGAGCCAGTCGGCTCCCTCCACCGCCTTCGCCTCGTCCGCGAGGCGGGCGAAGTCTGCGGACAGAATGCTGGGGTTGATCTGCGCGGCCATGACCCAACTCTGCCACGTCCGGGCACGAATGTTCGCGCCGGTCCAGACCTAAGCCGTTCATCGGATGTTGTGCCGGGGCAAGCCGTGCCATATTGGGCGGCCGACCATGAGGCTTCGGGGCTGCGGGGGTGGCCATGACCGGGAAGCAAGGCATCGGGCATCTGGTGTGCGGACGGCGCGCCAAGTGGGTCGTCCTGGCGCTGTGGATCGTCGCGCTGTTCCTGACCGCGCCCTTCGCCCAGAAACTCACCGACGCCCAGGACAACGACGCCGCCTCCTGGCTGCCCGGCTCCGCCGAGTCCACGCAAGTCCTCAAGATCTCCGAGGACTTCAGGCCCGAGCAGATCCCCGCGGTCGTCGTCTACGCCCGTGCGGACGGTCTGACCGCCCAGGACCGGGCGCGGATCGAGGAGGACGCACGGCAGATCAAGGAGCTCCGGGACCACGGCATCCGCGGCGCGGAGACCCGCGGCCCGGTCTTCGACCGTGAGACGGATCCGCGCGCGGCCCAGATCCTCGTACCGATCACGATGGACGAGAAGGGCTGGGAGGAGATCGCCCCCGCGGTCGACACCATCCGGGAGGACGTCGGCGAGGGCGGCGACGGCCTCGCGGTGCACATCACCGGCCCGGGCGGCACCTCCGCCGACTTCTCCGAGGCCTTCGAGGGCATCGACTCCACGCTGCTGCTGTCCGCGATGGGCGTCGTCATCGTGATGCTGCTGATCACCTATCGCAGCCCCACCCTGCTCCTGGTCCCCCTGCTCTCGGTCATCGTCGCCCTGTTCACCGCACAGGCCCTCATCTACCTGCTCGCGGAGCACGCGGGCCTGACGGTCAACGGCCAGAGCGCGGGCATTCTCACGGTCCTGGTCTTCGGCGCGGGGACGGACTATGCCCTGCTCCTCGTCGCCCGCTACCGCGAGGAACTGCACCGACACGAGGACCGGCACGAGGCGATGGCGCTGGCCCTGCACCGCGCGGGCCCGGCCGTGATCGCGTCCGGCGCGACCGTCGTGCTGAGCATGCTGGTGCTGCTGGCCGCGGAGATGAACTCGACCAGCGGCCTCGGCCCGGTCGCGGCGATCGGCGTGGCGGTGGCCCTGCTGGCGATGATGAGCCTCTTCCCCGCCCTGCTGGTGATCTGCGGCCGCTGGATCTTCTGGCCCGCGATCCCGCACTTCGGCGACCCCGACCGCATCGAACGGGGCCTGTGGGCCCGGATGGGCCGCCGTATCGCCCGCCGGCCGCGCATGGTGTGGACCGTCACCGCACTGGCCCTCGCGGTCTGCTCGCTGGGCCTGATCCAGCTGCGCGCCGAGGGCATCAGCAACGCGGACGCGTTCACCGGGAAACCGGACTCGATCGTCGGCCAGGAGGTCTCCGCGCGCTACTTCCCGGCGGGCAGCGGCGATCCCCTGGTCATCATCAGCAACCAGGCGCAGGCGCAACAGGTGGGCGAGGCCGTGGCCGCCACCGACGGCGTCGTCCCCGAGTCGCTGGGCCTGCCACCGGGCACGAAACCGTCGTTCGAAGGCAAGGTCCTGTTCGAGGCGACCATGACCGACCCGGCCGACAGCGAGGCGGCGAAGCAGACCGTCGAACGCGTCCGGGACGCCGTCCACGCGGTGCCGGACGCCGACGCCCAGGTCGGCGGGGGTACGGCCTCCCTGCTCGACATGGACAAGGCGACCACGCACGACAACATCCTGATCATCCCGCTGGTGCTGATCGTCGTCATGCTGATCCTGTGCGCCCTGCTGCGCGCCCTGATCGCTCCGCTGCTGCTGATCGGGACGGTGATCCTGTCGTTCGCGGCGGCCCTGGGAATCAGCGCGCTCGCGTTCAGGTATCTGTTCGACTACGCGGGAGAGACGACGGACTTCCCGCTCTTCGTCTTCGTCTTCCTGGTGGCCCTGGGCATCGACTACAACATCTTCCTGACCACCCGCATCCGCGAGGAGGCGGCCCGCCAGGGCACCCGCCCGGGCGTGGTCACCGGCCTCGCGGCGACAGGCGCCGTCATCACCTCGGCAGGCCTGGTCCTGGCCGGCACCTTCGCCGCCCTCGGCACCCTCCCCATGGTCGCCTTCGCCGAGATCGGCTTCGCGGTGGCCCTGGGCGTCCTCCTGGACACCTTCATCGTCCGTTCGGTACTGGTGACGGCCCTGTTCCTGGACGTGGGCCCGAGGGTGTGGTGGCCCCACAGGCTGGCGAAGGAGGACGGTAACGCACCGGCGGTGACGGAATCAGAAACGGTGAGCCAAACCCCCTAGGGACGCGGGGAACTGCGCGACCAGCCCCAGACGGCCTTCAGCCGCGATGTGTCCGCACCCCCACGGCGAAAAGGCGAACCTCACCCCGTCCGACGGATCAACGCCAGATACATCGCATCGGTCCCATGCACATGCGGCCACAACTGCACATCCGGCCCCTCACCCAGCGCCGGCACCCCCGGCAGCAAGGCCCGCGCATCGATCAACTCCGCATCGGGCCACTGCTTCAGCACGTCCTCGACAACGGCCCGCGTCTCGGCAAGGTGCGGCGAACAGGTCGCATACCCCACAACCCCGCCCACCCTGACGGAGTCCAGCGCGGTCTTCAGCAGCCCCCGCTGCAACAACCCGAACCCCTCAAGATCCTCCGGCCGCCGCCGCCACCGCGCTTCCGGCCGCCGTCGCAACGCCCCCAGCCCGGTGCACGGCACATCCATCAGCACCCGGTCGAAACTGCCCGACCGCCACGGCGGCCTGAGCCCGTCCGCGGCGATCACCTGATACGGCCCCGGATTCCCGTCCAGCGCCTTCGCCACGAGCCCGGCCCGGTGCGGCTGCTTCTCGGAGGCCAGCAACACCGCACCCCGCTCCGCGGCCAGCGCGGCCAGCAGCGCGGCCTTGCCACCGGGCCCCGCGCACCCGTCGAGCCACTTCCCGTCCGGCCCCTCCAGAGGCGCGTTGGCGAGCGCCAGGGCCACCAGCTGGCTGCCCTCGTCCTGCACGCCCGCACGGCCCTCCCGTACGGCCTCGATGGCCCCGGGCTCGCCGCCCTCGGCCAGCCGCACGGCGTACGGCGACCAGCGCCCGGCGACGGCGGCCTCCTCCCGCAGCAGCTCGTCGGTGCCGGCCCGGCCGGGCCGGGCGACCAGCGTCACCTCGGGCCGTTCGTTGTCCGCCGCCAGCAGCTCCTCGATGCCGGCCCGCGGGCCGCCGAGCGAGTCCCACAGGGCGGAGACGACCCAGCGGGGGTGCGAGTGCACGACGGCGAGATGCTCCTCGGGGTCGTCCTCGTACGGCGGGGCCACGCGGGCGATCCATCCGTCCAGATCGTCCTGTGCGACCTTGCGCAGCACGGCGTTCACGAACTTGGCCCGCCCGTCACCGAGCACCACGCGCGCGAGCTCGACGGAGGCGGACACCGCGGCGTGCGTGGGAATCCGCGTCCCGAGCAGCTGATGGACCCCGAGGCTCAGCACGTCGAGGACCGGCGGGTCGACCTCCCGCAGCGGCCGGTCGACACAGGCGGCGATGACGGCGTCGTACGTCCCCTGGCGCCGGAGCGTCCCGTAGACGAGCTCGGTGGCCAGCGCCGCGTCCCGGCCGTCGAAGTCGCCCTTCTCCCGCGCCTTGCGCAGCAGCGGCGGGAGAACAAGGTTGGCGTACGCGTCGCGCTCGTCCACGGCCCGCAGGGCCTCGAAGGCGAGGAAGCGGACGGGGTCCTTCTTGGGCCGACGGTAGGGCTTGCCGGACGGGCGGGGCCCACGGGACTGGTCGCTCACGAAAAAGGTGCTCCGGATGTGTTGACGGGATACGCACCAAGCGTACGTCCCACCTGTGCGCGCGTTGCCCGCCGAGGGATCAGGCGCCGAGCGTCTCGCCGTCGCCGATCCGCACCCCGCGCGCCCAGTCGGCGGCCTTCATCGGCTTCTTGCCCTGGGCCTGCACCCACAGCAGCTCCACGCCGTGGGAGCCGGTGCCCACGTGGACGCTGTTCTTGCCGACGGCGAGCTGTGCCGGGGCGAGGTCGGTGCGCTCGGGCGCGGGCCCCACCTGGATGAGCTTGAGCCGCTCGCCGCGGAAGACCGTCCAGGCGCCGGGGGCGGGCGTGCACCCGCGTACGACCCGGTCGACCCGCAGCGCCGGGGTGCCCCAGTCGACCTGCGCGTCCTCGACGGTGATCTTCGGAGCGAGGGTGATGCCCTCGGCGGGCTGCGGTACGGCCTTCAGGGTGCCGTCCTCGATGCCGTCCATGGTCGCCGCGAGCAGTCCGGAGCCGGCGAAGGCGAGCCGGGTCAGCAGGTCGCCGCTGGTGTCGGTGTACCGGATCTCCTCGGTGACGGTGCCGTAGACGGGCCCGGAGTCGAGGCCCTCCTCGATGAGGAAGGTGGAGGCCCCGGTGATCTCGTCGCCCGCCATGATGGAGTGCTGCACGGGCGCGGCCCCACGCCAGGCGGGCAGCAGCGAGAAGTGCAGGTTGACCCAGCCGTGGGCGGGGATGTCGAGGGCGACGCGGGGCAGCAGTGCCCCGTAGGCGACGACGGGGCAGCAGTCGGGGGCGATCTCCCGCAGCCGCTCCAGGAACTCCGGGTCCCGCGGCTTGAGGGGCTTCAGCACCTCGATGCCCGCCTCCACGGCCCGCTCGGCCACCGGGCTCGCGACGAGTCGGCGCCCCCGCCCGGCCGGCGCGTCGGGCCGCGTGACGACGGCGGCCACCTCGTGGCGCCCGGAGGCGATCAGAGCGTCCAGAGCGGGAACGGCGACCTCGGGGGTACCGGCGAAGACCAGCTTCATGGGTGGGTTCGGGCCTCTCGGGCGGGGGTTGTGCGGGCAACGCACAAGTCTATGACCACGGAAAGAAATACCGCCGACGGAGTGGACCGTGCCGGAATCGAGGCGCGAACCCCCCTCCCGGGGCGCACGCATATGCCGCTACGCCCCCACTGCGTGACCAGCGGAGCGCCCAAGCGTTGGTCAAGAAAGAGTTGACCACAACGGGCCGCTGTAGCGGCCCGATCCTTTTCATCGCCGGTTCGAGAGGCTTGTTCATGGCCGACCACGCAACCCACGACGCCCAGGCTCGGGCCAGCCTGCACTTGCTGGTGCGGGACATCGAGCGGGTCCGCCGGCAGGTGGACGCACTGCGCACGCTCACCGCCCAGTTGGGGAACGTCTACCGCCCGCGCCGCTCCGGCCCCTCCACGGGCTTCGTCGTCTACGGACGCGCCCCCGCGCCGACGGTCCGTCTCGCGCAGGAGCTGCGGGACAGCGTCGAGACCCTGGTGACGGCCGCGGTCGACTTCGACCGCTCGCTCGGCTTCTCGTGGGACGCGGTGGGCTCCGCGCTCGGGGTCACCAAGCAGGCGGTCCACCGTCGCTACGGCGCCCGCCGCGCCGCGACCCAGGCGGCCGCCGAGGCCGAGCGCACCACCGAGGCGCCGAGCACCCACACGGTCAGCGTCAACACCGGTATCCCCGCGGTACCGACGGTCCCCGCGGCCCGCTCCATGCCCACCCAGCCGACGGCGGGCAGCCCGGCCCTACGCGAAGAGGCCCGCCCCACCGCCTTCCCGGGCCCCCGCAACGGCTGACCCCACCACGACCCCTGCCCTCCCGGGCTCCCTGGGAGGGCAGCCGCATGCGTGGCCGGTCCCGCGCACGCCCCGTCACAAGCCGCCGCAAGCCGCCGACGGCGCTCAGCCCCCACAGGGGCCACCCGCACCCGACAACGAAAGCAGCACGGGCGGTGCGGGTGGGAAACCCATCCGGCCGAAGGCCGGATGCCCACAACGCACCCGCACCGGACAACCAAGTCACCCGATGTCAGGCGGATCGATCCGCACCCGCACCACCGGCTCCCCACTCCCCCGAGCCATCCGTGCGGCCTGCGCAGCCTTCAGCGCGGACGCCAGCACCGCCCCCTTCCCCGGCGGCACCCGAATCAACACCCGCTCCCACCGCTCCCCCGGCGGCGCCGCCCCCACCCGCCGCGGCCCCTGCGCACCCGTGACAGCCATCGGCACCGGCCCCAACACCTCCGCCTCCCCCGGCAGTTCCACCGCACCGAGAAACGCCGCGACCGCCTCCCCCACCCCCGACACCGCCGCCATCCGCGACACCGGCGGAAACCCCAACTCGGCCCGCTCGGAAAGCTCCCGCACCGCGTGCCCCACGGGATCCCACCGCACCAACGCCTGCACAGGCCGCAACGTCGGCTCCGCGACGACGACCACGGTGCCCCCCACCCCCTGCGGCCGCACGAGCGCCGCCGCGGCGATCCACCTGCGCAACGCGTCCTCACCGGCCCGCAGATCGGGCCGCCCGAGCATGGCCCACCCGTCCAGCAACAGCGCGGCCGCATAGCCGCCCTCGGCCACCGGCTCGGCCCCCGGCGTACTCACGACGAGCGCGGGCGCCCCCGGCACGGTGTCCAGTACATGCTCCCGCCCGGAGGTCCGCACCGGTACGGCGGGAAACGCCCGCCCCAACTCCTCCGCGGTCCGCCGAGCCCCCACGACCTGGGCCCGCAGCCGGAACCCGCCGCACTCCGGACAGTGCCAGGCACCGTCCTCACGCCCGCACCACCCGCACCGCAGGGCATCCACGCCCTCCTGGGCCTCCAACGGCCCCGAACAGTGCCGACACCGCGCGGGCGCCCGGCAGTTGGCACACGCCATCCGCGGCACATACCCACGCCGCGGGACCTGCACGAGCACCGGCCCCTGCTTCAGCCCCTCCCTGACGGCCTGCCAGGCAAGGGTCGGCAGCCGGGCGGCGCGCGCGGCCCCGTCCCTGGCCAGATCCCCGTCCCCCACGGTCCGTACGAGCGGCGCGGCACCCCGCACCTGCTCGCGCACGGCGACGATCGGCGCCGCCCACCCGCTCTCGACGAGCTGCGCGGCCTCCACGGTGCAGCTCCAGCCGCCCAGCAGAAAGCCGCACCTGTCCTGGGCGGCCCGCAGCAACAGCACCTCACGGGCGTGCGGCTGCGGCGCGTGCGGCTCGCTGTGGCTGTCGTCCCCGTCGTCCCAGATGGCGACGAGCCCGAGATCCCGTACGGGCGCGAACATGGCGGCCCGGGTCCCCACCACGGCCCGTACGCTCCCCCGCCGCACGGCGAGCCACTCCCGGTACCGCTTCTCGGGCCCCGCGTCGGCGGTGAGCACGGCATGCCGCCCTTCCCCCAGCAAGGCGGTCAGCGCGGCATCGACCCGCGCGACGGCCCGCCCGTCCGGCACCACGACGAGCGCCCCGCGCCCGGAGGCCAGTGTGGCGGCGACGGCCCGAGCCAGTTCGTCACACCACTCGGGCCCGGGCAACGCGTTCCAGACGGCCCGCGGCGCCCCACCCGAGGCGAGCGCCTCAAGAAAGCCCGCCCCCCGCTCGTACCGGCTCCAGGACCCGGCCTCAGGCACCCCGGGCGGCGGGAGCGGCTCCGCCGAAGCCATCTGCTCGGCCCGTGCGCTCCGCGGCGGCACGGCGAGCTGCAGCACATCGGCGAGACTCCCGGCATACCGATCGGCCACGGCCCGGGCGAGCCCCAACAGCTCCTGGCCGAGCACGGGTTCGGGCGACACGACCTGAGCCAGCGCGGCCAACGGCCCGGCGTAGTCGGACTCGGCGACCCGCTCGACGAGAAACCCGTCGATCAGTCCGCCACCCTCACGCCGCCCGTCCCGCACCCGTCCGCGCCCGGCCCCGAACCGCACCCGGACGCGCACCCCGGGCTGCGCCTCGGCGTCGAGTTCCTCAGGCACCGCGTAGTCGAAGTACCGGTCAAGATGCAGTACGCCCTTGTCCACGAGCACCCGCGCGACGGGCAACTCCTTGGCCAGCGCGGCCCCCCGCCAGGTCCGCGGCTTTGCCCGCGGCACCTTCGCCTTCCGCACACTCTCCCGAATGAACGCAAGCTGCTCAGGCGGCGCCCCCTCGCCCCCACCACCGACCTGCTCATCCTCGCTGCTCACGCTTGCATTCTTACCAAACCCCACTGACATCCGACGCCGCCCGAACGCACCGAAGCCCGGCGTCCCCCAAGGGACGCCGGGCTTCGGGAAGAACCGTGGTGCCGGGCCTTACAGCCCCGCCGCCTTGCGCAGCGCGTCCACCCGGTCCGTGCGCTCCCACGTGAAGTCGGGCAGCTCACGGCCGAAGTGGCCGTACGCGGCGGTCTGGGCGTAGATCGGGCGGAGCAGGTCAAGGTCGCGGATGATCGCGGCCGGGCGGAGGTCGAAGACCTCGTCGATGGCCTTCTCGATCCTCTCGGCGTCGACCTTGGCGGTGCCGAAGGTCTCGACGAAGAGACCGACGGGCTCGGCCTTGCCGATCGCGTACGCCACCTGCACCTCGCAGCGCGAGGCGAGACCGGCCGCGACGACGTTCTTGGCGACCCAGCGCATCGCGTACGCGGCCGAACGGTCCACCTTGGACGGGTCCTTGCCGGAGAAAGCGCCGCCACCGTGGCGGGCCATACCGCCGTACGTGTCGATGATGATCTTGCGGCCGGTCAGACCCGCGTCACCCATCGGACCGCCGATCTCGAAGCGGCCGGTCGGGTTGACCAGGAGACGGTAGCCCTCGGTCTCCAGCTTGATGCCCTCGTCGAGCAGCGCCTTCAGCTCCGGCTCCACGACGAACTCGCGGATGTCGGGGGCGAGCAGCGACTCCAGGTCGATGTCGGAGGCGTGCTGCGAGGAGACCACGACCGTGTCGAGGCGGACGGCCTTGTCGCCGTCGTACTCGATGGTGACCTGCGTCTTGCCGTCGGGGCGCAGGTAGGGGATCGTGCCGTTCTTGCGGACCTCGGACAGACGGTTCGACAGACGGTGGGCCAGGAAGATCGGCAGCGGCATCAGCGTCGGCGTCTCGTCCGTCGCGTAGCCGAACATCAGGCCCTGGTCGCCGGCGCCCTGCTTGTCGAGCTCGTCCTCGTCGCCCTCGACCCGCTTCTCGTAAGCGGTGTCGACACCCTGCGCGATGTCCGGGGACTGCGAGCCGATGGACACCGAGACGCCGCAGGAGGCGCCGTCGAAGCCCTTCTTCGAGGAGTCGTAGCCGATCGCGAGGATCTTGTCCCGCACGAGCTGGGGGATCGGCGCGTACGCCTTGGTGGTGACCTCACCGGCCACGTGCACCAGGCCGGTCGTGATGAGGGTCTCGACCGCGACCCGGGAGGTCGGGTCCTCGCGCAGGAGCGCGTCGAGAATGGTGTCGCTGATCTGGTCAGCGATCTTGTCGGGGTGACCCTCGGTCACAGACTCCGAGGTGAACAGACGACGGGACACAACGCTCCCTGGGGTTGCAGCGGCTGCTGGCTGATCATGGGCGGACGGGCTCGGGGGCTGCGCCCGGCATCGTCCGAGAACAGTTTATCGGTCGTGCTCAGCCACGGGGTCACCTGTCTCGCCAGGCGGGAGCCCTGTGACCTGCGGCACGGGCATTCTGCCCAATCCCGAGCGGGCTTGGCCAGGCCCGCCACGCCTCTATTACCGAGGTGTCAGAGCGCAGTGAAGCGAATGAAACATTCACTTCATGCGCCGGGCCACCAGATCCCACACGATTTCGGCCAATGCTTCCTTCGGGCCGTGCGGGACCGGCGTCTCGGTGCCGTCGGCGCCCAGCACCACCGCCTCGTTCTCTTCCGCCCCGAAAGTCTTGCGCTCCCCCACCTCGTTGACGACGAGTAGGTCGCAGCCCTTGCGGGCGAGCTTGGTACGGCCGTTGGCCAGCACGTCGTCCGTCTCGGCGGCGAATCCGACGACCACCTGTCCGGGGTGGGCCCGGTCGGCCGAGATCTCCGCCAGGATGTCCGGATTCCGCACCAGGACGATGGGTTCCGGTTCCTGGCCGTCCTTCTTCTTGATCTTTCCGGCCGCGTATGTCTCGGGACGGAAGTCCGCGACGGCGGCGGCCATGACGACCGCGTCGGCGTCCTCGGCCGCCTTCAGGACGGCTTCACGCAGGTGTACGGCCGTGCCGACGGGGACGACGTCCACGCCTGCCGGGTCCGGAAGGCCGGTGTTCGCGGCGATGAGCGTGACGCGGGCGCCGCGGGCGGCGGCGGTGCGGGCGAGGGCGTAGCCCTGCTTGCCGGAGGAGCGGTTGCCGAGGAAGCGGACCGGGTCGAGGGGTTCACGGGTGCCGCCGGCGCTGACGACCACATGCCGTCCCTTGAGGTCCGGCTCGGTGACGCCCCGGGCCAGGACGCGGCGGCAGACCTCGAAGATCTCCCCCGGGTCGGGCAGCCGGCCCTTGCCGGTGTCGACGCCGGTGAGACGCCCGACGGCCGGCTCGATCACGACCGCGCCCCGGCGGCGCAGCGTCGCCACGTTCTCCTGGGTGGCCGGGTGCTCCCACATCTCGGTGTGCATCGCGGGGGCGAAGACGACCGGACAACGGGCGGTCAGGAGCGTGTTGGTGAGCAGGTCGTCCGCGAGGCCGTGGGCGGCCTTCGCGAGCATGTCGGCGGTGGCCGGGGCGACGATCACCAGGTCGGCGTGCTGTCCGATGCGGACGTGCGGCACCTCGTGGACGTCGTCCCACACCTCGGTCGAGACCGGGTTGCCGGAGAGGGCGGACCAGGTGGCGGCGCCGACGAAGTGCAGGGCGGAGGCGGTGGGCACCACACGTACGTCGTGGCCCGATTCCGTCAGTCTGCGCAGCAGCTCACAGGCCTTGTACGCGGCGATGCCGCCGCTGACCCCCAGCACGACCCTCGGCTTGTCCACCAGGACTCCCATCCCTCGAACCTACGACTCCCATGACACACCACAGGCCCGACAGTCGCGCTGCCGGGCCTGTGGAAAAGCCAACTGCAATATGAAAGTACTACTGCGCGGGGCCCTCGACGGCCTCGGACGTCAGCAGACCCGCGTTGATCTCGCGGAGCGCGATCGAGAGCGGCTTCTCGTGCACGTGGGTGTCGACGAGCGGACCGACGTACTCGAGGAGGCCCTCACCGAGCTGCGAGTAGTACGCGTTGATCTGGCGAGCACGCTTGGCCGCGTAGATCACGAGGCTGTACTTCGAGTCGGTGGCCTCGAGGAGCTCGTCGATCGGAGGGTTGATGATGCCCTCGGGCGCGGTGATGGAAGAGGACACGCTCTGCCTTCCGATGGGTGGGAAAGAATCAGTGTGGATGATCAAGCCTCAATGAAAGGCACGATCACACAACTTCCATCAAGGCTAGCAGCTCACGCGCCACGTCCTCGACGGAGGTGTTGACCAAGGTCACATCGAACTCGGGCTCGGCCGCCAGCTCGACCTTCGCCGCCTCAAGACGGCGCTCGATCACCTCCGGCGGCTCGGTGCCACGTCCCGTGAGCCTGCGCACCAGCTCCTCCCAGGAGGGCGGGGCCAGGAACACCAGCTGAGCCTCGGACATGGACTCGCGGACCTGCCGGGCGCCCTGGAGGTCGATCTCCAGGAGAACCGGCTCGCCCGCCTCCAGCCGCTCCAGCACCGCGTTGCGCGGGGTGCCGTAGCGATTGCCGGCGAACTCGGCCCACTCCAGCAGCTCACCGTTGGCGATCAGCTTGTCCATCTCCTCGTCGGTGACGAAGAAGTAGTGGACACCGTGCTTCTCGCCGGGGCGGGGCTTGCGGGTCGTCGCCGACACCGAGAGCCAGACCTCGGGGTGTTCCTTGCGCATATGGGCGACGACCGTGCTCTTGCCGACCCCTGAGGGGCCGGAGAGCACGGTCAGCCGCGGACGTTCACTCATGCAGCGATTATTCCAGCAATCCCGGGGTGCCCGGGACTCCCGGTCCGGACTGTGCCGGACTCAGGAACCGGTGCTGCCGAACTCACGCTCCAGAGAAGCGATCTGGTTCGAACCGAGACCCCGCACACGGCGGCTCTCGGAGATGCCCAGTCGCTCCATGATCTGCTTGGCGCGGACCTTGCCCACGCCGGGCAGCGACTCGAGCAGGGCGGAGACCTTCATCTTGCCGATGACGTCGTTCTCCTGGCCCTGCTTGATGACCTCGTGGAGAGAGGCGCCGGAGTGCTTGAGTCGATTCTTGACCTCGGCCCGCTCCCGGCGAGCCGCGGCGGCCTTTTCGAGCGCGGCTGCGCGCTGTTCAGGGGTAAGGGGCGGAAGAGCCACGCCTACGTCACCTCGGATGTTGAACTGTCGGATACGGACCGGTGAGGAACCTAGTCGCCCCACACCTGGGGAGCCACGAGCAACACGCTTGCCCGTTCACTCTGCGTCGGAGACTAGCGGCCAACTCCGCCAGAGTCAGCGAGAACAGCGGAAAAGTCCTGGTCAGCCTCCGTCAGGCCGGACATTTCAGGCATACTGCCCCGGATTTGAGGATGTATTCAGCCTCAAGTCGTCCTGGAAGCACTCATCGGAGGTCTCGACCGAGCGTCTCGAACGCCTCGGACGACCGTCATACGACCGCCATGGCGACCTTGGTCCCCCACCACGGCGACGTCGGCCTCACGCCACGGCGGCCCGGGTCTCCTCCGCGAACCGCTCCGCGGCCGCCCGCAGCGCGCCGACGTCGGGACCGTGCCGCAGGACCCCCCGGCTGACGTTGGGGACGACATTGCGCACCACGGAGCCGAACACCTTGGGAAGATCGGCCGCAGTGGCCCCCTGGGCGCCGATGCCGGGCGCGAGGAGCGGACCGTTGATGTCCAGGTCGTAGGACGACAGATCGCCCAGCGTGGCACCGACGACGGCACCGAAGGAACCCAGGGGCTCCTCCCCCGCGTTCTCGGCCGCCAGATGCGCCAGCATCGTCGCACCGACGTTGCGGCCGTCCGCGCGGATCGCGTGCTGGACCTCGCCGCCCTCGGGGTTGGACGTCAGCGCCAGCACGAACAGACCGGCGCCGCTCTCCCGCGCCAGCGCGACCGCCGGCGAGAGCGAGCCGTAGCCGAGGTACGGCGAGACGGTGAGGGCGTCGGAGAACAGCGGGGAGTCCTTGTGCAGGAAGGCCTCGGCGTACGCGGCCATGGTCGAGCCGATGTCGCCGCGCTTGGCGTCCATGACGACCAGCGCACCGGCCGCCCGCGCCTCCTCGACCGACTTCTCCAGGACGGCGACACCGCGCGACCCGAAGCGCTCGAAGAACGCGCTCTGCGGCTTGAGGACGGCGACCCGGTCGGCGACCGCCTCGACGACCGTGCGGCTGAACCGCTCCAGCCCGGCCACGTCGTCGTTCAGGCCCCATTCGCTGAGCAGGGAGGCGTGCGGGTCGATGCCGACGCACAGCGGGCCGCGCTCGTCCATGACATGCCGAAGGCGCGCGCCGAAGGGTGCGAGAGAGCTCATGCCGGCTTCCTTACGTCGGCGCCGACCGCGTCGGCGAGCGTGGCGTACGGGCTCGTGCGGAGGCGAGCGGCGAGCCCCTTGTGGATGGTGCGGCCCCAGAAGGGCCCCTGGTAGACGAACGCGCTGTAGCCCTGGACGAGCGTGGCACCGGCGAGGATGCGCTGCCAGGCGTCCTCGGCGTCCTCGATGCCGCCGACGCCCACGAGGGTGATGCGGTCGCCCACGCGCGCGTAGAGGCGCCTGAGCACCTCCAGGGAGCGCGCCTTGAGCGGGGCTCCGGACAGGCCGCCGGTCTCCTTCACGAGCGAGGGTTCGGATGTCAGACCGAGGCCCTCGCGCGCGATGGTCGTGTTCGTGGCGATGATCCCGTCCAGGCCGAGCTCGACGGCCAGGTCGGCCACCGCGTCGACGTCCTCGTCCGCGAGGTCGGGCGCGATCTTCACCAGGAGCGGGACACGGCGGCTGGTGACCGTACGGTCGGCGGCCTCGCGTACGGCGCTCAGGAGCGGCCGCAGCGCCTCGGTGGCCTGAAGATTGCGCAGCCCGGGGGTGTTCGGCGACGACACGTTCACGACCAGGTAGTCGGCGTAGGGCGCGAGCCGCTCGGTCGACTTCACGTAGTCGGCGGCGGCCTCGGCCTCCGGTACGACCTTGGTCTTGCCGATGTTGACACCCACGACGGTGTTGAAGACGGGCGTACGGGAGGCCAGGCGGGCCGCTACGGCCAGCGAGCCCTCGTTGTTGAAGCCCATGCGGTTGATGAGCGCGCGGTCCTTCACGAGCCGGAAGAGCCGCTGCTTGGGGTTGCCGGGCTGGGCCTCCCCCGTCACCGTGCCGATCTCCACGTGGTCGAAGCCCAGCATCGACATGCCGTCGATGGCGACGGCGTTCTTGTCGAAGCCGGCGGCGAGCCCGAAGGGGCCGTGCATGCGCAGCCCGAAGGCCTCGGTGCGCAGCTCCTCGTGGCGGGGGGCGAGGGCGGCGGCGACGAAGGTGCGGAGCACGGGAACGCGGACGGCGAGGCGGATCCAGCGGAAGGCGAGGTAGTGGGCCTTCTCAGGGTCCATGCGCTTGAAGACGAGCTGGAAGAAGATCTTGTACATCGAGTGTCCTCTTGAAGTCTCAGGTGACCTCACGAAGAGGGGGACACCGTCTCCGGTGTCCCCCTCAGGGCTGCTAGTCGCGGGCGGCGGTCAGGTGTTCCGCGTGTTCCTGCAGTGAGCGGACGCCCACGTCACCGTGGTTGAGGGCGTCGATGCCCTGGACGGCGGCGGCGAGCGCCTGGACCGTCGTCAGGCACGGGACCGACCGTGCCACGGCCGCCGTACGGATCTCGTAGCCGTCGAGGCGGCCACCGGTGCCGTACGGGGTGTTGACGATGAGGTCGACCTCGCCGTCGTGGATGAGCTGGACGATGGTCTTCTCGCCGTTGGGGCCGGTGCCCTCGGACTGCTTGCGCACGATCGTGGCGTTGATGCCGTTGCGCTTGAGGACCTCGGCGGTGCCGGAGGTGGCGAGCAGCTCGAAGCCGTGGGCGACCAGCTCGCGCGCCGGGAAGATCATCGAGCGCTTGTCGCGGTTGGCGACCGAGATGAACGCGCGGCCCTTGGTGGGCAGCGGGCCGTAGGCGCCGGCCTGCGACTTGGCGTACGCCGTGCCGAAGACCGAGTCGATGCCCATGACCTCACCGGTGGAGCGCATCTCCGGGCCGAGGACGGTGTCGACGCCGCGGCCGTGGATGTCGCGGAAGCGCGACCACGGCATGACGGCCTCCTTGACGGAGATCGGCGCGTCGAAGGGGAGCTCGCCTCCGTCGCCGTTGGCCGGAAGCAGCCCCTCTGCCCGCAGTTCGGCGACGGTCGCGCCGAGCGAGATCCGGGCGGCGGCCTTGGCCAGCGGTACCGCGGTCGCCTTCGAGGTGAAGGGGACGGTGCGGGACGCGCGCGGGTTGGCCTCCAGGACGTAGAGGATGTCACCGGCCATCGCGAACTGGATGTTGATCAGGCCGCGCACGCCGACACCCTTGGCGATGGCCTCGGTCGAGGCCCGCAGGCGCTTGATGTCGAAGCCGCCGAGCGTGATCGGGGGCAGGGCGCACGCCGAGTCGCCGGAGTGGATGCCGGCCTCCTCGATGTGCTCCATGACGCCGCCGAGGTAGAGCTCCTCGCCGTCGTAGAGGGCGTCGACGTCGATCTCGATGGCGTCGTCGAGGAAGCGGTCGACGAGGACCGGCCGGGAGGGGCTGATCTCGGTCGACTCGGCGATGTAGGAGGCGAGGCGGGTCTCGTCGTAGACGATCTCCATGCCGCGTCCGCCGAGGACGTACGACGGCCGCACCAGGACCGGGTAGCCGATCTCGTCGGCGATGGCCTTGGCCTCGGCGAAGGTGGTCGCGGTGCCGTGCTTGGGGGCCGGGAGGCCGGCCTCGGCGAGCACGCGGCCGAAGGCGCCGCGGTCCTCGGCGGCGTGGATGGCCTCCGGCGAGGTGCCCACGATCGGCACGCCGTTGTCCTTGAGCGCCTGCGACAGGCCCAGCGGGGTCTGGCCGCCCAGTTGGACGACGACACCGGCGATGGGGCCCGCGAGGGACTCCGCGTGGACGATCTCCAGCACGTCTTCGAGCGTCAGCGGCTCGAAGTACAGGCGGTCGGAGGTGTCGTAGTCCGTGGAGACGGTCTCCGGGTTGCAGTTGACCATCACGGTCTCGTACCCGGCCTCGCTCAGCGCGAAGGAGGCGTGGACGCAGGAGTAGTCGAACTCGATGCCCTGGCCGATGCGGTTGGGGCCGGAGCCGAGGATGATGACGGCCGGCTTCTCGCGGGGAGCGACCTCCGTCTCCTCGTCGTAGGAGGAGTAGAAGTACGGCGTCTTCGCGGCGAACTCCGCGGCGCAGGTGTCGACCGTCTTGTAGACCGGGCGGATGCCGAGCGCGTGCCGCACCTCGCGGACGACGTCCTCGCGCAGGCCGCGGATCTCGCCGATCTGCTGGTCGGAGAAGCCGTGCCGCTTGGCCTCGGCCAGCAGCTCGGGGTCCAGCTTCGGCGCCGCGGCGAGCTCGTCGGCGATCTCCTTGATGAGGAAGAGCTGGTCGACGAACCAGGGGTCGATCTTCGTGTACTCGAAGATCTCCTCGGGCGTGGCGCCCGCGCGGATGGCCTGCATGACGGTGTTGATCCGGCCGTCGGTGGGCCGGACGGACTCCGCGAGCAGCGCGTCCTTGTCGCCGGGCTCGCCGACGAAGGTGAACTGGCTGCCCTTCTTCTCCAGCGAGCGCAGCGCCTTCTGGAAGGCCTCGGTGAAGTTGCGGCCGATGGCCATGGCCTCGCCGACCGACTTCATGGTGGTGGTCAGCGTGGAGTCGGCCTGGGGGAACTTCTCGAAGGCGAAGCGCGGGGCCTTGACGACCACGTAGTCGAGCGTGGGCTCGAAGGAGGCCGGGGTCTCCTGCGTGATGTCGTTGGGGATCTCGTCGAGGGTGTAGCCGACGGCGAGCTTGGCCGCGATCTTGGCGATCGGGAAGCCGGTCGCCTTGGAGGCGAGGGCCGAGGAGCGCGACACGCGCGGGTTCATCTCGATGACGATCACCCGGCCGTCGACCGGGTCGATCGCGAACTGGATGTTGCAGCCGCCGGTGTCGACGCCGACCTCGCGGATGATCGCGATACCGACGTCACGAAGGCGCTGGTACTCGCGGTCGGTCAGCGTCATCGCGGGTGCGACGGTGATCGAGTCGCCGGTGTGGACGCCCATGGGGTCGAAGTTCTCGATGGAGCAGACGACCACGACGTTGTCGTTCTTGTCGCGCATCAGCTCCAGCTCGTACTCCTTCCAGCCGAGGATGGACTCCTCCAGGAGCACCTCGGTGGTCGGGGAGAGCGTGAGGCCCTGGCCCGCGATGCGGCGCAGCTCCTCCTCGTCGTGGGCGAAGCCGGAACCGGCGCCGCCCATGGTGAAGGAGGGGCGGACGACGACGGGGTAGCCGCCGAGCGTCTCGACGCCCTTGAGGACGTCGTCCATGGAGTGGCAGATGACCGAGCGGGCGGACTCGCCGTGCCCGATCTTCGCGTTCACGGCTTCGACGACGCCCTTGAAGAGGTCGCGGTCCTCGCCCTTGTTGATGGCCTCGACGTTGGCGCCGATGAGCTCGACGCCGTACTTCTCCAGCGTGCCCGCCTCGTGCAGCGAGATCGCGGTGTTGAGGGCCGTCTGGCCGCCCAGGGTGGGCAGCAGGGCGTCGGGGCGCTCCTTGGCGATGATCTTCTCGACGAACTCCGGGGTGATCGGCTCGACGTAGGTGGCGTCGGCGATCTCCGGGTCGGTCATGATCGTCGCCGGGTTGGAGTTGACCAGGATGACCCTGAGGCCCTCGGCGCGCAGGATGCGGCACGCCTGGGTGCCGGAGTAGTCGAACTCGGCGGCCTGGCCGATGACGATCGGGCCGGAGCCGATGACCAGGACGGACTGGATATCGGTGCGCTTAGGCACGCTGGCCCTCCATCAGGGATACGAAGCGGTCGAACAGGTAGGCGGCGTCGTGCGGGCCCGCTGCCGCTTCGGGGTGGTACTGGACGCTGAAGGCCGGCTGGTCGAGCAGCTGGAGGCCCTCCACCACGTTGTCGTTGAGGCAGACGTGGGAGACCTCGGCGCGGCCGTAGGGGGTGTCGGACACCTTGTCGAGCGGGGCGTCGACGGCGAAGCCGTGGTTGTGCGCGGTGACCTCGACCTTGCCGGTGGTGCGGTCCTGCACCGGCTGGTTGATGCCGCGGTGGCCGTACTTCAGCTTGTAGGTGCCGAAGCCGAGCGAGCGGCCGAGGATCTGGTTGCCGAAGCAGATACCGAAGAGCGGGGTCCTGCGCTCCAGGACCGCCTGCATGACGGAGACCGGGTGGTCGGCGGTGGCGGGGTCGCCGGGGCCGTTGGAGAAGAACACGCCGTCCGGGTTCACGGCGTAGATGTCCTCGACGGTCGCCGTGGCGGGCAGCACATGCACCTCGATGCCGCGCTCGGCCATGCGGTGCGGGGTCATGCCCTTGATGCCGAGGTCGACGGCGGCGACGGTGAACTTCTTCTCGCCGATCGCGGGGACGACGTACGCCTCCTTGGTGGCGACCTCGGCGGAGAGGTTGGCGCCCTTCATCTCGGGGGCCTGGCGGACCTCGGCGAGCATGGTGCCGTCGTCGGGCAGCGCGTTGCCGGAGAAGATGCCGACGCGCATGGCGCCGCGCTCCCGCAGATGGCGCGTCAACGCGCGCGTGTCGATGCCGGAGATGCCGACGACGCCCTGCCGGGTGAGCTCCTCGTCCAGGGAGCGGCGCGAGCGCCAGTTGGAGGGCACGCGCGCGGGGTCGCGCACGACGTAGCCGGCGACCCAGATCCGCTGCGACTCGGCGTCCTCGTCGTTGACACCGGTGTTGCCGACGTGCGGGGCGGTCATCACGACGACCTGGCGGTGGTACGACGGGTCGGTCAGCGTCTCCTGGTAGCCGGTCATCCCGGTGGAGAACACGGCCTCGCCGAAGGTCTCCCCCACGGCCCCGTAGGCGCGGCCGCGGAAGATCCGGCCGTCCTCCAGGACGAGTACCGCGGGAACCTTCGAGGCTCCCCTTGTGGAGGTCGTCATCGTGCGCCTTCCGTTTCCGTCTTCTTGTTGATCATGGAGTTAATGACGTCGACCCACTCGTTGTGCTCGGCCGCGCGGTCCGAGCGGAAGCCGGAGTCCAGCAGCCGGTCGCCGTGCTCCCAGGTCACGACCAGCAGTCCGCCCTCGGTGAGGACCTTGCCGGCGATGCCCTTGTCGAGCCGGGCCTCGCGCAGTGCGGCGGCGGGGACGAAGAAGTCGGCCGCGCCGGGGCGTACGACGTCCAGTCCCGCGTCCGTCAGCGTGAGCTCGACCCGGCTGCGGGTGCCGAGGCCGTGCGCCACGATGCGGTCGAGCCACTGCCCGGCGGTGGTGGAGCCGTGGTAGCGGCCGCTCATCGTCAGTTTCGCCGCACCGGGCTCGGACGGCGCGGTGGGCAGCTCGGGCAGGTCGCCCTGGAGCGTGCCGCGCCATTTCCAGCCCTCGCGCATCAGCCAGTAGATGAGCGCGACGAACAGCGCGAGTCCGACGAGCCACCCGATACGGGCGGCCCAGTCGGTGACCTCGGCTGATTCCTTCTCCGCTGCGAGACCGGTGGCCAGGAGGATTGCAGATGTCACGTGAGCTTCCCGTCGACGAGCGTGGCCTTGCCCCGGAGCCACGTGTGCGTCACACGGCCCGGCAGCTCACGCCCCTCGTACGGGGTGTTCCGGCTGCGCGAGGCGAAGCCCGCGGGGTCCACGTCCCCACGGTATTCCGTGTCGACGAGCGTGAGGTTGGCGGGCTCACCTGCCGAGACGGGGCGACCGTGTCCGGTGGCCCGCCCGATCTGGGCGGGCTTGAAGGACATGCGGTCGGCGACCCCGGCCCAGGTGAGGAGCCCGGTGTCCACCATGGTCTCCTGCACCACTGACAACGCGGTCTCCAGGCCCACCATCCCCATGGCGGCCGCGGCCCACTCGCAGTCCTTGTCCTCGTGCGGGTGCGGGGCGTGGTCGGTGGCGACGATGTCGATCGTGCCGTCGGCCAGCGCCTCGCGCAGGGCGAACACGTCGCGCTCGGTGCGCAGCGGCGGGTTGACCTTGTAGACCGGGTTGTAGGTGCGCACCAGTTCGTCGGTGAGGAGCAGGTGGTGCGGGGTGACCTCGGCGGTGACGTCGATGCCGCGGGACTTGGCCCAGCGGACGATCTCGACGGAGCCGGCGGTCGACAGGTGGCAGATGTGGACGCGGGAGCCGACGTGCTCGGCGAGCAGGACATCCCGGGCGATGATCGATTCTTCGGCCACGGCGGGCCAGCCGCCGAGGCCGAGCTCGGCCGAGACGACGCCCTCGTTCATCTGGGCGCCCTCGGTCAGCCGCGGTTCCTGCGCGTGCTGGGCGACGACCCCGCCGAAGGCCTTCACGTACTCCAGCGCCCGGCGCATGATCACCGCGTCGTCGACGCACTTGCCGTCGTCGGAGAACACGGTCACACCGGCCGCCGACTCGTGCATGGCCCCCAGCTCGGCGAGCTTGCGGCCCTCCAGGCCCACGGTGACGGCGCCGATCGGCTGCACATCGCAGTACCCGTGCTCCTGGCCGAGCCGGTAGACCTGCTCGACGACCCCGGCGGTGTCGGCGACCGGGAAGGTGTTGGCCATGGCGAAGACGGCCGTGTAGCCGCCGGAGGCCGCCGCGCGCGTGCCGGTCAGGACCGTCTCGGAGTCCTCGCGACCGGGCTCGCGCAGATGGGTGTGCAGGTCGACCAGGCCCGGGAGGAGGACCTTGCCGCCGGCCTCGACGACCTCGGCGCCCTCGTCCGACAGACCGGCGCCCACCTCGGCGATGACGTCACCGTCGATCAGGACGTCCTGCGGCTCGCCGCCGAGCACCTTCGCACCACGGATCAGGATCTTGCTCATGTCTCTTACTTCTCCTCGATACGGGTGTGGCTGACGGCGGGCTCGTTGCCACCCAGCAGCAGGTACAGAACGGCCATCCGGATGGAGACTCCGTTTGCGACCTGCTCGACGACGGTGCAGCGGTCGGAGTCGGCGACCTCGGCGGTGATCTCCATGCCGCGGACCATCGGCCCGGGGTGCATCACGATGGCGTGCTCGGGCATCTTCGCCATGCGGTCGCCGTCGAGGCCGTAGCGCCGCGAGTACTCGCGCTCGGTCGGGAAGAACGCGGCGTTCATCCGCTCGCGCTGCACGCGCAGCATCATCACCGCGTCGGACTTGGCGAGCGTGCTGTCGAGGTCGTACGACACCTCGCACGGCCAGGACTCGACGCCGACCGGCACCAGGGTCGGCGGGGCGACGAGGGTGACCTCGGCGCCGAGGGTGTGCAGCAGGTCGACGTTGGAGCGGGCGACCCGGCTGTGCAGGACGTCGCCGACGAGCGTGATGCGCTTGCCGGAGAGGTCCTGGCCGAGGCCGGCGTCCCTGCCGATGAGGCGGCGGCGCATGGTGAAGGCGTCCAACAGGGCCTGGGTGGGGTGCTGATGGGTGCCGTCACCGGCGTTGATCACGGCGGCGTCGATCCAGCCGGAGGTGGCGAGCCGGTACGGGGCTCCGGAGGCGCCGTGCCGGATGACGACGGCGTCGACGCCCATGGCCTCCAGGGTCTGGGCGGTGTCCTTGAGGGACTCGCCCTTGGACACGCTCGACCCCTTGGCCGTGAAGTTGATGACGTCCGCGGACAGGCGCTTCTCCGCTGCCTCGAAGGAGATACGCGTGCGCGTGGAGTCCTCGAAGAAGAGGTTGACGATCGTGCGGCCGCGCAGGGTCGGCAGTTTCTTGATCGGCCGGTCGGCGACCCGGGCCATCTCCTCGGCGGTGTCGAGGATCAGGACGGCGTCGTCGCGGGTGAGGTCGGCGGCCGAGATGAGATGACGCTGCATCTGTCAGGCTCCGTAAGGCAGTTCACGAAAGAGGGAGATTCCGGGCAGGCGAGGGCACACCGAAGCAGACGTACCCCGTCGGCCTGCTACTGGGTCTGCTTGGCACCGAGCAGCACGGTGTCGCGACCGTCCTCCTCGGCGAGCAGGACCTTGACCGTCTCCCGCAACGACGTGGGGAGGTTCTTACCGACGTAGTCGGCGCGGATGGGCAGTTCGCGGTGGCCGCGGTCGACGAGGACCGCGAGCTGCACCGCGCGCGGACGCCCGATGTCGTTCAGGGCGTCGAGGGCGGCGCGGATGGTGCGGCCGGAGAAGAGCACGTCGTCGACGAGGACGACGAGGCGGCCGTCGATGCCGTCACCGGGGATCTCGGTGCGGGCCAGCGCGCGCGGCGGGTGCATGCGCAGGTCGTCCCGGTACATGGTGATGTCGAGCGAACCGACCGGAATCTTGCGCTCGGTGATCTCCTCGAGCTTGGCGGCGAGCCGCTGGGCGAGGAAGACGCCGCGGGTCGGAATGCCGAGGAGCACCACGTCGTCGGCGCCCTTGGCGCGTTCGACGATCTCGTGGGCGATGCGGGTCAACACGCGTGCGATGTCGGGGCCTTCGAGAACGGGCCGGGCATCGGACGACGTGTCCTGCTGGGTGTCCTGCTGCTTGTCCATATGGAAACGGACCTCCTTCTCCGCCTCACGGGACGGACCTTAAAGGACGTCGGAATTGCGCCATCCACGGTAGCAGGCCGGGACGACCACCCCGTTCACCCCCTTGGCCCAATCAGCCACCACGCTCACGGAAGAGTCGGTGTGGACCATTCGGCTTGACGCACAAGAGTCACGCTGCGTAACCTCACAGTGAGTTACCAGACGCGCGGCAGGAAACAACCCCAGTCGCGTTGATCCAGTGTCCGGGGAGCTATATGTCCAGCGAATACGCCAAACAGCTCGGGGCCAAGCTCCGGGCCATCCGCACCCAGCAGGGCCTTTCCCTCCACGGTGTCGAGGAGAAGTCCCAGGGACGCTGGAAGGCGGTCGTGGTCGGTTCGTACGAGCGTGGCGACCGTGCCGTGACCGTGCAGCGTCTCGCCGAGTTGGCGGATTTCTACGGCGTACCCGTCCAGGAGCTGCTGCCGGGCACCACGCCGGGCGGAGCCGCGGAGCCGCCGCCGAAGCTGGTCCTGGACCTGGAGCGGCTGGCCCACGTGCCGGCCGAGAAGGCGGGCCCCCTCCAGCGCTACGCCGCGACGATCCAGTCGCAGCGCGGTGACTACAACGGCAAGGTGCTCTCGATCCGCCAGGACGACCTGCGCACACTCGCCGTCATCTACGACCAGTCGCCCTCGGTCCTCACCGAGCAGCTGATCAGCTGGGGCGTCCTGGACGCCGACGCGCGTCGCGCGGTCTCCCACGAGGAGAGCTGAGCCGCTTCCAGCCTCAGCAGAAACGTGCCGCCGGGGTGGCCGGACTTCATGGTTCCGGCCACCCCGGCGGCTTTCTGCGGCCCTCGGGGGCCTCGCGGGCACCGGGATGCCAGAGGGCCCGCAGCGCTCACGCTGCGGGCCCTCTGGCATGTCGTACCTCTGGCGGCCTGGCGGCCTCTTACGCCTCGTCGCGACGCAGAGACGGCTTCAGGTCCTTGAAACGGCCCAGCAGGCCGTTCACGAACGCCGGCGACTCGTCCGTGGAGAACTCCTTCGCCAGCTGCACCATCTCGTCCAGCACGACGGCGTCCGGGGTCGCGTCGACCCAGATCAGCTCGTGCGCGCCGAGACGCAGGATGTTGCGGTCCACGACCGGCATGCGGTCGAGTGTCCAGCCGACCGAGTACTGCGCGATCAGCTCGTCGATGCGCTTCGCGTGCTCCGCGTAGCCCTCGACCAGCTGCATCGTGTACTCGCTGACCGGCGGCTGCCGGGTGTCGTCCCGGGACAGCCGGATCCAGTCCGCGAGGACCGTCAGGACATCGACGCCGCGCTGGTCGCCCTCGAAGAGGATCTGGAAGGCGCGCTTGCGGGCCGTGTTGCGGGCAGCCACGGTTAGCTGTTCACCCGGCCGAGGTAGTCGCTCGTGCGGGTGTCGACCTTGATCTTCTCACCGGTGGTGATGAAGAGCGGCACGTTGATCTGGTGACCGGTCTCCAGGGTGGCGGGCTTGGTGCCACCGGTGGAGCGGTCGCCCTGAAGGCCCGGCTCGGTCTCCTGGACGACGAGCTCGACGGCGGCCGGCAGCTCGACGAAGAGCACCTCGCCCTCGTGCTGCGCGACGGTGGCCGTGAAGCCCTCGATGAGGAAGTTCGCGGCGTCGGCGACCGTCTTGCGGTCGATCATCAGCTGGTCGTAGGTCTCCATGTCCATGAAGACGAAGTACTCGCCGTCCATGTACGAGAACTGCATGTCGCGCTTGTCGACAGTGGCCGTCTCGACCTTGACGCCGGCGTTGAACGTCTTGTCGACGACCTTGCCGGACAGCACGTTCTTGAGCTTGGTGCGCACGAAGGCCGGGCCCTTGCCGGGCTTGACGTGCTGGAACTCGACGACGGACCAGAGCTGGCCGCCTTCGAGCTTGAGCACAAGGCCGTTCTTGAGGTCGTTCGTGGAAGCCACGGTTGCGGAATCTCCTGGACTGACGTGGACGACCCCGGCGCACGCACCTGGCTAAAGGGCGAGCAGCTCCTTGGTCGTGATGGTGAGTAGCTCGGGTCCGCCGTCCGCCTCGGGGCGTACGACGAGCGTGTCATCGATCCGGACACCGCCCCGGCCCGGGAGGTGGACCCCCGGTTCGACGGTGACCGGCACGCAAGCGTCCAGTTTACCCATGGCCGCGGGGGCCAGCTGCGGGTCCTCGTCGATTTCGAGCCCTACGCCGTGTCCGGTGAGCACCGGAAGGCCCTCCGCGTACCCCGCGGAGTCCAGTGCCTGCCGGGCCGCGCGGTCCACATCGCGGTAGGCCGCACCGGGTGCGAGAGCCTCCCTTCCGGCCCGCTGGGCAGCGAAGACGAGGTCGTACAGCTCGATCTGCCAGTCCGCAGGCGACGTACCGATCACGAAGGTACGACCGATCTCACAACGGTAGCCGCGGTACGTCGCCCCGAGGCACACGGAGAGAAAGTCACCTTCTTCGACGCGGCGGTCGGTGGGGCGGTGGGCCCGTCGGCCCGAGTTCGGCCCGGTGGCGACCGAGGTGGGGAACGCGGGGCCGTCGGCGCCGTGGTCCACGAGGCGCCGCTCCAGTTCGAGAGCCAGGTGCCGTTCGGTGCGGCCGACGAGGATGGACTCCAGGAGCTCCCCGAGGGCCTGGTCGGCGATCTCCGCGCCGATGCGGAGGCAGGAGATCTCCTCCTCGTCCTTGACGATCCGGAGCTGCTCGACGGCTCCGCCGAGGTCGGTGAGGCGCAGGCGCGGGACGACCGAGCGGATGGCTCTGTGCCGGGCGACGGTGAGGTGGTGTTCCTCCACCGCCAGGGAGTCGCCGCCCTGTGCGGCGGCGAGGTCACCGGCCGCGACGGCGGGATCGCCGCCGGCGCCGGGGAGGGTGTGCAGTCTCAGGGCCTCGTCCGGGCGGCCGTCGGAAGGACGGTCGTCCGGTGGGCCGGAGCACACCAGCAGGTCCTCGGTCTTGCCGAGGAGCAGGACGGCGCCGAGCGGGGCTGCGCCCGCGAGGTAGCGCACGTTGGCGGGGCGGGAGATGAGGGCCGACGTGCTGCCGACCGCGTTGCAGCGTTCCCTCAGCCTTGTGCGGCGGGCCGCGTAGACCTCTGACATGACACGAGCGTAGGAGCGGTGTCCGAGTTGTGCTGGTTGGGAGGGTGCCGTTCGGGGGATGGGGTGCCTCTGCAGGCTGTGTGCCGACTGACGGCCGGTGGGGGCTGGTCGCGCAGTTCCCCGCGCCCCTTAGGTGTCACCAGCTAGGCGGGCTTGCAATGGACCGGGCGAGTACGTCGTCCAGTACCCGTGCCGTCTGGGGGACGTCCAGCTGCGAATTGTCGATGATCGGCAAACCCGAGCCGTACCAGCCCGCCATGCGGCCGTGGATGCGGGCGACCTCCTCGTCCGTGAGGCGGCGGTTGCCGGAGCGTTCCGCGTTGCGTTCCAGGACGATCTCCAGGCCGGGGAGGAGGACCACCGGGAGCAGGCCCGGGCCCACGTGCCGCTTCCAGCCGCCGAGGCCGACCACCGGGCGGTCGGGGAAGACGGCGTCGTCGAGGATGCAGGAGATGCCGTTGGCGAGGAAGTTGCGGGCGGCGAAGCCGCAGGTGCGGCGGGCGAGGCGGTACTGGGCCTCGGAGTGGTCGTTCCAGCCGGACTGAGGGTCGGCGAAGCCCGAGCGGACCCATTCGCGGACGTCGTCGAGGCTGATGTGGGCGGTGGGGACCCGGCGGTGGTCCGCCCAGTACTTGGCGACGCTCGTCTTGCCGGCGCCCGCCGGGCCGATCAGCAGGACCGCGAGGGTCGTGCCGGCGGGGTCGGGCGCGGCCGGGGCGGGCGGGGTCGCGGGGACTGCGACGGGGCCGCCGGGGGGCAGCGGTACATGGCCGGTGGTGTCCGGGGCCGGAGGGGCCGGCGGATGGGGAGGCTGGGGGGCGAAGCCCGGTGCCGGGGGCGGTGGGGGCACCGGGGCGGAACCCTGGTGCGCACCCGGAGGGTGGGAACCCGGGTGGTGTGCGGCCGGCGACCAGCCGACGGCCGGTCCGTGCCCCGGCTGGTGGGGCGGCGGCAGCGGAGAACCCACTGCGTGCTGCATCCGGTGCCACTCCGTCTCGTACAGGCAATTGGCGCTGGCAGCAGGGTACGAACCCCGCTCCTTACCGAACGGTACCGTCCCCGGCCGCCGTTTGGTGAACGGCCGGGGACGGCCCTAAGTGCCCGTGCCCGTAAGGCAAATCGGACGGACGGCTCCTCTGCGGACTACTCGCCCACCTCGCCGTACGCGGCGAGCAGCACGGCCGGGTCGGGGCCCTCCAGGACGGTGGGCTTGCCCAGTCCGTCCAGGACGATGAAGCGCAGCAGGTCGCCGCGGGACTTCTTGTCGACCTTCATGGTCTCCAGCAGCTTGGGCCACTGGTCGTAGCGGTAGTGCAGCGGCAGGCCGACCGACTCCAGGACCGTGCGGTGCCGGTCCGCCGTGGCGTCGTCCAACCGGCCCGCGACACGGCCGAGTTCGGCGGCGAAGTGCATGCCTACGGCGACGGCGGCGCCGTGCCGCCACTTGTACCGCTCGTTCTTCTCGATGGCGTGGGCCAGCGTGTGACCGTAGTTGAGGATCTCCCGCAGACCCGACTCCTTGAGGTCCGCGGAGACGACCTCGGCCTTGACCCGGATGGCACGCTCGATCAGCTCGGACGTGTGCGGGCCCGCCGGGGTGCGCGCGGCCTGCGGGTCCGACTCGATGAGGTCCAGGATCACCGGGTCGGCGATGAAACCGGCCTTGATGATCTCGGCGAGGCCGGAGACGTAGTCGTTGACCGGCAGGGAGTCCAGCGCGGCCAGGTCGCACAGCACACCGGCCGGCGGGTGGAAGGCGCCGACGAGGTTCTTGCCCTCGGCGGTGTTGATGCCGGTCTTGCCGCCGACGGCCGCGTCCACCATGGCCAGGACGGTGGTGGGGATCGCGATCCAGCGGACACCGCGCAGCCAGGTCGCGGCCACGAAACCGGCGAGGTCGGTGGTCGCGCCGCCGCCCACACCGACGACGACATCGGAGCGGGTGAAGTTGGACTGGCCGAGCGCCTTCCAGCAGTAGGCGGCGACCTCGGCGGTCTTGGCCTCCTCCGCGTTGGGCACCTGGATGGCGACCGCCTCGAAGCCCTGCTCGGCGAGGTCGGCCCGCAGCGCCTCACCGGTCTCGGCGAGCGCCTCGGGGTGGATCACCGCGACCCGCTTGGCCTTGGGACCGACCAACGCACCGAGCTCGCCCAGGAGTTGACGGCCCACCAGGACCTCGTACGGCTCGCTGCCCGCGGTGCCGCCGACCTGGATCCGCGTCACTGCCTCGCTCATGCTTCCTTCAACTCCAGTGCGTCCAGGGCGGCTTGGGTGACTTCTTCGGGCGTACGGCCATCGGTGGCGACGACCGCCGTGGCGATGCCCTCGTAGAGGTGCCGCCGCGCCTCCATCAGCTCGCGCCACTGCTTGCGCGGGTTGACCGCGAGCAGCGGACGGGCGGTGTTGAGGCCGGTGCGCTTGACCGCTTCCTCGACGTCCATCGAGAGGTAGACGACGCGCTGGCCCGCGAGCAGCGCGCGGGTGTCCTCGTCGAGGATCGAGCCGCCGCCGAGGGCGAGGACCCCGTCGTGCTCGGCGAGCGCCTTGTGCACGGCGGCCTTCTCGATCGCCCGGAAGACCGGCTCGCCCTCGTCGACGAAGATCTCGGCGATGGTCCGGCCCTGCTCGGCGACGATGTCGTCGTCGGTGTCCCGGTAGCCGACGCCCAGCCGCCCGGCCAGCAGCTGCCCGACGGTGGACTTGCCCACGCCCATCGGGCCGACCAGCACCACCTGGGGACCGGTCATCGGATGGCCAGGTGCTCGAGGTACGACTGGACGTTGCGGCGGGTCTCGGGGACCGAGTCGCCGCCGAACTTCTCCGCGACGGCGTCCGCGAGGACCAGGGCGACCATGGCCTCGGCGACGATGCCGGCGGCGGGGACCGCGGAGACGTCGGAGCGCTGGTGGTGGGCCTGGGCGGCCTCGCCGGTGGTGACGTCCACGGTCTGCAGGGCGCGCGGGACGGTCGCGATCGGCTTCATCGCGGCGCGTACCCGCAGCAGCTCGCCCGTGGTCAGGCCGCCCTCGGTGCCGCCGGAGCGGCCGGAGACGCGGCGGATGCCCTCGGGGGTGTTGACGATCTCGTCGTGCGCCTTGGAGCCGGGCACCCGCGCCAGCTCGAAGCCGTCGCCGAGCTCGACGCCCTTGATGGCCTGGATGCCCATGAGC
This sequence comes from Streptomyces sp. NPDC001536, assembly GCF_042894505.1. NCBI lineage: Bacteria > Bacillati > Actinomycetota > Actinomycetes > Kitasatosporales > Streptomycetaceae > Streptomyces > Streptomyces sp. NPDC001536. Next base: position 128,237 of record NZ_JBIAVQ010000017.1, read on the forward strand.
GCACCGGCCAGGCGGGCGTCCAGCTTGCGGTCCCAGTGCACATGCGAGCCGAGGCCCACGGGGACGCCGTAGGCCAGGATCTCGACCACGCCACCGAGGGTGTCGCCGTCCTTGTGGGCCTGGTCGACCTCGGCCACCATCGCCTTCGACGCGTCCGCGTCCAGGCAGCGCAGCGGGTCGGCGTCCAGCTTCTCGACGTCGGCCGGGGTCGGGTACACACCCTGCGGGGCCTTCACGGAGCACAGCTCGACGACATGGCTGACGATCTCGATGCCGGCCGTCTCCTTGAGGTACGACCGGGCCACCGCACCCAGCGCCACCCGCGCCGCCGTCTCGCGGGCCGAGGCACGCTCCAGGATCGGGCGGGCCTCGTCGAAGCCGTACTTCTGCATGCCGGCGAGGTCGGCGTGACCGGGGCGCGGGCGGGTCAGCGGAGCGTTGCGCGCGAGCCCGGCGAGGATCTCCTCGTCGACCGGGTCGGCGGACATGACCTGCTCCCACTTGGGCCACTCGGTGTTGCCCACCATGATCGCGACCGGGGAACCGAGGCTGAGGCCGTGCCGGACGCCGCCGAGGAAGGTGACCTGGTCCTGCTCGAACTTCATCCGGGCACCGCGTCCATAACCGAGGCGGCGCCGGGCGAGGTGGTCCGCCACCATCTCCGTGGTGATCGGCACGCCGGCGGGAAGGCCCTCCAGCGTCGCGACGAGTGCGGGGCCGTGGGACTCCCCCGCGGTCAGCCAGCGCAACCTGCTCAACGGTGCTCCTCAGTGCTCGCGCCCTCGTACTGCCCTGCGTACGCGCGTCCTCGCGTACGGCAATGGCGCGACCGGGTGCGCGGCCCCGGCCCGCCACCTTCGATCCTCCCATGTCCGGCCCGCTCCTCCCGCCGCTGGTCCATCAGGCGGACGGATGCGCACCGGAACGGCTCAGACGGAACCGTTCCCCTGCCGGTTCTGCGGCGCGTAGGCCCCCAGGAAGTCGGCACCGCTCTGCTGGGCGGACGTCGGCTGCGGCGGGGCCGGCTGCTGCTGGGGCGCGTACGCACCGAGGTAGTCGGCGCCGCTGCGCTGCCCGTACTGCGCCGCCGCGTGGACCGGCTGACCACTGCGCAGCGCACGCCGGTAGTCGATCTTGCGCTTGAGCTTGATGCCCCAGGACACGAGCACCGCGAGCACGACCAGGGCGAGCACCGTGATCTGCACCCAGTCGGGCATGAACTTCAGTACGGCCTCGAATATCTCGCTCTTGCCGGATGCCATCTGCATGCCCGGTCAGCCGCAGTGGCCGAAGGCACTGGTGTAACTGTCCCAGAAAATGCCGTTGTCGACGTACTCGATACCGCCCGTGTACTTCACGCACTTGTTGGCCGCAGACGCGTAAACAGGACCCGCGTAGTAGCTGTAGGTGCCCTTGTCCCGCTTCCAGGTTCCGCCTTGCACGAGAATTCCGGCCTCGGTGAGGTTGGCCTCACCGACGTACCCATTGATATGCATGGTCACCACGCAGTTGTTGCCGGAAGAGGCGTTGTACAGGAGCGACACTCGCGCGGCGGGCTTGTTCGTGGTGGTGTCGAAGCCGACCGTGTGGGACTCCAGCACGTAGTAGCCCGAACCGCACGCCGCTTCAGGAGTCGACGCGGCCGCGGCCGCCGGGGTGGCACCGATCACCCCGACAACGCCTGCCATTCCGAGCGCGGCCGCGACAGAAAGAATGCGCCTCTTCATCACAATTCCCCTCCGACAGTGATCGAGAAATGGATCATAACAGCTTTGCGTGTCATGGCCCGATCAAACGGAATAGGGGATTCCGAGCTCGTGGTCACAGCATTTCGCGAAGCGTGCACTCAGCCGCGCGCCAGACTCCGTTCACCCGCTGCCCGCATCGCCGCCAGCGGCGCGGGAGAACACCCCGTCATCTGCTCGACCTGGAGCACGGCCTGGTGCACGAGCAGGTCGAGGCCGCTGATGACGGCCCCGCCGTACGCCGACCAACGAGCGGCGAGCGTGGTGGGCCAGGGATCGTAAAGGACGTCGAAGAGCGCTGCGGGGCGTTCGGGGATGCGCGGAGCCAGCTCGTCGGTGGGCCCGGCGGGGGTGGTCGCGATGACCAGCGGGGCGCTCAGCGCCTGCTCGGCGTCCGACCAGTCGGCGATACGCACCGCCACATCCAGCCGCTCGGCCCACTGCCGGATCTCGGCGGCGCGGGCTCCGCTGCGCACATACACGGTGACCTCGCCGGTGCAGATGCGGGCCAGGGCGGCCAGGGCGGAGGAAGCGGTGGCTCCGGCGCCCAGGATCGCGGCGGTGTCGACCTTGTCGATGCCGTGCTCGCGCAGGGCGGCGACCATGCCGGGGATGTCGGTGTTGTCGCCGACGCGGCGGCCGCCCTCGGCGAACACGACCGTGTTGACAGCCTCGACCGAGGCCGCCGTCTCGCTGATCTCGTCGAGCAGCGGGATGACGGCCCGCTTGAGGGGCATCGTCAACGACAGCCCGGCCCACTCCGGCCCGAGCTCCGCGAAGAACCCGGGCAGCGCGGCCTCATCGACCTCGAACCGGTCGTACGACCAGCCCGTGAGCCCCAGCTTCTCGTACGCGGCACGGTGCAGCACCGGCGAGAGAGAATGAGCGATGGGCGAACCGAGCACGGCGGCCCGGCGGGCGTCAGTTGCCCCTGCTTGCATCGAACTTGTCCTTGAGTCTCTGGAATTCTTCGTGCGTCCTGGCGAATTCGGTCTTGCTCACGCCGTCGGTCGCCACGAAGTAGTACCAACCGTCGTCGGTCGGATTCAGCGTCGACTTGATCGCGTTGTCACCCGGGTTCCCGATCGGGCCGGGCGGCAGACCCTTGTTGGTGTACGTGTTGTACGGGTCCTTGTCCTTGTTGATCTCCGACTCGCTGATGTCGATGTTGCTCTCGTTCTTCGCGTAGTTGAAGGTCGAGTCGAACTGGAGGAAGCCGTAGGTCTGCGGGTTCGAGTAGTCGAGGCGGTTGTAGACCACTTCCGCCATCCTGCGGTAGTCGCTCGTGGTCTTGCCCTCGGCCTGGACAAGGCTCGCGATCGTGATGATCTCCATGGGGCTGTCCAGCTTCAGCGCCTTGGCCTTGGCTTCCAGGTTGAGCGCGGCGTACTTCTTCGTGGCCGCGGACACCATCTCCTTCAGAACCGTCTCGGGCTTCATGCCGTCGGCGGCGGGATAGGTGCCCGGGTGCAGGAAGCCCTCCAGCGGATCCTTCATCTCGCTGTTGTCTTCCGCCCAGTCCGGAAGTCCGAGGCTCTTGTACTTGGCCTCTGCGGCCTTTCTGGTGGCACCCGATTTGAGACCGAGTTTGTCGTCGATCATCTTGTAGACGGCGATATTGCGCTGCCCCGGCGTGACCATGACGGCGTTCTGGCTCTTCGGGTCGAGCATCAGCTCCACCGCGCTCTTGGCCGACATCTCCTTGTTCATCACATAGGCACCGGCCTGGATACGGCCCGAATCGTCGTTCTGCGTGAACGCGGACACGAAGGCGTCGACGCTCTTGACGACGCCTGCCTCCTTGAGCAGGCGCCCCATGTCCGCGCCGTTGGCGCCCTTCGGGACCACGACCGACACCGTCGCACTCGTACCGTCGCCCGCGTAGTCCGGAGCCGAAGAGAAACGATCCTGGTAGAACTGATAGCCGAAGTAGCCCACGCCACCGACCCCGCCGCCGAACACCAGCAGGACCACCAGGCAGGCACAGCCACTGCGCCGCTTCTTCGGTTTCTTGCCGCCGCGCCCCCTGCGGTCGCCGCGTCCGCCCTGGTCATCGGTGTCGTCGGTGTCGTCCTCGTCGTCACCGCCGCCCGCGAAGAAGGCGTGTTCGCCCTGGTCGGGGCCGGGATCCCAGTCCGCCCGCTGCGGTTCGGGCTCGGTGCGCCGGCGGCTCGGGGGCTCCGGCGGCGGGTAGGCGTCGGGGGTGCCGTAGTAGTCCGGCTGCTCCCCGGTGCCGTACGCGGCGGCCTGCTGGCCGTAGGGGTCCGACGGGTCCGTGTACTGGACGTGCGTGTGCGTCCCGGTGCCCCAGCCGTTGTTGTCGTACTGCTGGTTCTGCTGTTGCTGGGCCGCGTACTGCTGCTGGTCGTAGCTCTGCTGCGGGTCGTACTGCTGCTGGCCGTACTGCTGCTGGTACTGCTGCTGCGCCTGACCGTAGTCGGCCTGCTGGCCGGTGCCCCAGTCGCCGTACTCGGGCTGCTGCGGCTGCTGCGGATAGTGCTGCGGCTGGCCGCCGTAGGCAGCTTGCTGGGCGTCGTGGCCCTGCTGCCCTTCCCATCCGCCGTCCCCGTAGTACGGGTCCTGCGGATGCCACGGTTCGGAGCCTTCCTGGCCCCGGCCATACTCAGTCATCGATCCCCTAGAGCCGCGAGGCGGCGGTCGCGCGGCTTGTGGCCCGGCATCAGTTCCGCCTCTCTCTGTGCGGCATCTGTTCGAACAGCGCCGCAGTCGCGCGGAACGTTACCGTATCGCGATCAGATGACCACTTCGACGCTCTCTCCGGGTGCTTTACCTGACACCCGTTCGGATTCGAGCGCCTGCTGGAGGATGATCACAGCGGCTGCCTGGTCGATGACGGAGCGGCCCTTCTTGGATTTCACACCCGAGGCGCGCAGTCCCTGGCTGGCCGTCACGGTCGTCATCCGCTCGTCCACCAGGCGTACCGGAATCGGCGCGATGCCCTTCGCCAGCTCCTGGGCGAAGGCCCTGACCTTGACCGCCGCCGGGCCCTCGCCCCCCTTGAGGGAGCGAGGGAGACCGACGACGACCTCGATCGGCTCGTACTCCTCGACGATCTGCTTCAACCGTCGATGGGCGGCCGGGACGTCCCGGCCGGGGACCGTCTCCACCGGAGTGGCGAGGATCCCGTCGGGGTCGCACGAGGCGACCCCGATCCGGGCGTCCCCGACGTCGATGGCGAGTCGGCGGCCTGTGCGCATCGTCACTTCGCGGTGTCCGTGACCAGCCGCTCGACGGCCTCGACGGCCTCGCCGATCGCCGCCGGGTTCTGGCCGCCGCCCTGGGCGACGTCCGGCTTGCCGCCACCGCCGCCGCCGAGGGTCTTGGCGGCCGTACGGACCAGGTCGCCGGCCTTGAGGCCACGCTCACGGGCGGCCTCGTTGGTGGCGATGACCGTGAGCGGCTTGCCGTTGACCGTGGTGAACAGCGCCACGACCGCGGCCCGACCGCCCTGGATGCGGCCGCGTACGTCGAGGACCAGCTTGCGCAGGTCGTCGGCGGTGGTGCCGTCCGGGACCTGACCGGTGACCACGGCGATGCCGCGGACGTCCTTGGCGGACTCGGCGAGACCGGCCGCGGCCTGGAGGACCTTCTCGGCGCGGAACTTCTCGATCTCCTTCTCGGCGTCCTTCAGCTTGCCGAGCATGGCGGAGACCTTCTCCGGGAGCTCCTCCGGGCGGCCCTTGATCAGCTCCTGGAGCTGGGCGACGACCGTGTGCTCACGGGCGAGGAAGTTGTAGGCGTCGACGCCGACGAGCGCCTCGATACGGCGCACACCCGAGCCGATCGACGACTCTCCGAGCAGCTTGACCAGGCCGAGCTGCGAGGTGTTGTGCACATGGGTGCCGCCGCACAGCTCCTTGGAGAAGTCGCCGATGGTGACGACACGGACGCGCTCGCCGTACTTCTCGCCGAACTCGGCGATGGCGCCCTGCTTCTTGGCCTCGTCGAGGCTCAGGATCTCGGCGTGCACATCGAGGTCGCGGGCGAGCACCTCGTTGATCTTCTGCTCGACGTCGGTCATCACGGCCGTGGGAACGGCGGACGGCGAGCCGAAGTCGAAGCGGAAGCGGCCGGGCTGGTTCTCGGAACCGGCCTGGGCGGCCGTCGGGCCGAGCGCGTCGCGCAGGGCCTGGTGGGTGAGGTGGGTGGCCGAGTGGGCTCGGGCGATGGCCGTACGGCGGCGGGAGTCGATCGAGGCGTGGGCCTTGGCACCGACGGTGACCTCGCCGAACTGGACGACGCCCTTGTGGACGTAGACGCCCGGGACCGGCTTCTGGCAGTCGCGGATCTCGATGACGGCACCGGAGTCGACCTTGATCCTGCCGGTGTCACCGATCTGACCGCCGCCCTCGGCGTAGAACGGGGTGCGGTCCAGGACGATCTCGACCTCGTCGCCCTCGGTGGCGGCCGGCGAGGAGGCACCGTCGACGAGGATGCCGACGATCGTGGACTCGCCCTCGGTGTCCGCGTACCCGATGAACTCGGTCTCGCCGACCTTGTCCGCGATCTCGCGGTAGGCACCGGCACCCGCGTGGCCGGTCTTCTTGGCCTGGGCGTCCGCCTTGGCGCGCTCCCGCTGCTCCTTCATCAGACGGCGGAAGCCGTCCTCGTCCACGGACAGCCCCTGCTCGGCGGCCATCTCCAGGGTGAGGTCGATCGGGAAGCCCCAGGTGTCGTGGAGCAGGAACGCCTTGTCGCCGGCGAGGACCTTGCCACCGGAGGCCTTGGTCTCGGTGACGGCGGTGTCGAGGATGTTGGTGCCGGCCTTCAGCGTCTTGAGGAAGGCGGCCTCCTCGGCGAGGGCGACCTTCTCGATGCGCTCGCGGTCGGTGACGAGCTCGGGGTACTGCTGGCCCATCATCGCGATGACGGTGTCGACCAGGTCGTGGACGACCGGACCGGTGGCGCCGAGGAGGCGCATGTTGCGGATGGCGCGGCGCATGATGCGGCGCAGGACGTAACCACGGCCCTCGTTGCCGGGGGTCACGCCGTCGCCGATGAGCATCACGGAGGTCCGCATGTGGTCGGTGACCACGCGCAGGGAGACGTCCGACTCGTGGGCGTCGCCGTAGGCGACACCGGTCAGCTCGGTGGCCTTCTTGATGACGGCCATCGAGGTGTCGATCTCGTACATGTTCTGCACGCCCTGCAGAATCATCGCGAGACGCTCCAGGCCGAGGCCCGTGTCGATGTTCTTGCTGGGGAGCTCGCCGAGGATCTCGAAGTTGTCCTTGCCGATGCCCTCGCCGCGCTCGTACTGCATGAAGACGAGGTTCCAGATCTCCACGTACCGCTCGTCGTTGACGGCGGGGCCGCCCTCGACGCCGAACTCGGGGCCGCGGTCGTAGTTGATCTCGGAACAGGGGCCACAGGGTCCGGGGACGCCCATGGACCAGTAGTTGTCCTTCATGCCGAGGCGCTGGATGCGCTCCTTCGGCACCCCGACGACCTCGTGCCAGATGCGCTCGGCCTCGTCGTCCTCCAGGTAGACGGTGATCCAGAGCTTCTCCGGCTCCAGGCCGTAACCACCCTTGTCCTGGGGCGTGGTGAGCAGCTCCCAGGCGTACTTGATGGCGCCTTCCTTGAAGTAGTCGCCGAAGGAGAAGTTGCCGCACATCTGGAAGAACGTGCCGTGCCGGGTGGTCTTGCCGACCTCTTCGATGTCGGGCGTACGCACGCACTTCTGCACGCTGGTCGCGCGCGCCCACGGCGGCTTGACCTCACCGAGGAAGTACGGCTTGAAGGGGACCATGCCGGCGGGGACCAGGAGCAGAGTCGGGTCGTCCGCGATGAGCGACGCCGAAGGGACGACGGTGTGACCGCGCTCCTCGTAGAAGCTCAGCCAGCGGCGGCGGATCTCGGCCGACTCCATCAGTGGTCCTCGTTTCGGTTGTACGGGTACGTCCGGTACGTCGATCCCTCGACGTACTTCGGGTTGTTGCGGTTCTCGATGGCGGCGTACCGCCGGGGCGCGGGGAGTTCGGGGTCGACCGGGGCGTTCAGCCCCAGTGCGTCGCCGAGTTCTTCCTCCCGCTGGACCATGTTGTCGCGGACGTCGAGCGCGAAGCCGACCGCGCGGTCCTTGATGCGGTGACCGGCCTCGAGCGCCTTGTTCGCTGCGGTCGCGGCGAGGCTCTCGGGGGTCAGCTGCTTCAGCTTGCGGTTGACCTTGGTGGTGGCCCACACACCGGCGGCGACGCCCGAGGTGAACCAGAACGTACGGCGGAACATCGCTAGGTCTCAGTCCTTCTTCCGCTTGCTCCGTCGTGACGCCGGAACGGTGCGGCCCACGATCACGGTACGCCGGGGTGCCTTGACGGGCACGTCGTCCTTGCGGCCGCTGATCGCCCTGCGCACGCCGTATCCGAAGGCCGCGACCTTGACCAGGGGGCCGCCGAAGGTGGAGGCGACGGTGGTGGACAGCGCGGAGGCGTTGGAGGTGACTTCCTGGACGTCCGAGGCGATCGCGTCCACCCGGTCGATCTGGGTCTGCGCGGAGCGGACCGCCGAGGAGGCGTCCGCCAGGAGCGGGACGGCCTGATCGGTCACGTCCGCCACCAGCTTCGTGGTCGCCCTGAGCGTCTGGGCCAGCCTCGCCAGCGCGACGGCGAGGAAGGAGACCAGGATCGCCCAGAAGACGGCCACCAGGATCCCGGCCACCTCGCCACCGGACACTACGCACCCGCTCCCGTATACGTGCCTGAACATCGAAAAAGTCGTGCGGTGAGCCTATCGCGCCGCGGGCGGGGCTCCGCACCGGATTACCGTGCGCGCGCGGGCGGAGTCGCCCGAAGCGATTGTACGGACCGAACACGCTTCAGTACGCTCCGTGTTCCATGCGTGACGATCGGCTCTACGACGGCAATCTCCCCCTCGAACTGGACGCGTTCGTGGGCCGCTCGGCCGAACTCACCGCACTCTGTCTGGCTCTGGAGAGCTCGCGGCTGGTGACCCTGACCGGCGCCGGGGGCATCGGCAAGTCCCGGCTGGCGGCGCGGGCGGCGCTCCGGCACGGGGCGTGGCGGGTCGACCTGGCGTCGGTGCGCGATCCGGAGTTCGTCGACTTCGCGGTCGTGGAGGCGCTGGGGCTGACCGACCACACCACACGGCTGCCGCGCGAGATCCTGCTCGCGCACCTGGCGGAGCCGGGGCGTGAACTCCTGCTGGTTCTCGACGGGTTCGAGCATCTGGTGGACGCCTGCGCCGAGCTGGTGACGGATCTGCTGCACCGGGTGCCGGGGCTCAGGGTGCTGGCCGTGGGCCGCCGACCGCTGTCCGTGGCGGGCGAGCGGGTGTTCGCGCTGGAGCCGCTCGCCGAGGCGGAGGCCGTGGAGCTCTTCGTGGACCGGGCGCGGCGGCAGGGCGTGGCCGTCGCCGCCGATGCCGACGTACGGGAACTGTGCCGGCGCCTCGACGGCATCCCGCTCGCCGTCGAGCTGGCCGCCGGGCGGCTGCGGGCCCTGTCCCCCGGTCAGTTGCTGGAGCGGCTCGACGACCGGTTCCGGCTGCTGACCGGCGGTGGGCGGGACTCGCTGCCCCGGCATCGGACGCTGCGTACGGCGATCGGCTGGAGCCATGAGCTGTGCACGCCTCAGGAGCGGCTGCTGTGGTCGCGTCTGTCGGTGTTCGCCGGGCCGTTCGACCTGGAGGCCGTGGAGTACGTGTGCAGTGGCGCCGGGCTGGCCGAGCAGGATGTCCTCGACGTCCTGACGGAACTGCTCACGCAGTCCGTGGTCGGGCGCGAGGAGACAGCGACGGGCGTGCGCTACCGGATGCTGGACACGGTCCGGGTGTACGGCGCCGAGTGGCTGGAGGCGACCGGGGACGCGGACCGGCTGCGGCGCCGGCACCGCGACTGGTACCTGGGCCTGGCGACCTGGTGCGAGCTGGACTGGTTCTCCCCGCGGCAGACCGAGGTGGCCGCGCGCATCGAGGCGGAACTGCCGAATCTGCGGTACGCCCTGGACCACTGCCTGGCCGACCCGGACGAGGCGCATCTGGGCCAGTACCTCGCGGGTTCCCTCTGGTTCTGCTGGGTCGGCTGCGGACGGCTCTCGGAGGGCCGGCACTGGCTGGAGCAGGCCGTGCGGCTGGAGTCCGACAACGAACTGTCCCGGCTCAAGGCCCTGTGGGTGCTCGGCTACGTGGCGATCCTCCAGGGCGACACGGTGGCGGCGCTGGCCGCGCTCCACGAGTGCCGGGAGGAGGCGGAGCGGTCCGCGAACCCGACGGCGGTGGCGTACGCCGAGCACCGCGCCGGCTGTCTGGCCCTGATCAGCGACGACATGGCCCGCGCGGAGACGCTGCTGCGCTCGGCGCTGGAGCGGTACCGGGAGATCGGCGAACTCAACAGCAATGTCCTGATGGGCCAGGTGGAGCTGGCGATGACGCGGGCGTTCCAGGGCGATCTGCCGGGGGCGGTGCAGCTGTGCCAGGACGTCCGCCGGGTCTGTGAGGACCACGGCGAGAGCTGGACGAGGTCGTACGCGCTGTACGTGCTGGCGTACGCGGCCTGGAGCGAGGGCGATCCGGCGGCGGCCCGCACGCTGCTGACCGATTGTCTGGGCGCCGCCCACGCCTTCCGCGATCTGCTCGGCTCGGTGCTGTCGATCGAACTGCTGGCCCTGGTCACGGCGGCCCAGGGCGACAGCGCGGAGGCCGCGGTCCTCCAGGGCGCCGCCGCCGCGATGTGGCCCTCGGTGGGTCTGCCGCTGTTCGGCTCCGCCCACTACAACGCGCCGCACGAGCTGTGCGAGGCGATGGCCCGCGAGGACCTGGGCGACGAGCGGTACGCGGAGTGCGTACGGACAGGGGGCCGGCTCGGCCGGGACGCGGCCGTGGCCCGGGCGCTGGGGCGGATCCCGGACGCGCTGCCCGCGCCGCGCGGACCGGCACGGCACGCTCAGGGCGCCGTGGCCATGCAAAAGCCCGCCGCCTCGCCCACCCGGAAGGGCGGGGAGACGGCGGGCTGAGGTGGTGCGTGTCCTACGTCCTGCTGGTGATCAGCGGGCGTAGTACTCGACGACGAGCTGCTCGTCGCAGATCACCGGGATCTCCTTGCGGTTCGGCTCACGGTCCAGGCGGAACGCCAGGGCCTTGAGGTTCACCTGGAGGTAGCGCGGGGTCTCACCCTCGGGGGCGAAGCCGCCCTCACGGGCGATGGAGAAGAGGGTCTTCTCACGGCTGCGCTCGCGGACCATCACGACGTCGTCGGGACGGACGCGGAACGACGGCTTGTCGACCTTGCCGCCGTTGACCTCGATGTGGCCGTGGACGACCATCTGGCGGGCCTGGTAGATCGTGCGGGCGATGCCCGAACGCAGGACCAGCGCGTCGAGACGGCGCTCGAGCTCGATGATCAGGGCCTCACCGGTCTTGCCCTGCACCTTGGAGGCACGCTCGTAGGCGCGGACGAGCTGACGCTCGGACACGTCGTACTGCGCACGCAGACGCTGCTTCTCCAGCAGACGGACCTTGTAGTCCGAGTTCTGCTTGCGGCCGCGGCCGTGCTCACCCGGGGGGTAGGGACGGGCCTCGAAGTACTTGACGGCCTTCGGGGTCAGCGCGATACCGAGGGCACGCGACTTCTTGACCTTGGGGCGGGACTGATTCGCCACTTGATCTTCCTTGTCTGTTTCTACGGCTTGTCAGGGTTGAGGGAGGTCGCATCCGCAGCCGGGGAAACCCTCCGGGTCCGTTGCCGGGCCTGGTGGGCAGCCGCTCCCCTGGTCTGGGCACATACGTGCAGCACGCGAGTGGCCCACCGACCGGTCCCGTCCTGCGACGAGTGGTGGTGGGCTGCCCGCGACACCAATCGAACGGTGCGCGACGCTCCTGGAGCCGATCCGAGGACCGGACTCCGGCTGACTGTCCTGTTCTGACTGCACAGGACGCAGCACTCCGAGGGAGTCTACAGGGCGCTCAGGACCGCTTGCGACCGAGGTGCTGCCGGGTCCACTCGACCGCGTCCGCGTACCGCGCCTCGGCGCCGTGCCTGGTCGGCGTGTAGTACTCGCGGTCCTTGAGGGCGTCCGGGGCGTACTGCTGCTCGGCGATTCCCTCGGGCAGATCGTGCGGATACACGTACCCCTGCGCGTGGCCGAGCTTGGCGGCGCCCTTGTAGTGCCCGTCGCGCAGATGGGGCGGCACGGAGCCGGCCAGGCCCTTGCGTACGTCCTCCATGGCGGCGCCGATCGCCATGGTCGCGGCGTTGGACTTGGGGGCGAGCGCGAGGGCGATGGTGGCGTGGCTGAGGGTGAGGGCGGCCTCGGGGAAGCCGATCATGGCGACGGCCTGCGCGGCGGCCACCGCTATGGGGAGGGCGTTGGGGTCGGCGAGGCCGATGTCCTCGCTGGCGGAGATCATCAGACGGCGGGCGATGAAGCGGGGGTCCTCGCCGGCCTCGATCATCCGGGCCAGGTAGTGCAGCGCGGCGTCGACGTCCGAGCCGCGGATGGACTTGATGAGGGCGCTGGCCACGTCGTAGTGCTGGTCGCCGTCGCGGTCGTACTTCACGGCCGCGCGGTCGACCGTCTCCTCCAGCGTGGTGAGGGAGATCTCCGCCTCGCCCTTGTCGAGCGCGGCCCCGGCGGCGGCCTCCAGGGCGGTCAGGGCCCGGCGGGCGTCGCCGCCGGCGATCCGCAGGAGGTGCTCCTCGGTGTCCTCGGGGAGGGTGACGGCGTCCTTGAGGCCGCGCTCGTCGCTCAGCGCCCGCTTCAGGAGCCCTCTGACGTCGTCGTCCGTGAGGGGTTCGAGGGTCAGCAGCAGGGACCGGGAGAGCAGCGGGGAGATCACCGAGAAGTACGGGTTCTCGGTGGTCGCCGCGATCAGGGTCACCCAGCGGTTCTCGACGGCCGGGAGAAGGGAGTCCTGCTGGGCCTTGCTGAAGCGGTGGATCTCGTCGAGGAAGAGGACGGTCTCCTTGCCGTACCCACCGGTGGCACGGCGGGCTCCCTCGATGACCGCGCGGACCTCCTTGACGCCCGCGGTGATCGCCGACAGTTCGACGAAGCGCTTGTTGGTGGCCTTGGAGACGACGTACGCGAGGGTCGTCTTCCCGGTGCCGGGCGGGCCCCACAGGATCACCGAGGACGGGCCCGCCGGGCCGCCCGTGCCCTCGCCGACGAGACGGCGCAGGGGCGAGCCGGGCTTCAGCAGATGCTGCTGGCCCACCACCTCGTCGAGGGTGCGCGGGCGCATCCGCACCGCCAGGGGACTCCCCGCGGGGTCTTTCTCCTGGCGTTCTTCTGCGGCTGCGGTGAACAGGTCGGGCTCCACGTCCAAAACCCTAGTTCACCGCACTGACAATCCGGCCGGGCCCTCGGAAGGCCCGGGGATCAGCTGGTCCAGAAGTCCCACCAGCGCGTCAGGATCAGCATGCCGATGATCCCGATGTGCAGGACCGGCAGCACCCAGGTGAACTCGCCGAAGAAGCCCTTCAGCCAGCGCGGGGCGGGCAGGAAGCCGTTGCGCACGTTGAACGAGGTCACGTACCAGAACATGATGATCGTCGCGACCCAGGCCAGGGAGCACCACAGGCACAGCGCGTTGATCCGGTACAGCGACTGGAACATCAGCCAGGCGCAGAAGGAGACACCGAAGAGGGTGCCCGCGTTGAAGGTCAGCCAGTACCAGCGCGGGAAGCGGGCGCGGCCCAGCAGGCTCATGCCGACGCAGATGACGATGCCGTAGGCGACGAGGCCGAGCATCGGGTTGGGGAACCCGAAGGCGTGGGCCTGGTCGCTCTCCATGACGCTGCCGCAGGAGACGACGGGGTTCAGGCTGCACCCCGGGGTGAAGGTCTTGCCCTCGACCTTGGCCTCGAGGAGCTTGAACTTGTCGATCGTGATGACCCACGCCGCGAGCAGTCCGGCCGCGCCGGTGAGCACCAGCATGACGGCGAAGGCACGGCTGCCACCCACCGACCGTGGCTCAGCGGCCGTCCGCTCCGGCTCGGGCTCGGTGGAGACGTCTTTGACTGTGGTCTTGCTCATCACGCCGATTCCGTCTGCTTGAGAGTTGGACCTTCTTCGGGCAGGGGCCATTGTGCCGTACACGGGGCCGTGTCCACCGTTCGGTGGACATAAGGAAGTACGCCCGGTCGTCCCTGAGCGTTGGGTTCCGGCCCAGGCTCGAAGGTATGACAACACACGCGAACGGACTCGCGGTGGACGTACGGGGGCTGCGCAAGCAGTACGGCGACGTGACCGCGGTCGACGGTATCGATCTCGGCATCGGCAGGGGCGAGGTGTTCGGCCTGCTGGGGCCCAATGGCGCGGGCAAGAGCACCACGGTGGAGATCCTCCAGGGCAACCGGAGCCGGGACGCGGGCGAGGTCCGGGTGCTGGGCGCGGATCCGGCGAAGGGCACACGCGTGTGGCGCTCACGTGTCGGAATCGTCTGGCAGGACGAATCCGCGCCCGCCGAGTTGACGGTCCGCGAGACCGTACGGCATTTCGCCGGCTACTACCCCAAGCCGCGTGACCCGGAGGAGGTCATCGGTCTGGTGGGGTTGGAGGCGAAGGCGGGCAGCCGGATCAAGGCGCTGTCGGGCGGGCAGCGCCGCCGTCTCGACGTGGCGCTCGGTGTGATCGGCGGTCCCGAACTGCTGCTCCTGGACGAGCCGACGACCGGCTTCGACCCGGCGGCCCGGCGTCAGTTCTGGGACCTGATCCGCACCTTGTCCGACGAGGGCACGACCATCCTGCTCACCACGCACTACCTGGAGGAGGCGGAGGCCCTGGCCGACCGCCTCGCCGTGGTGACCGCGGGGCGGATCGTCGCCGAGGGCCGCCCGGCCGCGCTGCGGGACCGGTACGGCACCGAGGCCACCGTCGAGTGGACCGAGCCGGACGGCGCCCCGCGCACCGAGCGGACGGCCACCCCGACCCGCACGGTCGCCGAGCTCGCGCACCGCTTCGACGGCGAGATCCCGGGGCTGCGGGTGAGCCGCCCCACGCTGGAGGACGTCTACCTCCGGCTGACCGGACAGGAGGACGCACGATGACCACGACCGTCGTACGGACACGCCCGGACGCGGTCGCCGAGCGGCTGCCCGGCGCCTTCGGCATCGGCCTCCGGCGCGGCGCCCTGGAGCTCAGGCAGTTCTTCCGGCAGCGCGACCAGGTGGTGTTCACCTTCGCCTTCCCGGTCGTCTTCCTGTTCCTGTTCGCGTCGATCTTCGGTGACGACGTGGAGGGCGCCGGCATCACGGCCTCGCAGCTCTACGTCCCCGCGATGATGGCCGCCGGCATCATGTCGACGAGTTTCCAGTCCCTCGGCATCTCGATCGCCATCGAGCGCGACGAGAAGGTGCTGCGCCGGCTCCGTGGCACCCCCATGCCGCCGGCCTCGTACTTCCTCGGCAAGATCTGGCTGGTTCTGGTCACCGGTCTGATGGAGACGGCGATCCTGCTGCTCGTCGGCACCACGCTGTACGACGTCGACCTGCCCTCGGACGCCACGCGCTGGTTCCACTTCACCTGGATCTTCGTCCTCGGACTGACGGCGTGCGCCCTGCTGGGCATCGCGATCAGTTCGGTCCCCAAGTCCGGCAAGAGCGCCACGTCCGTGGTCGTCCTGCCCTTCCTGGTCCTCCAGTTCATCTCCGGGGTGTACATAGCGATCGACACCATCCCGGACTGGATGCTGAACATCGGTGCCCTGTTCCCCCTGAAGTGGATGTGCCAGGGTCTGCGCGGGGTGTTCCTGCCGGACTCGGCACAGGTCGTCGAACAGGCCGGCGGCTGGGAGTTCGGCCGTGTCGCCCTGGTCCTGGGGGCCTGGTGCGTCGGAGGATTGCTGCTGTGCCTGCTGACCTTCCGGTGGAAGAACCGGCGCGACGGATGAGGATCCCCTCCGGGCTGGTGGGCGCCTACACCTGGGACCGCTCGTTCCGGCTCTGGGACACGTACTTCGCGATCGTCTGGCTGGCCACCTCGGTGTTCGTGCTCGGCACGGACTTCCCGGGGTGGCCGGTCCGTGTCACGGCGGCGGCGCTGCTCGTGCCGTTGATCCCGCTGTACGTCGTGGTCGGGCGCCCCATCCTGCGGGGCGATCCGCCGGACGAGCGCCGGGCGTTGGTTTTCCTGGCGGCCATGATGGCCCTGTTCCTGCCGTCGGCGGTGCTGGTCGGCGAGACACGGCTGATGACGTTCGCGCTCGTACCGCCGTGCTTCATGACGCTGCGCGTCCGGTGGGCACTGGGGGCCGTGGCCGTCATCAACCTCGTGCCGGTCGTGGGCTGGGCCCTGTTGTGGTGGCCGAGCAACCAGGAGGTCTTCTTCAACTCGATGTTCGCCGTCGTCACCTTCGTCTTCTCGATGGCCCTCGGCAGTTGGATCATCCGGATCATCGAGCAGAGCCAGGAGCGGGCCGAGCTGATCGCGGAGCTGGACGCGAGCCGACACGAGGTGTCGCGGCTGTCGGCGGCGCACGGGGCGCTGGCCGAGCGGGAGCGGATGGCCCGGGAGATCCACGACACGCTCGCCCAGGGCTTCACCAGCCTGCTGATGCTGGTCCAGGCGGTCGAGGCGGAGCTGGAGTGCGACGTGCCGCAGGCCCGCCGCCATCTGGCGCTCATGGACGAGACGGCCCGGCAGAACCTGGCCGAGGCACGCGCGCTGGTCGCCGGAGCGGCACCGGCGGACCTGGACGGCGCCTCGCTCCCCGACGCGCTGCGTCGACTCGCCGACCGCCACGCGGCGACGCTGGAGGTGACGGGTCCGGTGCGGCCGTCGCCTGCCGGGGCCGAGGTGGTGGCCCTGCGCTCCTGCCAGGAGGCCTTGTCGAACGCCCGTAAGCACGCGGGGAGTTCGGCGTCCGTCGGGATCGCCCTGACGTATGCCGAGGAGACACTGACGGTGTCCGTACGGGACGACGGCCGCGGTTTCGACCCCTCGTCCGTGACCGACGGCTACGGACTGGCGGGGCTGCGCGCCCGGGCGGCCGAGGTCGGCGGGACCGCCCGGGTGGACAGCACCCCGGACGTCGGCACCACGGTCACCGTCCGACTGCCCGTACCGCCCGTGAGGAGCTCATCGTGATCCGGATCGTCCTGGCCGACGACCACCCCGTCGTACGGGAAGGGCTGCGGGCCATGCTGAGCGCCGAGCCGGACCTGGAGGTGGTCGCCGACGCGTCGAGCGGCCCCCAGGCCGAGGCGCTGGCGGCGGAGCTCCGGCCCGACATCGTGCTGATGGACCTGCGGATGCCGGGCGGCGGGGGTGTGGACTCGATCGAGCGGATGGCCGCGGCGGGGCTGCCGTGCCGGGTGATCGTCCTCACGACGTACGAGACGGACCGCGACATCCTGCGGGCCGTGGAGGCGGGAGCGGCGGGCTACCTGCTCAAGGACCTGCCCCGCGGGGAGCTGGCGGAGGCGGTACGGGCCGCTGCCCGCGGCGAGACCGTACTGGCGCCGTCGGTGGCGGCCCGCCTGGTGGACCAACTGCGGACCAAGCCGGAACGTCCACGGCTGTCCGATCGCGAGACGGCTGTGCTGCGGCTGGTGGCGGAGGGGTGCACCAACGCGGAGATCGGGCGGCGGCTGTACATCGGGGAGTCGACGGTGAAGACGCACTTGCTGCGGGTCTTCGGCAAGTTGGGGGTGGACGACCGGACGGCGGCGGTGACGAGTGCGATGCGGTACGGGCTGCTGGACCAATGACGAAGGCGCCGGGTCCCTTGGAGGGACCCGGCGCCTCACCACGCCGTACTAGCCGAGCCGGGCCTCCAGCTCGGCCACGATCTCGTTGACGCCGATCGCCGTCTGCTCACCGGACTCCATGTCCTTGAGCTGGACGACGCCCTCGGCGAGGTCGCGTTCGCCGGCGACGACCGTGTAGCGGGCGCCGCTGCGGTTGGCGTTCTTCATGGCGCCCTTGAGGCCCTTGGCACCGTAGGAGAAGTCGGCCGCGATGCCCACCTTGCGCAGCTCGGTGACCTTCGCGAAGAGGACGCGACGGGCCTCCTCGCCCAGCGGGACCGCGAACACGCTGGTCGTGGAGGGGAGTTCGAGGTCGACGCCCTCCGCCTCCAGCGCCAGGACCGTGCGGTCGACGCCCAGTGCCCAGCCCACCGACGGCAGCGCGGGGCCGCCGATCATCTCGGACAGGCCGTCGTAGCGGCCGCCGCCGCCCACCGCGGACTGGGAGCCCAGACCGTCGTGGACGAACTCGAAGGTCGTACGGGTGTAGTAGTCCAGGCCGCGCACCAGCTTGGGGTCGTCCTCGAAGGCGACGCCCGCCGCGGTGATCAGTTCACGGACCTCCTCGTGGTACGCCTTGCAGGCGTCGCAGAGGTAGTCCCGCAACAGGGGTGCGCCCGTCAGCTGCTTCTGGACGGCCTCGCGCTTGTCGTCCAGGACCCGCAGGGGGTTGATGTCCGCGCGGCGCAGCGTCTCCTCGTCGAGGTCGAGCCCCCGCAGGAAGTTCTGGAGCGCCTCCCGGTACACCGGACGGCACTCCTTGTCGCCCAGGCTGTTGAGGAGGATGCGGAAGTCGCGCAGCCCCAGCGAGCGGTACGCCTGGTCGGCCAGGATGATCAGCTCGGCGTCCAGCGCCGGGTCCTCCGCACCGATCGCCTCGGCGCCCACCTGGGAGAAGTGGCGGTAGCGGCCCTTCTGCGGGCGCTCGTAGCGGTAGTACGAGCCCGAGTACCAGAGCTTGACGGGGAGGTTGCCCGCCTTGTGAAGGTTGGCTTCCAGCGCCGCGCGCAGCACGGAGGCCGTGCCCTCGGGGCGCAGGGCGAGCCGGTCGCCGCCCTTGGTCTCGAAGGCGTACATCTCCTTCGTCACGATGTCGGTGGACTCACCGACACCGCGCGCGAAGAGCTCGACGCTCTCGAAGCCGGGTGTCTCGATGTAGCCGTAGCCGGAGTTGCGCAGCGGGGCCGCGATCGCCTCGCGGACCGCGAGGAACTTCGCGCTGTCCGGCGGGATGAGGTCGTACGTGCCCTTGGGGGCCTTGAAGGTGCTCACGGAAGGTTCGTCACATTCCTCGTCGGGGAGCGTCGACATCCGCTCCCAGGCCGGCGGCCACCTGCCGCAGATACGGATTGGTGGCACGCTCACGGCCGATGGTCGTGTGCTCGTTGTGGCCGGGCAGCACCACGGTCGAGTCGTCGAGCGGCAGGACCACGCGGGCCAGGGACTCGAGCATGTCGTCCATGGAGCCACCGGGGAAATCGGTGCGTCCGATGGAGCCGGCGAACAGCAGGTCGCCCGAGAAGAGAAGCGGCGGGATGTCCGCCGACTCGGGCATGCCGAAGGTCACCGACCCCCTGGTATGGCCGGGCGCGTGCGCCACGGTGAGCTCCAGTCCCGCCAGCTCCAGCTTCGCTCCGTCGGTCAGCTCCTTGACGTCGTCCGGCTCCCCCACGGTCAGCTCGCCCATGAGCGGCATCCCGAGGGTGCGGCCGAGCGCCTTCTCCGGGTCGCTCATCATGAACCGGTCCTCGGGGTGGATCCACGCGGGTACGTCGTGCGCTCCGCAGACCGGGACGACCGAGGCCACATGGTCGATGTGGCCATGGGTGAGGACGACGGCGACGGGCTTGAGCCGATGCTTCTTCAGCGCCTCTTCGACTCCCTGGGCGGCCTGATGGCCCGGGTCGATGATCACGCACTCCTCACCGGCGGCGGGGGCGACGAGATAACAGTTCGTCCCCCAGGCCCCGGCGGGGAACCCGGCAATGAGCACGATCGTCCTTCGTTGTGTCGATAAGGGTGGGCTTAAAAAACGGCTGCGCCTGTGGTCAGAGCCTACCGGCGCTGCCGTTTCCTCAGCGAACCCATATACGGTACGGGGCAAACGCACGCGGTCGGCTCACTAGACGCAGGCGTCCCAGCAGGCGTACGAGACGCATGAGGAGAGAACCCGGTGGTCACCCAGGAACAGCGGAAGCGGCAGCTCGCCCGGGAGAAGTTCTTGCGGCAGCAGCAGCGGCGCACGGCCGCGCGGCGCAAGGCCCGCATGCGCAACTCCGTGATCGCGTCGGTGCTCGGCGTGATCCTGGTGGGCAGTCTGGCGCTCTATACGTCGGACGTCCTCAAGGGCGACGACGACAAGGCCAACACCGCGGCCACGCCGTCGGCGACGCCCAGCGCGATCGCCGACCCCTGCAAGAAGCCCGCGGAGGGCAAGGCCAAGACGGCGACCTGGAAGAAGGAGCCGTCGATGACGATCGACAAGTCGGCGAAGTACACGATGAAGCTGGCGACGACGTGCGGTGACATAGACATCGCGCTCAAGACGAAGGCGGCCCCGCACACCGTCAACTCGTTCAACTTCCTCGCCGCCAAGGGCTACTTCGACCACACCAAGTGCCACCGGCTCACCACCAACGGCATCTACGTGCTCCAGTGCGGCGACCCGACGGGCAGCGGCAGCGGTGGTCCCGGATACACGATCCCGGACGAGAACCTGAAGGACAAAAGCCTCAAGGACAACGTCTACCCGGCGGGCACCATCGCGATGGCGAACACCGGGCAGGCGCACACCGGCGGCAGCCAGTTCTTCCTCGTCTACCAGGACAGTCAGCTGCCGCCGAGCTACACACCGTTCGGTACCGTTTCCGAATCCGGTATGACGGTCCTGAAGAAGATCGCGGCCGCAGGTGAGAGCACCGGAGCGGGTGACGGCGCTCCCAACGCAACGGTCGTGATCAACAAGGCGACTGTCACCAAATCCTGACCCTCAACAGCCAAATTTCGGTCGCGCGGGATGCGGACAGGCAACCCGCCGGTCGCCTATGTTGGCCGTGACGAAACTGTGGACGATGCCCGGGGGCGCTGAAGCCCTCTGCAGGCATCATGTGGAGGAGGCGCTGTGAGCAGCGACCCGTGGGGCCGCGTCGACGAGACGGGGACCGTGTACGTGCGTACGGCCGACGGCGAGCAGGTCGTCGGTTCCTGGCAGGCCGGCTCCCCTGAGGAGGCGTTGGCCTACTTCGAGCGCAAGTACGAGGGCCTGGTTGTCGAGATCGGCCTCCTCGAGAAG
The DNA here is from genome assembly GCF_042894505.1 of Streptomyces sp. NPDC001536. Classification (NCBI taxonomy): domain Bacteria; kingdom Bacillati; phylum Actinomycetota; class Actinomycetes; order Kitasatosporales; family Streptomycetaceae; genus Streptomyces; species Streptomyces sp. NPDC001536. Next base: position 149,001 of record NZ_JBIAVQ010000017.1, read on the forward strand.
CGAGTGAAGACCACCGATCTGTCGGCGAAGGACGCGCAGGTCGCCATCGACCACATCCGCGAGCAGGTGGACGCGCACCACGCGGTCGGTGACCTGGACGCCCTCAAGGTGCGTCTGGACAAGCTCGTGGAGACGGTCGAGAAGCGTCGCGAGGAGCGCAAGCAGCAGCGCGCCAAGCAGTCCGACGAGGCCCGCCACTCCAAGGAGGCGCTGGTCGTCGAGGCGGAGGAGCTCGCGCAGTCCGACCAGTGGCGGGCCGCCGGTGAGCGGCTGCGGGCCCTGGTGGACACCTGGAAGGGTCTGCCGCGCCTGGACCGCAAGTCCGACGACGAACTGTGGCACCGCTTCTCGCACGCCCGGTCGGCGTTCTCCAAGCGTCGCAAGGCTCACTTCGCGTCGCTCGACGCGCAGCGCGAGGAGGCCCGTAAGACCAAGGAACGACTGGTCTCCGAGGCCGAGGCGCTGTCCGGCTCCACGGACTGGGGTCCGACGGCCGCCCGCTACCGCGAGCTGATGGCGGAGTGGAAGGCCGCGGGCCGTGCCCAGCGCGAGCACGAGGACGACCTGTGGAACCGCTTCCGCGGCGCCCAGGACGTCTTCTTCGCCGCCCGCAGCTCGGTCTTCGCGGAGCGCGACGCCGAGCAGTCGGAGAACCTGAAGCTCAAGGAGGAGCTGGCCGAGGAGGCCGAGAAGATCCTCCCGGTCACCGACCTCAAGGCGGCGCGCTCCGCGTTCCGCCAGATCAACGAGCGCTGGGAGGCCATCGGCCACGTCCCGCGCGACGCGCGTCCCAAGGTCGAGGGCCGGATGCACGCCGTCGAGCGGGCCATCCAGGAGGCCGAGGAGACCGAGTGGCGCCGGACCAACCCGGAGGCACGCGCGCGTGCCGCGGGTCTCACCGGCCAGCTCCAGGACGCCGTAGCCAAGCTCCAGGGCCAGATCGAGCAGGCCCGCGCCCAGGGCAACAACGCCCGCGCCGACAAGCTCCAGCGTGAGCTCGAGGGCCGTCAGGCGCTGCTGGACCAGGCGCTGAAGGGCCTGGAGGAGTTCGGCGGCTGACCGGCCGCGGTTCGGCTTCTACGACGAGAAGGGCCCCGTACCTCGGTACGGGGCCCTTCTCGTCGTATGCCCTACGACCGGGCGCGCGCCGACGTCACACGGTAGACGTCGTAGACGCCCTCCACGCCGCGTACCGCCTTCAGGACGTGGCCGAGGTGCTTCGGGTCGCCCATCTCGAAGGTGAAGCGGGAGGTGGCGACACGGTCGCGGGAGGTCTGGACGGCCGCGGAGAGGATGTTGACGTGCTGGTCGGACAGGACGCGGGTGACGTCGGAGAGGAGCCGGGAGCGGTCCAGGGCCTCGACCTGGATGGCGACCAGGAAGACCGAGGACTGGGTGGGCGCCCACTCGACCTCGAGGATGCGCTCGGGCTCGCGGGACAGTGACTCCACGTTCACACAGTCGCTGCGGTGAACCGATACGCCGCTACCGCGCGTGACGAAACCGATGATGGGGTCGCCCGGTACGGGGGTGCAGCAGCGCGCGAGCTTGACCCACACGTCGTCGACGCCCTTGACCACGACGCCGGGGTCGGCGCTGGAACGGCGCTTGCGGCCGCGGCCGCGGGACGGCGGGACCGCCTCGTCGATCTCCTCGGTGGCCGCCTCCTCGCCGCCGAGCGCGGAGACCAGTTTCTGCACGACGTTCTGCGCGGAGACATGGCCCTCGCCGATCGCCGCGTACAGGGCGGAGATGTCGGGGTAGCGCATCTCGTGGGCGAGCGTCACGAGGGAGTCGCCCGTCAGGATGCGCTGGATCGGCAGGTTCTGCTTGCGCATCGCGCGGACGATGGCGTCCTTGCCCTGCTCGATCGCCTCGTCGCGGCGTTCCTTGGAGAACCAGGCCCGGATCTTGTTGCGGGCGCGCGGGGACTTGACGAACCCGAGCCAGTCGCGGGAGGGACCGGCTCCGGCGGCCTTGGAGGTGAAGACCTCCACCAGATCGCCGTTGTCCAGGGTGGATTCGAGCGGCACGAGGCGGCCGTTGACCCTCGCCCCTATGGTTCGGTGGCCGACCTCGGTGTGGACCGCGTAGGAGAAGTCCACGGGGGTCGCGCCGGCGGGCAGCGCTATCACGTCGCCCTTGGGCGTGAAGACGAAGACCTCGTTGCGCGACAGGTCGAAGCGCAGGGACTCCAGGAACTCCCCGGGGTCCTCGGTCTCCTTCTGCCAGTCGAGCAACTGGCGCAGCCACGCCATGTCGTTGAGGTGGTCGTCCTTGCCGGTGGTCCTCGGCTGGTCCGAGCGCACCTTGGAGGTGCCGGCGACGGCCTCCTGCTTGTACTTCCAGTGCGCGGCGATGCCGTACTCGGCGCGGCGGTGCATGTCGAACGTGCGGATCTGGAGCTCGACGGGCTTGCCGTTGGGGCCGATGACCGTGGTGTGCAGCGACTGGTACATGTTGAACTTGGGCATCGCGATGTAGTCCTTGAACCGCCCCGGAACCGGGTTCCAGCGGGCGTGGACGGTGCCCAGGGCCGCGTAGCAGTCCCTGACGGTGTCCACGAGGACGCGGATGCCCACCAGGTCGTAGATCTCCGCGAAGTCACGGCCGCGGACGATCATCTTCTGGTAGACGCTGTAGTAGTGCTTCGGGCGCCCGGTGACGGTCGCCTTGATGCGGGCGGCCCGCAGGTCCTGCTGCACCTCGTCGGTCACTATGGCGAGGTACTCGTCACGCTTGGGGGCGCGCTCGGCGACGAGGCGGACGATCTCGTCGTACATCTTGGGGTAGAGGATCGCGAAGGCGAGGTCCTCCAGTTCCCACTTGATGGTGTTCATGCCCAGTCGGTGGGCGAGCGGCGCGTAGATCTCGAGGGTCTCGCGCGCCTTCTTCTCCTGCTTCTCGCGCTTGAGGTAGCGCATGGTGCGCATGTTGTGCAGGCGGTCGGCGAGCTTGATGACCAGGACGCGCGGGTCCTTGGCCATGGCGACGACCATCTTGCGCACGGTCTCGGCCTGCGCGGCCTCGCCGAACTTGACCTTGTCGAGCTTGGTCACGCCGTCGACGAGCAGGGCGACCGAGTCGCCGAAGTCGCGGCGGAGCTGGTCAAGGCCGTACTCGGTGTCCTCGACGGTGTCGTGCAGCAGGCCCGCCATGAGGGTGGCCGGATCCATGCCGAGCTCGGCGAGGATCGTCGTCACCGCGAGGGGGTGCGTGATGTACGGGTCGCCGCTCTTGCGCTTCTGGCCGCGGTGCCAGCGCTCGGCGACCTGGTAGGCCGTCTCGATCTTGCGGAGGGTCGCGGTCTCGATCTTCGGGTCGTTGCTGCGCACTATCCGCAGCAGGGGCTCCAGGACCGGGTTGTACGGGTTGGAGCGCTGGACGCCGAGACGGGCGAGACGGGCGCGGACGCGGTTGGAGGAGCCGGAGCGGGCGGGCTGGCCGGCCGGCGGGCGGACCGCGGCGGGCGTGGACGCGGGCGCGGGGCGCTCGGGCGCCGCCGGCTTGGGGCGCGGCTGCTCGGCCGACTTGTCGACAGGCGCGGACTGGGCGTGCTCGACCGAGCCCTGCGCGGCGTTCTTCGCGCTCGGCGCGGGCGTGGCCGCGGCGCCTGCCGAAGGCTCGGGCTTGGCGGCGGTCAGTGGCTGGGCCTCGTCTGGCAAGAGGACTCCTCGTGCGCGAACCGGGTCCCCCGATCAGGCTCCGGAGACCCCATGGTAGCGATCCCGCGGCCCGGGATCGCCTTCAGGCGGATGTGAGGACCGTCTACCGATGAAACGTGAGGGGCGGGCGTCGGCATTCCGGGACGTGTCCGAGGGGGCGGGGCGCATGGCCGACTGCGGCGCCGCTGGGGCTGATCGCGCGGTTCCCCGCGCCCCTTCAGGGGCGCGAAACGGCCGCCCCGGGTATACCAGGACGGCCGTTTTTGAGACCTGGCGCACTATGGCGGCCTCAGACCACCAGCAGCGCTTCCAGTGGAGCGCCCTCCAGGGCCGTTTCCAGGCGGGGGCGGCCCGCGAGGAAGCCGAGCTCCATGAGGACCGCGAGGCCCGCGACCTCTGCGCCGGCCCTGCGGATCAGCTGGATCGCGGCCTCGGCGGTGCCGCCCGTGGCCAGGACGTCGTCGACGATCAGGACACGGTCCTCGGCCGACAGGTCCTCCGCGTGCACCTCGATCTCCGCGGAGCCGTACTCCAGGTCGTACGCCTGGCCGAGGGTCGCTCCGGGGAGCTTGCCCGCCTTGCGTACGGGGATGAAGCCGAGGCCCGCGCGGACGGCCACCGGGGCGCCGAGGATGAAGCCGCGGGCCTCCAGGCCGACGACCTTGGTGGCGCCGGTGCGTCCGGCGATCTCCGCGAGCGCGTCGGTCAGCGCGGTGAACGCCGCCGGGTCCGCCAGGAGCGGGGTGATGTCCTTGAACATCACCCCCGGCTCCGGGTAGTCGGCCACATCACGGATGCGGCTGAACAACAGCTCCTTGATGTCGGTCATCGGCGCTTCCCCGAGGGTCGGCCGCGGCCCCGGCTGCGCGAGGCGGGCTGGGTGCGCGGGCCGACGACCGCGTGGGCGTCCTCCGGCTCGTCACCGCGCGGGTCCTCGGCACGCGCCTCCGCGAGGTCCTCCTCGGCGGTGGCCTGGGCGCGCTTGGCCAGGACCCGCTTCTTGAGGGACTTCATCTGCGGCTCGAGTTCCTTGAGGTCGGCGACGAGCGGCGTGGCGATGAAGATCGAGGAGTACGCACCGGCGGCGAGACCGACGAACAGCGACAGCGAGATGTCGTTGAGCGTGCCCGCGCCGAGGAAGCCGCCACCGATGAACAGCAGGCCCGCCACCGGGAGCAGCGCGACCACCGTGGTGTTGATGGAGCGGACCAGGGTGCTGTTGATCGAGCGGTTGGCGATGTCGCTGTAGGTCCAGCGGGTCTGCTTGGTGATGTCCTTCGTCTGCTCCTTGAGGGAGTCGAAGACGACCACCGTGTCGTAGAGCGAGTAACCGAGGATGGTCAGCAGACCGATCACCGTACCCGGCGTGACCTCGAAGCCGACGAGGGCGTAGATGCCGACGGTGATGGTGATGTCGTGGATCAGTGCGACGAGCGCCGCGATGGCCATGCGCCACTCGAAGGCGATCGCCAGATAGATCACCACCAGGACCATGAAGATCGCCAGACCCTGCCAGGCCTTGTTGGCGATCTGGTCGCCCCAGCTCGGGCCGACGAGGTCGGCGGCGATCTTCTCCGGGTCGACCTTGAAGTCCTCGGCGAGCTGGTTCTTGATCTGGTCGGACTGCGTGGTGTCCATACCGGCGATCTGGATGCGCAGCGTGCCGTTGCCGAGCTTCTGCACGACGGCGTCGTGGCCGGAGGCCTCTTCCGCGTACTCCTGGGCCTGGGAGACCGAGACGCTGGTCTTCTCGGTGGTGAAGACCGCGCCGCCCTGGAAGTCGATGCCCATGTTCAGGCCGCGCACCGCCAGGCCGACGATGGCCGTGATGGTGATCAGGATCGAGATGCCGTACCAGAGCTTGCGGTGGCCGACGAAGTCGTAACTGATCTCGCCACGGTGCAGTCGGGCGCCGAGGTTGCCGAGTTTCGACATGCTCACGCCTCCTTCGTCTCAACGGGGGCGGGACGGCGGGTGCGGCGCAGTGGCGGCTTGGCACCCAGGCTCTTCGGGTCCAGGCCGGACCACTTGTTGCCGCTCGCGAAGAACTTGCGGCGGGCCAGCAGCGTCATCAGCGGCTTGGTGAAGAAGAAGACCACGACGACGTCGAGGACGGTGGTCAGACCCAGCGTGAACGCGAAGCCCTGGACCTTGCCGACGGTGACGATGAACAGCACCGCGGCGGCGAGGAACGACACGAAGTCGGAGACCAGGATGGTGCGCCGGGCACGCGGCCAGGCCCGCTCGACGGCGGGACGCAGGGAGCGGCCCTCACGGATCTCGTCCCGGATGCGTTCGAAGTACACGATGAACGAGTCCGCGGTGATACCGATGGCGACGATGGCACCGCACACGGCCGGCAGGTTCAGCGCGAAGCCGATGGCCGGGCCGAGCAGCGCCATGAGCACATAGGTGAGGATGCCGGAGACCAGCAGCGAGGCGATCGCGACGAGCGACAGACCGCGGTAGTAGAACACCAGGTACAGGACGACCAGCGCGAGGCCGATCGCACCGGCGAGGAGACCGGCGTGCAGCTGGTCGGTGCCGAGCGCGGCGGTCACCGTGGTCACGCTCTGCTCCTGGAAGGAGAGCGGGAGCGCGCCGTACGACAGCATGTTGGCGAGGCCCTGGGCCTCCTCCTGCGTGAAGCTGCCGGAGATCTGGGCCTGGCCGCCGGTGATGGACTGGCTGACGTACGGGCTGGAGACGACCTGGCCGTCGAGGACGATGCCGAACTCGTTCTGCGGCTGGGTGTTCTGGGCCAGCTGGGCGGTGATGTCGGCGAACTTCTTGGCACCGCTCTTGTTGAAGTCCATCGTGACCTGCCAACCGGCGGCGGTCTGCGTGTCGTAGACGGCCTGGGCCTTGTCGACCTCGGTGCCGGCGACGGCGGCCGGGCCGAGCAGGTACTTGTACCAGACGCCCTGGATCTCACCGCAGCCCACGGTGGAGTCCTCGGGCTTGGCGCCGTCCCCGGCCTTGTTGCGCTGTGCCTGCTTGGAGCAGTCGAGGGCGGCGTACGCGGCCTGGAGCTTGGCGTCGGCGGAGGTGCCGCCGCTCGCGGAGGCGGAGGGGCTCGCGGAGGCGGAGGCCGAGGCGGACCCTGACGGGGTCGGGTCGGCCTTCAGCGCGTCGGAGGCGGCGCGGCCCTGCGTGGTGGCGGAGGCCGACGGGGAGTTCGACGAGGTCGCCTTCTCACCCGTGGTGGCCGACTCGCTGGTGGAGGGGCTCGGCGAGGCGCTGGAGGAACCGCTGGCGGACGCGCTCGGCGAGGCCGTCGCGGCGGGGGCGCCGGTGGCCTCCTGGGCCAGCACCGGACGGAAGTACAGCTTCGCGGTGGTGCCGACCTGGTCCCGGGCTTCCTTGGAGTTGGTGCCCTTGGGGATGTTCACGATGATGTTGCGGTCGCCCTGGGTCTGCACCTCCGCCTCGGAGACGCCCAGGCCATTGACACGGCGGTTCATGATCTCGACCGCGGTGTCCATGTTGGCCTTGTTGATCGCGGACCCTTGGTCGGCCTTCGCCTCCAGCGTGATGCTGGTACCGCCGGCGAGGTCGATGCCGAGACGCGGCGTGGTGTGACCGGAGAGGAACATCCCTCCGGTGAGCGCCACGATGGCGATCAGGATCAGGGCCAGCGAGCGCCCTGGCTTGCTCTGGGCACTCGCGCTGCGGCCCCTCTTGGGTGCTGCCACCTTCTCGTACTCCCTCTCGGGCCGCTCCGCGCCGGGTCATCGGGCGGGCGGCCATGACATGGTGTCGGGATCCCGTGCGAGCTGCGTACGCCCGAGGGCGCGCAGGCCTGGCCCGCGCGCCCCGGGATACGGCTACTTCGCGTCGGAGTCGCCGTCGGTCTTCTTCGGCTCGTCGTCCGTCTTCGCCTCGGCGGCCTCGGCGGCCGGCTCGGCCTCGTCGGCGGGCTCGTCCTTCTTGCCGAGGTCAACGGACTTGTCGTCGTCGGAGGCGGCGGCAGCTTCGTCGGCGGACTCGTCGGTCTCGGTGAGGGAGGAGGCGTCGTCGGGAACGACGTCGGTCTTCAGGTCGTGCTCGACACCGTGGACGATGCGGTTGTACTCGTCGTCCGTCAGGACGGCACCGATCGCGTTCTTCGCGAAGAGGAGTTCCACTCCGGGGCCCGCGTCGACGAGGATCGTGTCGTCGTTGACCTCCTTGACCGTGGCGTACATGCCCCCGATGGTGCGGATGCCACTGCCGGGCTCCAGCTGGTTCCGCATCTCGGCGGCCTGCTGCTGCTTCTTCTTCGCCGACCGGGTCATCAGGAACATGGCCCCGATGAGCACGATGAACGGGAGGAGGGTCACGAGACTCACGGGTCGGTACTTCCTTCACGCGACCGCGATGGTGAGCGGCCTGATGGTTGGGGGTGTGCGCGCCGCCGACAACGGCGGCATCGGCGGAGTCTAAGCGAGTCCGCGTGCAGGGAACAACGCTCAGCATGGCACCCGGGTTCCTGGCCGGGCCAATCCCGCGCCGTCACAAAGGCATCACGTCCCGAACAGGTCTCCTTGTCCGTTTCCTGTCGCTGCCGAGCGGGGCGGGGTGAGTCCGAGGTGTGCCCATGCGGCGGGAGTGGCGACGCGACCACGCGGTGTACGGGCCAGCAGACCCTCCCGGACGAGGAAGGGCTCGGCGACCTCCTCGACGGTCTCGCGCTCCTCCCCCACCGCGACGGCGAGGGTGGACAGGCCGACGGGGCCGCCGCCGAACAGCTTGAGCAGGGCCTCCAGGACTCCGCGGTCCAGACGGTCCAGGCCGCGGGCGTCGACCTCGTAGACCTTCAGCGCGGCCGACGCGATGTCACGGGTGATGAAACCGTCCGCCTTGACCTGGGCGTAGTCGCGCACCCGGCGCAGCAGCCGGTTGGCGATACGGGGCGTGCCGCGGGAGCGGCCGGCGATCTCGGCGGCGCCGTCGGTGTCGATCTCGACGTCGAGGAGGTTCGCGGAGCGGTGGATGACGCGCTCCAGCTCGGCGGGCTCGTAGAACTCCATGTGCGCGGTGAAGCCGAAGCGGTCGCGCAGCGGGGGCGGCAGCAGGCCCGCGCGCGTGGTGGCGCCGACCAGGGTGAACGGGGGGAGTTCCAGGGGGATGGCGGTGGCGCCGGGGCCCTTGCCGACGATGACGTCGACGCGGAAGTCCTCCATCGCCATGTACAGCATCTCCTCGGCGGGCCGGGACATGCGGTGGATCTCGTCGAGGAAGAGGACCTCGCCCTCCTGGAGCGAGGAGAGGATCGCGGCCAGGTCGCCGGCGTGCTGGATGGCGGGGCCCGAGGTGATGCGGATGGGGGCGCCCATCTCGGCGGCGATGATCATCGAGAGGGTGGTCTTGCCCAGGCCGGGGGCGCCGGAGAGCAGCACGTGGTCGGCGGTGGCGCCCCGCGCGCGTGCGGCGCGCAGGACGAGGTCGAGCTGCTCGCGGACCTTCTCCTGGCCGATGAACTCGTCCAGGTCCTTGGGGCGCAGGGCAGCCTCGACGGCCTGGTCCTCACGGTCGGCGACAGAGCCCACCAGCCGCTCGGGGGCGGTCGCGTCGGTGGTGTCGTCCCAGTTCACTGACGGTCTCCTAGCGGGCGCGGTTCAGGGTCTGCAGGGCGGCCTTCAGCAGCTGGCCCACCTGTGGGGTGCCCCCGGCGGCCTCGGCCTGGGGTGCCACGGCGGACACGGCCTCGTCGGCCTCGCGGGTCGCGTAGCCGAGGCCGATCAGCGCCGCGTGCAGCTGGTCGCGCCAGCCCTGGGTGACCGGGGAACCGACGGCCGGGGCGCCGATCGGCTCGCCGAGGCGGTCCTTGAGTTCGAGGAGCAGCTTCTGGGCGCCCTTCTTGCCGATGCCGGGGACGGCGATCAGTGCCTTCTCGTCGCCCGTGGCGACCGCTCTGCGCAGGGCGTCCGGGGTGTGCACGGCGAGCATCGCCTGGGCCAGGCGGGGGCCGACGCCGCTCGCGGTCTGGAGCAGCTCGAAGACCTGGCGCTCGTCGTCGTCCACGAAGCCGTAGAGCGTCAGTGAGTCCTCCCGTACGACGAGGGAGGTGGCGAGCTTGGCCGGCTTGCCCAGGCGGAGCGTGGACAGGGTGTTCGGCGTGCACTGCACGGCCATGCCGACCCCGCCGACCTCGACGACGGCGGCGTCGGGGGCGAGGGCGGCGATCGTGCCGCTCACGAAGGCGATCATGCCGTACGGCCTTTCGTAGCGTTGGCTGTGTACAGGGCGACGGCCTGCTGGAGCCGGTTCTGTGCGGGGGCGCGCCAGATGTGGCAGATGGCGAGCGCGAGGGCGTCGGCGGCGTCGGCGGGTTTGGGCGGTGCGTCGAGCCGGAGCAGGCGGGTGACCATGGCGCCGACCTGGGCCTTGTCGGCGCGGCCGCTGCCGGTGACGGCGGCCTTGACCTCGCTGGGGGTGTGCAGGGCGACGGGGATGCCGCGGCGGGCGGCGCAGAGCATGGCGACGGCGCTGGCCTGGGCGGTGCCCATGACCGTACGGACGTTGTGCTGGCTGAACACCCGCTCCACGGCGACGAATTCGGGCCGGTGCTCGTCGAGCCACTGCTCGATGCCCCGCTCGATGGCGACGAGCCGGAGCCCCAACTCGGCGTCGGCGGGCGTGCGGACGACACCGACGCCGATCATGGTCAACGGCCGCCCCGCGACCCCCTCCACGACACCGACACCGCACCGCGTCAGTCCGGGGTCCACCCCGAGTACGCGCACCGCGTCCCCTCCCACTCGATCGCCTGTTTGTGCAGGCTATCTGCTGCCACCGACAACGGCGGCGGGCCGGTGGGGTGTGTCCCACCGGCCCGCCGAATCCGCTCAGTTCGCGGCAGCGCCACGCGTCAGTTCGCGGCAGCGCTACGCGTCGACCTTCTCCATGACCTCGTCGCTGACGTCGAAGTTGGCGAAGACGTTCTGCACGTCGTCGCTGTCCTCGAGGGCGTCGATCAGCTTGAAGATCTTCCGGGCGCCTTCCTCGTCGAGCTCGACCTGCATGGTCGGGACGAAGTTGGCGTCGGCGGAGTCGTAGTCGATCCCGGCGTCCTGGAGGGCGGTGCGGACCGCGACCAGGTCGGTGGCCTCGGAGAGGATCTCGAAGGACTCACCGAGGTCGTTGACTTCCTCGGCACCGGCGTCCAGGACGGCTCCCAGGACGTCGTCCTCGGTCAGCTCGCCCTTGGGGACGACCACGACGCCCTTGCGGTTGAAGAGGTACGAGACGGAGCCCGGGTCGGCCATCGAGCCGCCGTTGCGGGTCATGGCGACACGCACGTCCGAGGCGGCACGGTTGCGGTTGTCGGTGAGGCACTCGATGAGCACCGCGACACCGTTCGGGCCGTAACCCTCGTACATGATCGTCTCGTAGTCGGCGCCACCCGCCTCGAGACCGGCGCCGCGCTTGACCGCGGATTCGATGTTCTTGTTGGGGACCGAGCTCTTCTTGGCCTTCTGGATGGCGTCGAACAGCGTCGGATTGCCGGACACGTCGGCGCCACCGGTGCGGGCCGCGACCTCGATGTTCTTGATCATCTTCGCGAAGAGCTTGCCGCGCTTGGCGTCGATCACGGCCTTCTTGTGCTTCGTCGTAGCCCATTTAGAGTGGCCGGACATCTGCCTGTCTCCTTCGCGTAACCCATCCAAACAACGAACGCAGAGATCCTACAAGGACTCCGCAGCCCGGTTCGCGCGCACCATGTCGACGAACAGGGAGTGCACGCGGTGGTCGCCGGTCAGCTCCGGGTGGAACGACGTGGCGAGCGCGTTGCCCTGGCGGACCGCGACGATGTGACCGTCGTGCTCGGCGAGCACCTCGGTCTCGGCGCCGACGGACTCGACCCAGGGGGCGCGGATGAAGACGCCCTCTACAGGATCGCCCTCGACGCCCTCGACGTCGACCGTCGCTTCGAAGGACTCGTTCTGGCGGCCGAAGGCGTTGCGGCGCACGATCATGTCGATGCCGCCGATGGTCTCCTGGCCCGAGCGCGGGTCGAGGATCTTGTCGGCCAGCATGATCATGCCCGCGCAGGTGCCGTAGACAGGCATGCCGGCACGTACACGCGCGCGTAGGGGCTCCATCACGCCGAACAGGACGGCCAGTTTGGAGATGGTCGTGGACTCTCCGCCGGGGATGACGAGGCCGTCGATCCCGGCGAGTTCCTCGGGGCGCCTGACCGGCCTGGCCACGGCGTCCGCCGCGGCCAGGGCGATGAGGTGCTCCCGTACGTCGCCCTGGAGGGCCAGGACGCCGATGACAGGGGCTTCGTTCGACATGGGGTGGTTACCAGCCGCGGTTGGCGTAGCGCTCGGCCTCGGGGAGGGTGTCGCAGTTGATGCCGACCATGGCCTCGCCCAGGTTGCGGGACGCGTCCGCGATGATCTTCGGGTCGTCGTAGAAGGTGGTGGCCTTCACGATGGCGGCGGCGCGCTTGGCCGGGTCGCCGGACTTGAAGATGCCGGAGCCGACGAAGACGCCCTCGGCGCCGAGCTGGCGCATCAGGGCGGCGTCGGCGGGGGTGGCCACGCCACCGGCGGAGAACAGCACCACCGGGAGCTTGCCGAGCTCGGAGACTTCCTTGACCAGCTCGTACGGGGCGCGCAGCTCCTTGGCGGCGGCGTACAGCTCGTTGTTGTCGTAGCCGCGCAGACGGGCGATCTCGTTCTTGATCTGGCGCAGGTGGCGGACGGCCTCGACGACGTTGCCGGTGCCGGCCTCGCCCTTGGAGCGGATCATGGCCGCGCCCTCGGCGATACGGCGCAGGGCCTCGCCCAGGTTGGTGGCGCCGCAGACGAAGGGGGTCGTGAAGGCCCACTTGTCGGAGTGGTTGACCTCGTCGGCCGGGGTGAGGACCTCGGACTCGTCGATGTAGTCGACGCCGAGCGACTGCAGGACCTGGGCCTCGACGAAGTGACCGATGCGGGACTTGGCCATCACGGGGATGGAGACCGCCTCGATGATCTCCTCGATCATGTTGGGGTCCGACATCCGGGCCACGCCGCCGTCCTTGCGGATGTCGGCGGGGACCCGCTCCAGGGCCATGACGGCCACGGCGCCGGCGTCCTCGGCGATCTTCGCCTGCTCGGCGTTGACCACGTCCATGATCACGCCACCCTTGAGCTGCTCGGCCATGCCGCGCTTCACACGGGCGGTGCCGGTCTCGGGAGCCTGGTTCTCGGTGATGGACACGGGTTGACCTCGCTGATGTGAAAAGAGGATTTCTGCAGCACCGAGGAAACGTGAAGAGAGCAGTCCACAGCAAGGGCCAATGAGGAGGCGGTGGATCGTTTTGCGAGCGGCCGCGGCTATGCGGCCCGGTCCAGCAGGGCCACCGGAGGCTCGTCGTCCATCTCGAACGCCATCGGGAACGGGGCGTGACCGGCCAGCCGGAACCAGCGGACCTTGCGGTGGCGCCGCAGGGCACGGGCGGCCCGCACGGAGTCGTTGTGGAAGCGCCGGGCCATCGGCACCCGGCGCACCGCCTCGGCCAGCTCCCGGACGGCTGCCACTCCCCCGGGCGCCTCCCGCACCGTCTCCACCTGCGGCGTCTCCCCGAAGACGGCCCGCAGGGCCTGGCTCAGCTCGCTCTCGGCGACCTCCCGCTGCTCCTCCTCGGCCTGCCGCGCGGCGTGCGCCGCCTCGTAGAGCACGATCGAGGCGGCCGGGTCGAGGACACCGGAGGTCGCCAGCTCCTGGGCCACCGAGGCGCGCCGCAGCAGCTGGGCGTCCAGCGCGGCCCGGGAGGCGTCGATCCGGGCGTGCAGCCGGTCCAGTCGTCCTGCGGTCCAGCTCAAGTAGAGGCCGATCGCGATCAGGGCGACGAGGATCCAGATCAGGGTTGGGGTCACGGGCGCAAAGGTTACCGACGTCCGGCCCCGGCCCTACGCCCCCCTCAGTCCCGCGCCAGCCCGAACCGTGACAGCAGACCCGTGGTGCGGTCGTCCTCGGCCGCCGCCACCGCCGCGGCGCCCGCCGTCACCGTCTCGTACACCGACAGGATGTCCGCCCCGACCGTCGACCAGTCGAACCGCCGTACGTGGGCGCTCCCGCGCTCCCGCAGTTCGGCCCGCCGCTCCGGATCGGCCAGCAGCCGCAGCGCCGCCTCGGCCAGCGCGTCGGCGTCCTCGTTGGCGAAGAGCTCGCCCGCCGCGCCCTGGTCCAGCACCTGGGCAAAGGCGTCCAGGTCCGAGGCGAGCACCGGGGCCCCCGCCGACATCGCCTCGACCAGGATGATCCCGAAGCTCTCGCCGCCGGTGTTGGGGGCGACGTACACGTCGACGCTGCGCAGGAAGCGCGCCTTGTCCTCGTCGCTGACCATGCCGAGGAACTCCACGCGTGAGCGGAGTTCCGCGGGCAGGTTCTCCACGGCTTCCTCCTCGTCGCCGCGCCCGGCCACCAGGAGCCGGGTCTGCGGGCGCTCGGCGAGGATCTTCGGCAGCGCCTTCATCAGCACCGGCAGGCCCTTGCGGGGCTCGTCGATGCGTCCGACGAAGCCGAGGGTGTCGCCCTGCCACTCGGGCTTGGGCTCGGCCCTGGCGAAGAAGTCGACGTCGACGCCGTTCGGGATGACGACCGCGTCGCCGCCGAGGTGTTCCACCAGCGTGCGCCGGGCGTACTCGCTCACCGCGATACGCGCGCTGATCTTCTCCAGGGCGGCCTGGAGGATCGAGTACGCGGCGATCATGGCCTTGGAACGCGGGTTGGAGGTGTGGAAGGTCGCCACCAGCGGCCCCTGCGCCGCCCAGCAGGCCAGCAGGCCCAGGGAGGGCGAGGACGGCTCGTGGATGTGGACGACGTCGAACTCGCCGTCGTGCAGCCAGCGGCGCACCCGCGCGGCGCTGAGGAAGCCGAAGTTCAGCCGGGCCACCGAGCCGTTGTACGGCACCGGCACCGCACGGCCCGCCGAGACGACGTAGGGCGGCAGCGGGGTGTCGTCGTCGGCCGGGGCCAGCACGGACACGTCGTGGCCGAGCCGGATGAAGTACTCGGCGAGATCGCGGATGTGGAACTGGACGCCGCCGGGCACGTCCCAGGAGTAGGGGCAGACGATGCCGATCTTCACGAGGGCCCCTTACTGGGGTCGAGATCCTTGAGCCACAGCCGCTGGAGCATGTGCCAGTCCTCCGGATGGTCGGCGATCCCCGAGGCGAAGGCATCGGCCAGCGCCTGTGCCATGACAGACGTCTTCTCGGCGCGGGTACCTGTCTCGGGTACCTCGACCGGGGGGTGCACCCTGCCCCGCATGACGGGCGAGTCGTCGTACCAGAGCGTCACCGGCAGCAGCAGCGCGCCGGTCTGTTGGGCGAGGAGTGCCGGGCCCGCGGGGATCCGGGTGGCCTCGCCGAAGAACTGGACCTCGACGCCGGAGGAGGACAGGTCGCGCTCGGCGACCAGGCAGACCAGCCCGCCGTCGCGCAGCCGCCGGGCCAGGGTGCCGAAGGCGGTGCCGCCGCTGTGCGGCAGGACCTCCATGCCGAGGCCCTCGCGATAGGCGACGAACCGGTCGTAGAGCGTCTCCGGCTTGAGCCGTTCCGCGACGGTGGTGAACGGCGTATCCAGCACGGTGGTGACCCAGGCGCCGGCGAGGTCCCAGTTGGCCATGTGCGGCAGCGCCAGGATCACGCCCCGCCCGGAGGCGAGGCCCTCGGTGAGGTGGTGCAGGTCCTTGGGGTCGAAGCCGCCCTTGACGCGCTCCTTGCTCCAGGCGGGCAGCCGGAAGGACTCCATCCAGTAGCGCAGGTAGGAGCGCATGCCCGCGCGGGAGAGCTCGGCGAGGCGCTCAGGGGTCGCGTCGGGCACCACGCGCGCGTAGTTGCTCTCCAGCCGCTGCACGCCCTTGCCGCGCTGCTTCCAGGCGAGGTCGGCGATGGTCCGGCCGAGGCGTACGGCGACCGGCTCGGGGAGCTTCTTCACCGCTCCCCAGCCGAGGCCGTACAGCGCGTCGGTCAGCCGGTCCTGGGCACTCACTTCGCCGCCTCGCTCCCCTGGGTCTCCTGCGGGGTGGCCGCGTCGGCCTCCGCCGCCTCACGACGGACCGTGACGACGCGCTGGATCAGCGTGACCAGGCTGCCGACGGCGACGATCCACAGAGCGATCGGCAGCAGGTACTGGATGCCCGGCACCCCGAACCCGTGCAGTCCCGCGAGACCGGCCGCGACCAGCGAGATCACCAGGCGTTCGGCCCGCTCGACGAGACCGTTGACGGCGACCGGCAGCCCGATCGACTCGCCCCGGGCCTTGGTGTACGACACCACCTGGCCGCTCGCCAGACAGAAGATCGAGACGGCGCACAGCACGAGGTCGTCGCCGCCACCGGCGTACCAGAGGATGAAACCGCCGAAGATCGCGCCGTCGGCGACCCGGTCAAGGGTGGAGTCCAGGAAGGCGCCCCAGCGGCTGGAACGGCCGAGCTGGCGGGCCATGTTGCCGTCGACCAGGTCCGAGAACACGAACAGCGTGATCACGATCGTGCCCCAGAAGAACTCGCCCATGGGGAAGAAGACCAGCGCCCCCGCGACCACCCCTGCGGTGCCGAGCAGCGTCACCGTGTCAGGGCTGACGCCCCTTCTGATGAGAAATGAGGCGAACGGTGTGAGGACACGCGTGAAGAATGCACGCGCGTACTTGTTCAGCATGGCCTTCCCGAGGGTCGGTGTGGCCGCGCGGCCCCTGCTGGCCACCGGCTGGCCCATCGTAGCCACGCGCGCGCATGTGCGAACGCCGGGCACTCTCGGCCCGTGTCACGGCCGCACGGCATACGGGTAACGGTGCGATCGCGTCCGCCGTATGGACGCACCGTGACGGGAGTGGAAAGCTCGAAGAACCGCGGGCGTCGCCGGAGCCGCCATCGCCGCGGATCCGCATGTCCGCGCCCACAGTGACCTCACCGTGCACGGGAGGCAAGGCCATGGGCGACAAGGCGAACGCACACCCCGGAGCCGCCGGCAGGGCAACAGCGGCCGACCACCCCGCGTCCGTACGGAATGTGGTGCTGGTCGGCCACTCCGGATCGGGCAAGACGACATTGGTGGAAGCTCTCGCACTGACAGCGGGGGCGGTGAACCGGGCGGGCCGCGTGGAGGACGGCGGCACCGTCTCCGACTACGACGAGATCGAACACCGGCAGAACCGTTCGGTCCAGCTCTCCCTGGTGCCCGTCGAATGGGACGGCATCAAGGTCAACCTTCTCGACACCCCCGGATACGCCGACTTCGTCGGAGAACTGAGGGCCGGTCTGCGAGCGGCGGACGCGGCCCTTTTCGTCGTCTCGGCCTCCGACGGCGTGGACGGCTCGACCCGCATGGTGTGGGAGGAGTGCGCGGCCGTCGGCATGCCGCGCGCGATCGTGATCACGCATCTGGAGTCCGCGCGGGCGGACTTCGAGACGATGACACAGACCTGCGCGGAGGCGTTCGGCGGGGACGACCCCGACGCCGTGCTCCCCCTGTATCTGCCGCTGCACGGCCCCCAGGGGCCGGACGGGCACGCCCCCGTGACCGGTCTGACCGGCCTGCTCTCGCAGAAGCTGTTCGACTACTCCTCCGGCGAGCGCAAGGAGTCCGAGCCGGGCGAGGACCAGCTGCCGGAGATCGAGGAGGCCCGCAACCGGCTGATCGAGGGGATCATCGCCGAGAGCGAGGACGAGACCCTCATGGACCGCTACCTCGGCGGTGAGCAGGTCGACGTCAAGACGCTGATCGAGGACCTGGAGCGGGCCGTCGCGCGCGGGGTCTTCTTCCCCGTCCTGGCCGCCGCCCCCGCGGCCGAGGGCGCCAAGCAGGGCCTCGGCACCGTCGAGGTGCTGGAGCTCGTCACCAGGGGCTTCCCGACGCCCTTCGAGCACCCCACGCCGGGTGTCACCACCATCGACGGCAAGCCGCGCGAGATCAAGGCCTGCGACACGGACGGCCCGCTGGTCGCGGAGGTCGTCAAGACGTCCTCCGACCCCTACGTCGGCCGGGTCTCCCTCGTCCGCATCTTCTCCGGCACCCTGCGCCCCGACGAGACGGTGCACGTCTCCGGGCACGGTCTGGCCGACCGCGGGCACGAGGACCACGACGTCGACGAACGCGTCGGCGCGCTGTCCACCCCGTTCGGCAAGCAGCAGCGCCCGGTGAGCCACGCCATCGCCGGCGACCTCGTGTGCGTGGCCAAGCTGAGCCGCGCGGAGACCGGAGACACCCTCTCCGCCAAGGACGACCCGCTCCTGATGGAGCCCTGGGAGATGCCCGACCCGCTGCTGCCGCTCGCCATCGAGGCGCACAGCAAGGCCGACGAGGACAAGCTCTCGCAGGGCCTGAGCCGGCTCGTGGCCGAGGATCCGACCATGCGGCTGGAGCAGAACCAGGACACCCACCAGGTGGTCCTGTGGTGCCTGGGCGAGGCACATGCCGACGTGGCGCTGGAGCGGCTGCGCAGCCGCTACGGCGTCCAGGTCGACGTCGTGCCGCACAAGGTCTCCCTGCGGGAGACGTTCGCCGGCAAGTCGGCGGGCCGCGGCCGGCATGTCAAGCAGTCCGGCGGGCACGGGCAGTTCGCCATCTGCGCGATCGAGGTGGAGCCGCTGCCGGGCGGCTCGGGCATCGAGTTCGTGGACAAGGTCGTCGGCGGCGCGGTGCCCCGGCAGTTCATCCCGTCCGTCGAGAAGGGCGTGCGGGCCCAGGCCGCCAAGGGAGTTGCCGCCGGGTACGCGCTGATCGACGTACGGATCACGCTGCTCGACGGCAAGGCGCACTCGGTGGACTCCTCCGACGCCGCGTTCCAGACGGCCGGCGCGCTGGCGCTGCGGGAGGCGGCGGCGGACGCGAAGATCCATCTCCTCGAACCGGTGGCCGAGGTGAGCGTCCTGGTCGGCGACGACTACGTGGGCGCCGTGATGAGCGACCTGTCCGGCCGGCGCGGCCGGGTGCTCGGCACCGAGCAGACCAGCGGGAACCGCACCGTCGTCAAGGCCGAGGTGCCCGAGATCGAGATCGGCCGGTACGCCGTCGACCTGCGCTCCCTGTCGCACGGCACGGCACGCTTCAACCGCTCCTACGCACGGCACGAACCCATGCCGCCCCAGATCGCCGAGAGGATCCGTGAAGAGGCGCGCGACTCCTAGGAGTTGGCGCGGGGCACACTACAAGTGGCGTTCCTGGAACGCACCCCTCCGAGTCGGCGGGCAGCTTCGGCCGTCCGCCGACGAATGTCGGTGGCGGCGGATACGCTGATGGCAGTGATCAAGTCGGGCCCGCAAGCCGGGACGGCCTGATCAACAGGTGTGCGGGGCAAGGAAGTCGGGAAGGCCGCAGGAGCGACCAGGCGGCGATCGGGGGCGGGAATGACCGTTGGAACCGGTTACGAGAGCGTCTTCGGACCACAGGTTCCGCGCTCGGGCGACGAGAGCCAGACAGCCACGTTCGCCCTCGCCTCAGCCGCGTACCGGGACAATCCGGTCGAGGACATCACGAAGGCCAACAGCGAGTGGCACGAGACCACCGTCAAGGAAGGCCAGAAGTGGACCGGCGGCCTCTTCAAGCCCAACCTCGGTGAGGCGTTCTCCCGGGCCGTGATCGAGCGCATGATCGGCCCGGGACGCAAGCCCCTCATCCAGTCCTTCGGCACCGAACCGCAGGTCGTCGTCGACCACTGCCTGGCGGCCTACCGCCTCCGCCGGGAGCGGGACAAACGGCTGTCCGCCGTCATGGTGCTGTGCGGTGTGCTGTTCCTGCCCGGACTCCTGGTCTGGCTCCTGGTCTTCTCGATCCGCACCACCATCGACAAGAACCCCAACAAGAAGGCCTCCGCCCTCGCCACCGCACTCCTCGTCGGCGTCGGCGCGCTCGCCGTCATCTTCCTGGTCAAGATGCCGTTCACGGGCTTCTGGGGCTGGTACGCACGCGCCTGTGTGGTCCTTCCCGTCATCGGCTGGTTCTGGGCCAAGCAGATCTGCGATCGCTCGACGCGGGACCTGCGGGGCCGCTGGGACGGACTGATCGCGGGCAGCAGCGTCGGAGCCCAGGTCCCCGAGGCGGTGCCGAGCAGCCCCGGCGAGACCCAGGCCGAGCAACTGCGGCAGTCGCTGGCCCGGTTGAGCACCGAGCAACTGTCCAACTCCATCTTCTACGCCGGTCCCAAGGGCATCCTGGGCATGGGCACCCGCTGGGGCAGCTGGCAGCTCGCCGAGGACCTGGTCCAGGCCGACCCGGACCGGGAGATCCACCCGTTCCGCAGCTGGGACGTCATCCGCGCCATCCACGACAAGCTGCGCATGCTGGAGCGGAACACGATCAACACCGGCGGCTTCCCGAAGGCGTCCATACGGCACTGGATCGTCACGCCGATCGGCGAGAACGCCAAGGCGGTGGCCCGGACCGAGCAGTCGACGGACATCGAGGCGTTCCAGCACCGGGCCCACTCCATACAGGACATCTGCAACAAGCAGCAGTTCGGCAGCGGGGACCGGCACTACCTCGGGGTGCAGTGGACGCTGTGGGACGGCCAGTTGATCCTCACGATGATGATCACTGTCACCGTGCTGCACGAGACCCTGCGCATCGAGGTCACCGGCCATGCGCTGGGCCCGGTCAACCCGCTGTTCATGGGCAAGCCCGAGGACCCGACGAAGGACGTCCCGAAGTCGTTCCGGCCGTGGGAGACCCGCAAGGTGAAGCTCCCGCTGGTCCCCACCAACGAGGTCGTACGCCTCGCCGTCCGCGCCCCGCTCTCCTGGTACCCGCCGCTGCTGAACTGGCTCGGCGGGACGATCACCCTCCCCGAGCCGTTCGGTCTGCGGCACGTGTGGGCCGACAAGCCCTGGCGCCACCGCTTCATGGCCGACGACGCGATGCGCGCCGCGACCCCCGTGCTGCGCGTGGTGCACGCGGCGGCGATCAAGGTCCTGGAGGACAACGGCGTGGACACCGAGAAGTTCGGCAACCGGTCGGCGTTCCTCAGCACCGCGGTGCAGGACCCGGCACCGAGGAAGGCCGACCTCTACGACGCGTAGCCGCCCGGATGCCCGGCCCGCTCAAACGGGCCAGGCGTCCGCCAGCATCTTCCGGGTGTCCGCCAGCAGCTGCGGCAGCACCCTCGTGTGGCCCACGACCGGCATGAAGTTCGTGTCGCCGCCCCAGCGCGGGACGATGTGCTGGTGGAGGTGGGCGGCGATACCGGCACCGGCCACCGTGCCCTGGTTCATGCCGATGTTGAAGCCGTGGGCGCCGGACGCGGTGCGCAGCGCGGTCATCGCCTGCTTGGTCAGGGCGGCCAGCTCGATGGTCTCCGGCTCGGTGAGGTCCGTGTAGTCGGCGACGTGACGGTAGGGCACGACCATCAGATGGCCGCCGTTGTACGGATACAGATTCAGCACCGCGTACACCTGCTCACCGCGCCGGACGATCAGACCGTCCTCGTCGGACTTGGCCGGAATGGAGCAGAAGGGACATCCGTCGTCGGCACCCGGGCCGGTCGGCTTGTTCTCGCCCTGGATGTAGGCCATCCGGTGGGGCGTCCACAGACGCTGGAACGCGTCCTGGGTCCCCACTCCCCACTGCTGCTCCGGCTCACTCGTCATGCAGGGAAGCATATGGCTTCGCCCGTTCGCGGCGTGTCGGCGGGGTTGCGGCGAAACCCCCCGGGGCCAAGCTGGGGCAGTGGACGACGACAGCCCCAAGGCCCGCTGGGAGCGGCGCACCGAGGTCCCCCTCGCCGTGGCCTCACTGGTGTTTCTCGCCTCGTACGCGATCCAGGTCCTGGCGCACGATCTGCCGGACGGTTGGCGGGACCTGTGCCTCGCGGCGACGCTGGCCGCGTGGGCGCTGTTCGCCGCCGACTACGCCGTGCGCTGGCGGCTCAGCGGACAGCGGCTGCGCTTCGTACGGACGCACTTGCTGGACACGCTCGTGCTGGCGCTGCCTCTTCTGCGCCCCCTGCGGGTGGTGAAGGCCTACGAGGCCGTCCAGCGGCGCCACGGCCGGCCCCGGCTCGCCCTGCACGCACGCGTGATCGTGTACTCCGGTCTGTCGACGCTCCTGCTCGGCTTCACGGGCGCTCTTGCCGTCTACCAGCAGGAACGCGGAGCCTCCGGGGCGACCATGCGCACCTTCGGGGACGCCGTGTGGTGGACCTGCGCCACCCTCTCGACAGTCGGCTACGGCGACGTCGTCCCTGTCACGCCCAGGGGACGCCTGATCGCGGTCGGGATCATGGCCATCGGGCTGGCGCTGCTGGGCGCGGTGACCGGCACGTTCGCGTCCTGGCTGCTCCAGGTGTTCTCGCGGGAGGACGACGAGAGGCCCCCGGGAGGCTGAACCTCCCGAGGGCCCCTCACGCCTGGCGGATCAGACCTGCGCGCGCTCCTCGACGACCTTCGCGATCTTCGCGATGGCCTCGTCGAACGGGATGCCGTTCTCCTGCGAGCCGTCGCGGTAGCGGAAGGAGACCGAGCCGCCCGCCATGTCCTCGTCGCCCGCGATGACCATGAAGGGCACCTTCTGCTTCTGGGCGTTGCGGATCTTCTTCTGCATACGGTCCGAGGAGGAGTCCACCTCGACCCGCAGCCCCTGCTTCTTCGCCTCGGCGGCGAACTTCTCCAGGTACTCGACGTGCCCGTCGCCGATCGGGATGCCGAGCGCCTGCACCGGGGCCAGCCACGCCGGGAACGCGCCCGCGTAGTGCTCCAGAAGCACGGCGAAGAACCGCTCGATGGAGCCGAACAGCGCGCGGTGGATCATGACCGGACGCTGCTTGGAGCCGTCGGGGCCCGTGTACTCCAGGTCGAAGCGCTCGGGCAGGTTGAAGTCGAGCTGGATGGTCGACATCTGCCAGGTCCGACCGATCGCGTCCTTGGTCTGGACGGAGATCTTCGGGCCGTAGAAGGCGGCGCCGCCCGGGTCGGGGACCAGGGGCAGGCCCTGCTTCTCGGCGACCTGGCGCAGCGTCTCCGTGGCCTCTTCCCAGACCTCGTCCGTGCCGACGAACTTCTCCGGGTCCTTGGTGGACAGCTCCAGGTAGAAGTCGGTCAGACCGTAGTCCCGCAGCAGGCCGAGGACGAAGGTGAGCGTCTTGTCGAGCTCCTCCGACATCTGCTCACGGGTGCAGTAGATGTGCGCGTCGTCCTGCGTGAAGCCACGCGCACGCGTGAGGCCGTGCACGACGCCGGACTTCTCGTACCGGTACACGGTCCCGAACTCGAAGAGGCGCAGCGGCAGCTCACGGTAGGAGCGGCCGCGCGCGTCGAAGATCAGGTTGTGCATCGGGCAGTTCATGGGCTTGAGGTAGTAGTCCACGCCCTCGTCGAGCTGCATGGGCGGGTACATGCCGTCGGCGTACCAGTCCAGGTGCCCGGACTGCTCGAAGAGCTTCCCCTTCGTCGCGTGCGGGGTGTAGACGAACTCGTAGCCCTCCTCCTCGTGGCGGCGGCGCGAGTAGTCCTCCATGACCCGGCGGATGATGCCGCCCTTGGGGTGGAAGACCGCGAGGCCGGAGCCGATCTGCTCCGGGATGGAGAACAGGTCGAGCTCGGAGCCGAGCTTGCGGTGGTCGCGCTTCTCGGCCTCGGCGAGGAAGTCGAGGTGCGCCTTCAGCTCGTCCTTGGAGGGCCAGGCGGTGCCGTAGATGCGCTGGAGCATCGGGTTCTTCTCGCTGCCGCGCCAGTAGGCGGCCGCGTTGCGCATCAGCTTGAACGCCGGGATGTTCCGGGTGGTGGGCAGGTGGGGACCGCGGCAGAGGTCCTTCCAGCACAGGTCGCCGGTCTTGGCGTCGAGGTTGTCGTAGATCGTCAGCTCACCGGCGCCGACCTCGACGTCCGCGCCGTCGTCGGAGGAGGCCGAGCCCTTGAGGCCGATCAGCTCCAGCTTGTACGGCTCGGCGGCCAGCTCCTCGCGGGCGGCCTCGTCGGTCACCACACGGCGGGCGAAGCGCTGACCGCGCTTCTGGATCTCCTGCATCTTCTTCTCGATGGCCTTGAGATCCTCGGGCGTGAACGGCTTCTCGACGTCGAAGTCGTAGTAGAAGCCGTCCTTGACCGGCGGGCCGATGCCCAGCTTGGCCTCGGGGAAGAGCTCCTGCACGGCCTGCGCCATGACGTGCGCGGTGGAGTGGCGCAGGATGTCGAGACCGTCCTTGGAGGAGATCTCGACGCCCTCGACCTCGTCGCCCTCGGCGACGACGTACGCGAGGTCCTTCAGCTCACCGGCCACGCGCGCGGCGATGATCGAGCGCTCGCCGGCGAAGAGCTCGGCGGCCGTGGTGCCCGTCGTCACCGTGCGCTCTTCCCGCTCGGAATCGCGTTGGATGATCACACGGACGTCTGACACCGGACTCTCCTGACTGAAGGTGGACGCGGGCGCCGTACCGTGAGCGCGCGCAATAGGGGATCGTACCGACCCCGCACCCTCCTCCGCGAAATCAGTCCCCTCCGGGGGCCTCCCCGCAGGCCTCCTCGAAGAAGTCGAGATTCTCCTGGAGGGACTTCATCAGCCGGTCCCGCTCCGCCTCGTCCACCTGCACGGGTGCGACCCCGGAGGCCCCGGTGAGCCTGCGGAACCCGCCCCGGCTCTCCAGCCGCCCGTGCACCCGCACCGGCAGCCCGACGAGGTGTGCGTGCCCCGCGATCCGGTACCCCTCCTCGTCCAGGGTGAGCCGGATGTGCGGCACCTCGGCGCCGGCGATCACCCGCAGCCGTACGCTGCCGTCCCCGCGCGGCCCCGACCGGCGCATCCGCACCACCGCACCGGTGATCCGCACCGGCACGGACGGCTCCTCGCGCAGATAGCGGGCCCCGGCCTCGCGCAGCACGGGCAGATCGCCGGGCGAGAACTCGACGGGCTCGACCCCCGCGGCACAGCCCGCGGGCACCCCGGCGGCGGGCGCCCACTCGACGGCGATGCGCGCGCCCTCGGTCCCGCGCACGAGGGCGATCAGTGCCTCGGTGAGCTCCCGGCTGACGCCCGCCTCGACGGCGCCGTCGAAGGCGTCCATGCCGCCGGTGGCCCGCTGGTAGTCGATGGCCTCGCGGGCGGCGTACAGGGCCTGGTGGAGGCGTACGGCGAGGGGGCGCCCGGTGCCGACGGGCACGAAGGCGGTCAGGGCACCGCCGGTCGCCGTGCCGACGAGCACGCTCTCCATGAGGGTGGCGGCGGCGCGGCGGTGGCGGGCGCCGTAGTACCCGGCACGCGCGCGGGTGGCGAGCGCGCCGGCCAGCAGCATCTGGCGGGCGGCGGCGCGCAGTTGTTCCTCCACCGTCCAGGGCGCGGTGCCGCCCGGTCCGGTGGGGGCGTCCCGCCACCAGCGGATCTCGTCGCTGGGCACGGCGAGGCCGACGAGGACCTCGCGGGCGGAGGGCGTGCCGCTGCGGGCGAGGGCGACGAGCGCCTCGCCGAGCAGGTCGTCGCTGTCGGGGAAGGCGCGGCTCTCGGGTACGAGCAGGCTCGTCCCGCCGCCGCCCGCCCCGGGCGGGGTCCAGCGGCCGTAGCGTCCGGGGGCGCCGCCGCGGCGCTGCCAGCCGTGCCGGTGCAGCAGGGCGCCGAGGACCGCGGGGTCGACCTCGTCGGGTTCGGGGGCGCGGTCCCAGGCGGTGTCGACCGGGTGCGGTCGCACGGGCCGCAGCGCCTCCTCCAAGGGGCGGTGGGTCATGGTCTGCCTCCCGTCCCGACCCGCGTCATGATCTCGCACAGCGCCCGGTCGTCGAAGATGCGTGAGGTCGGTATCCGCACGGTGGTGCGGGTCCGGCCGGTGATCGGGTGGCCTGCCAGGTTGAGCCAGTAGCAGCAGTGCCTGAGGTCGAGCCGGTCGTGGCTGGCGCGCAGCCAGTCGTCCTGGGATCTCGGCACGAGCATGACGACGAGGATCTTGTGCACCGAGACGGGGGTGCGCGCGAGCTTGCGCAGATGGTCGTTGTCGAGCGTGAAGGAGAAGAACCGGCCCGGGGGGTTCGGCGGGACCTGGTAGGTGCACTTGAGCTGCACCTTGATGGTGACCTCGTCGTCGACGGTGTGCCCGGGCGAGCCGTGGCTGACGTGCCAGTCGATGCCGTTGTCCGGAAAGGGCTGCGACAACGAGCAGCCGGCCGCCGCCGCGACGGCGTGCAGATAGCCCACCTGCAGCGTCTCCATGCAGGCGGTGGTGGCGAGGGTGCCGCGAAGGGTGCCCGTGCGCTCGGGCAGCAGCCCGCCCCGCTCGGGCTGCGCTATCGCCATGACCAACAGCCTTCCACGTTCGGTGAATCCGCACCGCGGGTCGCTGAACTGCAAAGACCCGTATTCCTGTTGTGTCCTTCCGGCGTACGGCGCAAACAGCCCGGGTATCACCAAACAGGCAGAAGACGGTGCGTCAGCTGCCGTGGGTGAACGAGGGGTTGTGTTGGAATGACGTGCTGGTACGAAGGGCCCCTGGCCGCCTTCGACACGGAGACCACGGGCGTCGACGTCGAGACCGACCGGATCGTGTCGGCCGCCGTCGTCGTCCAGGACGCCCCGGGCACCCGGCCGCGGGTGACCCGCTGGCTGGTGAACCCGGGTGTGCCGGTGCCGGAGGCGGCGACGGCGGTACATGGACTGACGGACGACCATCTGCAGCGCAACGGCCGCTGGCCGGCGCCGGTGATGTACGAGATAGCGGAGCACCTGACCGAACAGGCCGCCGCGGGCCGCCCGCTGGTGGTCATGAACGCGCCGTTCGATCTGACCATCCTGGACCGGGAGTTGCGCCGCCATCGGGCTTCGTCGCTGGACCGCTGGTTCGAGTCGTCGCCGCTGCTGGTGCTGGACCCGAGAGTCCTGGACAAACATCTGGACCGCTACCGCAAGGGCCGTCGCACGCTGACGGACCTGTGCGCGCACTACGAGGTCACGCTGGACGGCGCGCACGACGCGGGCGCGGACGCGCTGGCCGCGCTGGATGTCGTACGGGCGGTGGGGCGCCGTTTCGCGGCCCGTCTCGAACGGCTGAGCGCGAACGAGCTGCACGCGCTCCAGGCGGGGTGGCATGCGGCACAGGCGCGGGGGCTCCAGGCGTGGTTCGCGCGCAGCGGCGCCCCGGAGGCGGTGGACCCGGCGTGGCCGCTGCGTCCGGAGCTGCCCGCGGCGGCCGCCTGACAAGGGGCCTCGACACAAAGAAGCCGGTCCGCGTGACGCGGACCGGCTTTCTCCCGGTGGGCGATACTGGGTTCGAACCAGTGACCTCTTCGGTGTGAACGAAGCGCTCTCCCACTGAGCTAATCGCCCGGGAACGGACTGAACAATACAGGGCTCCGCGCCCTTCCTTCAAACCGCTTCCAAGTGCGCGGCCAGACCCCGCCGTCCGGCCCGCATCATCAGCCAGTGGTTGGCGCGGAACACCGGCCGTCCGGGCACGGCGAGGCGCCTCAGGAGCGGCTTGTGCACGTCGACCACCTGGTCGTAGCGGGCGAGGCTGCGCACCCCGACCCCGCCGACCGTCCAGCGCGCCCATCCCTCCAGGTCCCCGGTCATCGCGATCTCCAGCACTCCGGCCGCCCGGTCGCGCCGCACCTCCCGCGCGGTGAAGACCAGGTCGTACGGCAGAGTGGCCCGGATGGTGATGACACCGGTGGTGTCGTCGAGGCGGTTCACCTCGCGGACCTGGGGCCACCAGCGGGGGTAGTCCTCGGCCTGTTCCAGGGCGTCATAGACGGTGGCGGGCGCCGCGCTCAGGGCCCACTGCGTGCGGAAACGGTAATGGGTCCAGTCCATGCACAGAGTCTGCCCGCACGGATCTGAGTACGTTCTGAGTACGCGCACTCATGCCCTACGACGTGACGCGGACCACACTCCAAGACATGACGCACATCCCGCCCCCGGCCGAAGAGCTGCGGCTCCTCGACGCCGAGCTGTGGCAACTCGACCGCCGCCGGGCCCAGTTGCTGACCCGACGGGCCTGGCTGGTCGCCGCGCTCCAGCCGCGGCCGACGACGCAGCCGGCCCCTGGGGCATCGCCTCGCCCCGAGACCAGCGCGCCCGGCGTGCAGAACCTTCTCCTGCTGCTCGGCGGTGTCCTGCTCACGATCGCCGCCATGGTGTTCACGCTGGTCAGCTGGGGACACATGGGGATCGCCGGCCGGGGTCTGGTGCTCGGCGCACTCACGCTGGCCGCGCTCGCGGCTCCGCTGCCCCTGGTGAAGCGCGGGCTGCGGTCGACGGCCGAGTCGGTGGCGGGCCTGGGTCTGGCGCTGACGGTGCTCGACGCGTACGCGCTGTACGCGGTCGCCTTCCCGGGCACGGGCGGCGCGGGCTACACGGCGGTGGCGTCGGCGCTGCTGGCGGGGCTCTGGACGGCGTACGGCCTGCTGCCGCGGGCGGCGGAGCTGCGTCTGCCCTTCCCGGCCGCGCTGGCCGCGGCCCAACTCCCGCTGCTCTTCTGGGCGGTCTCGTCCTCCGTGGGCTCCCACGGCATCGCGGCCGCGCTGTTGGCGACGGCGGCGTTCGACACGGCTGTCGCGCTCCGGGTGACCCTCAAGTCGGTACGTGTCGTCGCCACCGCCGGCGCGTACGGCCTGGGTTCCGTGGGCGCGCTGACGGCCGGCTGGCTGTCCTGGACGGCCTCCGGTCCGAGCGCCGCCGCCCGTGCGGCGGCGCTCGTCCTCCTCGCGGCGGCGATCGCGCTGGGCGCGGCCTGGCGCGGCGGCCTGGGCAAGGGCCACGCCGTCGGCCTCGCCGTGACCTCGGGCCTCCTCGCGGTCGCCGCCGCGGGCGGCGCGGTCCGGCCCGCGGTGCCGGACGCGTGGACGGTTCCGGTGCATCTGGCCTGCGGGATCGCCCTGCTGGCGGCCGTGCGGACCGGCCGGCTGCCGGAGGCGGTGCGTGACGGGCTGGCCTGGTCCTCCGCCGCCGTACAGGGACTCGCGGTGCTGTGGGCGCTGCCGCTCGTGGCGATCACGCTGCTGGGGCCGGTCACCTGGACCTCGCGAGCATGGTCCGGGGCACCGGCGACCATGCGTGAGGCGGTGACGGTGGACGTGCCCTGGCCGCCGGACGCGGCGACGGCTCCGCTCGTCCTGGTGGCCGTCGCGGCGGTGCTCGCCCTGGCCGTCAGGAACACCGACGTACGCCCCCGGGCCCTGACCGGCGCCCTGGCGCTCACCTGGGCGGCGGCCCTGACGCTTCCCGCGGTCCTCGAACTCCCCTACACGACCGGCCTGCTGACGCTCGGCGCCCTGACCGCGGTCGCCCTCGCATCACCGTACGGCCAGCCGACGGCGACGCTCCTCGCTCTCGCCACCTCCGCCAACCTCACCTTCACCGCGCTGGCCTCACAGACGGCGACCCTCACCACGCTCTGCGCCCTCACCGCGTTCTTCGCGGCGGTCTCCTGGCGGCTGACGTCCGTCACGGCCCCGGCCGCCCTCACGTACGCCACCGCGCTGGCCTGCGCGACGGGCGCCGCCGCGGACTGGCCGCCGCAGCACACCGCGCTGCTGGTCCTGGTGGTCCCGACGACCGCGGCCCTGATCGCACCGCGGGTGACCGAACGCGTTCCGCTGGAGGTGACCGGAGCGGCCGCCGGACTGCTCGCCATCGGCCTCGCGACGCCCGACCTGCCGCTGCTCGCGCTGGTCCTGGCCCTGTGCGCGGTGATCGCCGCGGGCACGGCGATCCGCCCGGACCGCCGCCCGGTCGGCTACGCGGCCGCCGTCCTGTTCGTCCTGGCGACCTGGGTACGCCTGGCGGCCTGGGAGGTCGGCATGCCCGAGGCGTACACGATCCCGGTGACCGTCCCGGCGCTGGTCGTCGGCTTCCTGCGCAGGCGCCGCGATCCCCAGACGTCGTCCTGGACCGCGTACGCCCCCGGCCTCGCCGCCACGCTCCTCCCGAGCCTGGCCACGGCCTGGACCGACCCGAACTGGACCCGCCCCCTCCTGCTGGGCCTGGCCGCCCTGTCCCTCACCCTGCTGGGCGCCGGCCACAACCTCCAGGCCCCGCTGGTGCTCGGCGGCTCGGTCCTGACCTTGGACGCCCTGCACGAACTCGCCCCGTACATCGTCCAGGTGACCGACGCGCTCCCCCGCTGGGTGCCCCCGGCCATGGCGGGCCTCCTCCTGCTCGCACTGGGAGCGACGTACGAACAGCGCATCAGGGATGTCCAAAGGGTGCGGAACATCCTGGGAAGGATGCGCTGACCCACCCAGGGGCGCGGGGAACTGCGCGACCAGCCACGACGGTCCCGCAGTTCCCCACGGACTCAGCCCCTACGAAGGCATCTTGTCTCCGAGAAGCGCCAGGTTCTCGATCGCCGCGAGCCCGTACAACGCGGTGTCGTTCGTCGACACCCACACCGCCTCACTACCCGGCACCAACGCCACCGGCCCGCTCAACTCCTCCGTCTTCCAGGGCGCCGACTCCTTGTACCCGTCGGAGTTGTAGAACTTCTCCCAGGCCCGCTTGGCCAGCTTCGCGTCCCCGGTCTGCACGGCCGCGTACGCGTCGAGCCGCGAGTGCCCCTGGAACAGCAGCAGCGTGCCGAAGTTGGACCCGTACCGCGCCGCCTGCTCGGCCTTGGTGGCGTTGAAGTAGCGGCAGTAGTCGTAGTACGCCTCGTTGAACTTCGGGATGTCGACGAGGTCGATGAGCTCGGCGCACAACTCGTTGAGACCGAAGACGGCGGAGAGGTGCGAGACACCGACCGCCGGTGCCGGGGCGATGGCGAACTTGCCGGTGTCGAGGTCGTACAGCCCACTCCCCTGCACGAACCCGTTCGGCTGGGCGCCGATCGTCTCCATGGTCGACAGCACCCGCGCCTTGGCCTTCTCCCACTTGGGCCCCTTGCGCTCCCACTCGGTCAGCCAGGCCGACACGAGACCGCTCCAGTCGGTGCCGAAGCCGATCGACAGCGCGTGCCGGTCGGGTGTGTACGGCTCGGTGCGGATCTTGCGGATGGGGTCGAGGACGAGGAAGGTCTCGTCGGAGTCGACGTTGGCGTGCATGAGGTCGCCGACGCGCTCGTCCGCGGTGAGGAAGTAGTAGTAGCGGCGGTACGTCGTGTTGGCGATGCGCTGCTGCTTGGCGCTGTCGGCGTAGTGCTGGACGCCGTGCCGGGTGCCGAGCCCGGCCCACTTGCCCAGGTGGTAGACGTCGACCTCGCCGGTGTGCCGGGTCATCGCCTCGGCGAAGCGGAAGATGTCGGCGCGGCCACTGCGGAGGTACGCGAACCAGAGCCAGAGGTCCGGCGACAGCTCGGAGTTGTCCCAGGCGTAGCCGCCGATGTCGTACCGCCACTGGTGTCTGACGGTGTCATAGGTGTGCATGATGTCGCCGTAGTCCCAGAAGCCGTACCAACGGCGCTGCTCCACCTGGTCCTTGTAGTAGGTGAAGAGGAAGTCGAGGTGGTCCTCGATCTTCGCCTTGGCGGGCGTGGAGCGGTCGGGCTCGGAGTACAGGCCCGGGCCGAACACCTTCGCCTTGATGAGCTGCTTGGGCGGCGCCGCGAGCTGCGGCAGCACCCGTACGGCCTCGACCTGTTCGGCGAGCCTGGCCGGGGCCGGGGTCGACTCGTTGGCCCAGAACAGCAGTTCCGACGTACGGGCGATGCCGTACGGCGTGCCGAACTCCGGCTCGTAGTCCTCGTAGGTGATGTTGAGGCCTTCGAGTTGCTCGGCGAAGGTGTCCTGGCCCATGCCGTCGTGGTAGAAGCGCAGGTCCATCGGCTGGGCCTCGGGCGACCAGAGCCAGAGGGTGACCTCGGCCTCGTCGGTCTGGGCGTCGCGGATGTCGAGCTGGGCCGGGAACTTCTCCCAGAAGTCCCGCAGACCGAAGGAGAGTCCGCCGCTGACGCCACCGACGTAGCCGAAGCCGGAGGCCCGCTTGCCGCCGCCGGCGCCGATCCAGCCGTGGCCCTTCTTGGTGCGCTTGCGCAGGGTGAAGCCGTCGGCGGAGAGCTGGGAGAGGGTGTAGTCGCCCCACTCGGGGATGTACTGGAGACGGGTGGTGACCCGCTGGTCCCAGGTGGACGGGTCGGGCAGCTTCTCGCCCGCGTACTGGGCCGCCTGCACGGCCGCACCGGGGTCGCGGCGCAGTCCGGTGATGCCCTTGACGGCCTCGCGCAGCAGACCGGTGCCGTCGCCGCCGATGCGGATGTGA
Source organism: Streptomyces sp. NPDC001536 (assembly GCF_042894505.1). Lineage (NCBI taxonomy): Bacteria > Bacillati > Actinomycetota > Actinomycetes > Kitasatosporales > Streptomycetaceae > Streptomyces > Streptomyces sp. NPDC001536. The sequence goes on from NZ_JBIAVQ010000017.1 coordinate 180,745, forward strand.
CGGTCGTAGGACTGGTCGCGCATCGGCACGGTGAAGCGGACGCCGATGCCGCGGATGAAGTCACCGCTGGCCTTGCCCGGCTCCTGGGTGCCGTCGAAGGTGATGGTGTGCACCATGCGGAAGGAGTCGGCGCCCGCGTAGAAGTACAGCCGGATGGAGAACGGGAGCCAACTCCGGTCGCCCTTGCGGTGCTTGCCGTCGATGCGGACGACCGCGCGGACCGGGCCGTCCTGCTCGACGGTGACCTCGGAGATGGCGCCGTCGAAGCGCTCGGTCTTGACCGCGCCCTGGTCCTCGTCCTCGATCTCGGGCTGCCGGATCAGGACCAGCTTGCCGTTCTTGGCGATCTCGGTGGAGCCGCGGGTGACCGACTTGATCAGCGTGGCACCGGACTTGCCGATCTTCGCGGTGATGACACCGGTGGAGACGGTGATGGTGCCGCCGCTCTTGTCGACGGTGACCTTCTTGTCCGGTACGGCGGCCTCGCCGGCGGCGAGGGTGAGCTTGCCGTTGCCCGAACTGACCGCGTGGGCGGTCCACTTGAGGGACCCGTCCGGCCAGTAGGCGATCGGCCAGGACTGCACGGGTACGGACGTGCCGTCCGCGTCCGTCAGCGCGAAGGTCTGGTCCTCCTGGTAGACACCCTTCGGCCAGGGGACGCCGAGCGTGGAGCCGGGTGCGGCACCCAGCCCGCCGTCCTCCAGCCAGTCCAGGGTCACGGGATCGCCGTCGGCCTCCGCGGCTCTCGGCGCGGCCTGCGCGTCCTTGGCTCCTAGGGCCCAGCTGAACTGTGCGGCGGCGCCGGCGACGGCGGCCGCCTTGAGGATGGACCTGCGGGGGATGGGAGACATGGGGGTCCTGCCTTTCCTTCCGTGCGGGAAGCTTTTTCCGTGCAGGTGGTCAGGGGCATGACAGAGAGAGGTACGGCGCCCGGGGCGCCGACCTGGTGCGGGGGCGCCGCCCGTCAGCGGCGCCGGTAGCGCTCCTCGACGGCCACGGCCGCCGCAGCGACGGCCCCGAGGACGGGGACCGCCAGCGGTGCGATGAACATGGCGGACAGGGCCACGACGCCCAGCCCGCAGACGATCAGGAAGGACCCGGCGGGATCGAGCACGGTCCGCCGCCCGGCGTCCGCGAGCAGCAGCCGCCAGGCGTCACCGGGCGTCCAGTCCGCCGCCGCCCGCAGCAGGGCGACGGCGACCCCGATCAGCGCGAAGATCCCGACCGCTCCGACGAGCGGCCCGCCGGGCAGCCCGGCCCGCGCGGCCAGGACGTCCACCCAGACCGCGGCGGCCACCGCCCACCCGGCGAGCCCGACGACCCACCCGCCGCGCAGGGCCGTACGGAAGTCCGCGACGAACTCCCGCCAGCCCCCGCCCTCGTGCGTCGTACGACGCCGCAGATGCCGGGCGCCGGCGGCGAAGGCCGCGGGATAGGTGACGACCCCGAGACAGGCCACGGCGATCCACACCCCGGTGAGCAGGGACTCGGCGAAGACCGAGAAGCGCTCGCCGAACATGGACTCTCTGCGCCGGGAGCCGGCCTTCACTCGTGCTTGCGCCATGGTGACCGCCTCAGCCCTTTCCGCTCACTTCAGTCCGGACGTCGCCATACCGTCGATGAGATACCGCTGGAAGGCCATGAAGAAGGCGATGACCGGCACCAGCGCCACCAGCGACATCGCGATCATGCTGCCGTAGTTGGAGATGCCCTCCTGGTCGCGGAACATCATCAGGCCGAGCGAGACGGTGTACTTGTCGGGGGTGTTGAGGTAGATCAACGGCCCCATGAAGTCGTTCCAGGCGTTGATGAAGGTGAAGATCGCACTGGTGATGATCGCGGGCCGGCTCAGCGGCAGCACGATCGACCAGTAGGTGCGCAGATGTCCGCAGCCGTCGAGCTTGGCGGCCTCGTCCAGCTCCTTGGGGAGTCCGCGCATGAACTGCACCATCAGGAACACGAAGAAGGCTTCCGTGGCCAGGAACTTGCCCGCGACGAGCGGCACCAGGGTGTCGGTGAGCTCCAGGTTGCGGAACAGCACGTACTGCGGGATGAGCAGCACGTGGTACGGCAGCAGCAGGGTGCCGATCATGAGCGTGAACATCAGGTTCCGCCCGGCGAACCGGATCTTGGCGAAGGCGTACGCCGTCAGCGAGCTGGACAGCACCACACCGACCACGGCCAGACCCGCGTACATCAGCGAGTTGGTGAAGAAGCTGGTGATGGAGATGCCCGAGATACCGTCGGCGAGCCCCGAGAAGTTCGCCCAGACCGGCTTGGTGGGCAGCAGGTCGAGGCTGGCGATGATGTCCTTGCTCGGCTTGAACGAGGCGCCGAGCACCCAGATCACCGGGTAGAGGACGACCGCGAGGACGGCGAGCGCGCCCACGTGCCAGATGATCGATCCGGTGCGCTTGCGCTCGCCGGCGGTGCGCACGGCAGGGGTGGTGGCACTGGTCACTTGGCGGCCTCCTCGTAGTGCACCCACTTCTTCTGCGACCAGAACAGGACCGCCGTGACGAGCGCCACCGCGATCACCAGCGTCCAGGCCATCGCGGAGGCGAAGCCCATCTGGGCCTCCTTGAAGCCCTTCTGGTAGAGGTAACAGGTGTAGACGAGGGTGGCGTCGGCGGGCCCGCACCGGGTGTCGGAGACGACGTAGGCGGAGCCGAACACCTGGAACGCGTGGATGGACTCCAGCAGCACGTTGAAGAACAGCACCGGGGAGATCATCGGCAGCGTGATGTTCCAGAACCGCCTGAGCGGTCCGGCCCCGTCGACCTCGGCGGCCTCGTACAGCTCCTGCGGGACCTGCTTGAGACCGGCCAGGAAGATGACCATCGGCGCGCCGAACTGCCAGATGCTCAGGGCCACCAGGGCGTAGATGACGTAGTCGGGGTTGCCGATCCAGCCGCCCACGTCGAGTCCGAAGACCTTCTGGGTACGGTCCACGACCGCGTCGTCCGAGAACAGCGCCCGCCATACGAAGCCGACGGAGACGCTGGCGCCGATGAGCGAGGGCATGTAGAACGCGGCCCGGTACAGGCCCTGCCCCTTCCGCTTCTGCGCGAGCAGCAGCGCGACACCGAGCGCGAGCAGCAGCTTGAGCGGGGTGGCCACGACGACGTACTTGAGGGTGACCTCGACCGACTTCTGCCAGCGCGGGTCCTGGAACATCGTCGTGAAGTTGTCCAGGCCCACCCACTTGGGCGGGGTGAACAGGTTGTAGCTGGTGAACGCGTAGTACAGCGACGCGATCATCGGCCCCGCCGTGAGGACCAGGAACCCCGCGATCCACGGCGACATGAAGAGATAGCCGGCGAGGTTCTCGCGGCGCCGCCCGCGCCGCCCGGCGGAAGGAGCGGCGGACCGCTTCTTCGCCGGACGTGCGGGCGCTTCCTTGACGAGCGTCATGGTGGTACGTCCCCTCAGCCCGCGAACGCGGCCTTGGCCTCGCTGAACAGCGCCTTGGCGGCGTCGGCCGGCTTGGTCTTGCCCTGGGCGACCTCGGCGCCGAGGCGCAGGAACGCCGCCTCGATGACGTCGGCGCCGGACGGGTGCGGGGTGATCTTCCCGAGCACGCCGGCCTTGGCGACCTCGTCCTCGTAGGCCGCGACGCCCTTGTTGTTGGCGTCGGTGGGCTTGAACGCGTCGTACTGCTCGGTGGTGGCGAGGATGCCGCGGTCGTAGCCCATGATCTTGCCGACCTCGGGGTCGTGGACCATGAAGGAGATGAACTGGGCGACTTCCTTGGGGTGCTTGGTCCCGGAGAAGCCGCTCATCATCAGCGAGCCGAGGTACTGGCCGGTCTGCTTGCCGTCCGTGGTGGGGATCGGCGCGAGACCGTAGTCGGACTCGCCCTCGCCCTCGTAGCGGATGGAGAAGTTGTCCCAGGTGAACTCGGACGCGGCGAGGCCCGCCGACAGGCCGGACTTGGGCGCGACCTGCTCGATCTTCTTGGGGTCGGCGACCAGGCCGGACCGCACGCGCTTGTAGCCGTCCTCCCACCACTGCGTCAGATCGTCCTCGGTGAAGCCGAGATCGGAGTCGGTGAAGAAGGCCTTGCCGTTCTGACGCAGATACAGGTCGTAGAGGTACATGATGCCGAAGTAGCCGGTGTCACCGGCGATCTTCAGCTTGTCCTGGACGGTCTGGAGCGCGTCGAAGTACTCGTCCCAGGTCCAGCCGAACTTGGCCTCGACGCCCGCCTTCTTGAAGGCCTTGAGGTCGATGACGAGTGCCATGGTGTTGGCGCCGACCGGGATGCCGAGCTGCTTGCCGTCGACCTGACCGTTCGCCAGAACGCCGTTGCGGAAGTTCTCCAGGTCCAGATTCCCGGCGTCCGCCTGCGCCTTGAGATCAAGCAGAACACCGCGCTTGTCGTACTTGCGCAGGAAACCGACCGCATTCTGGAAAACGTCCGGCGGATTCCCGCCGGAGGCCTGTGTCTGGAACTTCTCCCAGAACGCCGCGTAGTCGGTGAATTCGGGCTTTATCTTGATCTTCGGGTACTTCTTCTCGAAGAGCGCGATCGTCTTCTTGATGGCGATGGTGCGCGGCTCGCCACCCCACCACGCGTAACGGAGTGTCACCGTCCCGTCTCCGGAACCGCTTTCACCACCGCACGCGGTCGTCGCTCCCAGGCCGATGGTGGCGGCCGAGGCCCCGGCCACCTTCAGGATCGTACGCCTCTCAACATTCTTGCTGGTTCCCATGGTTGGGCCCCCTCCCCGCAGCGTCATTGCCGCCTGCATGAATCGTTTCAAGTAAGCGCTTGCTGGCACAAGCTACGAGGGGCCTCGGAGTGCGTCAATGATTCGGACAGGAATTTCTTGTGGGGCCGCTGGGCGAGTTGACGGCTCGGCAGGAGACTGTGCCGCGGCACAGACTGCGAAGTTGCTGGTGAGAGGCCGCAGTTCGATGGATCGAACGCGAACTGGCCTGTCGTACCCGGAGGTTGTCCGGCCGAAAATCGCCGGAGGATCCGAGGGCCGAAAACGCCGAGTGCCCGTCTGCGGTGAAGCAGACGGGCACTCGGTCCGGGTGGGCGATACTGGGTTCGAACCAGTGACCTCTTCGGTGTGAACGAAGCGCTCTCCCACTGAGCTAATCGCCCGGACGCAGGAAGAACATTACCCCATGTCAGGGGGTGCTTCCGCACCCCCCGCGGGGTCGCCGATCACTGGTCCTTGATGTTCCACGGCATCTCGAAGCCGAACTTGTAGAGATACACCGCGCCGATCGCGGCCACGATCACCAGGCCGATCGACGTCAGGATGATGTTGCGCCGGCGCACCTTGGGATCGAGCGCCTTCTGCGCCGCCTCGGTCACCTTGCGCTTGGTCCAGCGCAGTACCAGCTGGGCCCAGACGAACTCGGTCGCCCAGATCGCCATGCCGCCGAAGATCACGACCCAGCCGGGTCCCGGCAGCGGAAGCATGATGATGCCCAGGACCACCACGGCGAGGCCGATGATGAAGATCCCGACCTGCCAGCTCAGGTGCAGCACGCGGCGCGCCTTGATGAATTCCGGCGCCTTGGAACCGAGCCCCTGCTCGCCCTGCGCCCCGCTGGTCTCCGACTCGTCTGTTGCCACGGCCACCTCGGCCCGCTCGTCACTCCCCGTATTCATACGGCCAAACTTTACCCGAGGGAAACCGGTCACCGAAATGGTCGTACCTCGCGAACGGTGTCTCGGCCGGAAGAGTTACGTAAAGGCACGCAAAACACTCAGAGGGGTTTACAACGGCACCGTAGGTGGCATGTCGATTTCGCCGACGTGCGAATCCCCGAGCGCACACTGAGCGAAAGGCCCTGGCGCTTATGAACACCACGGTCAGCTGCGAGCTGCACCTGCGCCTCGTTGTGTCGAGCGAGTCCTCCCTGCCTGTCCCCGCAGGCCTGCGGTACGACACGGCCGACCCCTACGCCGTGCACGCCACCTTCCACACCGGAGCCGAGGAGACCGTCGAGTGGGTGTTCGCCCGCGACCTCCTCGCGGAGGGCCTCCACCGGCCCACCGGCACCGGCGACGTCCGAGTCTGGCCGTCGCGCAGCCACGGTCAGGGCGTCGTGTGCATCGCCCTGAGCTCCCCGGAAGGCGAAGCACTGCTCGAGGCCCCGGCCCGGGCCCTGGAGTCGTTCCTGAAGCGAACGGACGCCGCCGTGCCCCCCGGCACGGAGCACCGCCACTTCGACCTCGATCAGGAGCTCTCGCACATCCTGGCGGAAAGCTAGGGCGCGAGGCCTCACCAAGCCGCCCGGCGCCGTCGACTCGGGGTGACGGCTCGGGCCAAGACAACCGCATATGGGTACGCACACCGGCGCCGTCGCCGCGGATTCTCGCGGGGCGGCGCCGGTGCGTGTGCCCAATACCACCGGTTCGACGGGTCCGAGGCCGGTACGGGGGCCCGTGGAGCCATTACCATCGGCCAGCATCGGCGGGCGCCCGCCCGACCCCCCAGGCCAGGGAGCGAAACGTGCTGATCACCCATGACACCCGGTGTGCCCTCGATGCCGTGGTGGATCTGGTGAACACCGCACCGGAGGACACCACGACTCCGGACGCGCTGCCGGACGTCGCGGCTCTCGAGGATTTCGTACAAAAGCACGAGATCAGTGATGTCGGGGTGCTCTCGGAGTTCGACCTCTCCGCGGTGCGCAAGATCCGCGGCCGGTTCGCCTCGATCTTCTCGGCCTCCGACCCCCGCGCCGCGGCCGGGCTGATCAACGAGCTGGTGGCCGCGGCGGGCACCACTCCCCGGCTCACCGACCACGACGGCTACGACTGGCATGTGCACTACTTCGCGCCCGGTGCCTCCATCGCCGACCATCTGGCGGCGGACTGCGGCATGGCGCTGGCCTTCTTCGTGGTCGCCGGGGAGCAGGAGCGGCTGCGGCGCTGTGAGGCCCCCGACTGCCGGCACGCCTTCGTCGACCTCTCCCGCAACCGGTCGCGGCGCTACTGCGACAGCCGTACGTGCGGGAACCGGCTGCATGTGGCCGCGTACCGGGCGCGCCGCAAGGAGGCGGCGGGCTGACTCCGGGCTCTCACGACGGTGTCGACGCGGTACCCGGCGGGTGACGCCGGGCACCGCGGGTACGGCTCAGAGCAGCAGCAGATCGTGCAGCGCAGCCATGAGCAGCAGACACCCGATCACCGCAAGAAAGATCATCAGCGGTGGCTGGGAAAGGGCGAAAAGGCACCCGCGCGGCTCGTCCTGCGGCGGCGCGGTGTCGCTCTGTGTCGTGTCCAGCATCTCGCGGGCGATGATGACGCAGTCGGCACCGGTCGGGTGACCAACACGCCAGGAAAGAACGGCAGTTCGCCGGATTCCGTGACGAACGGATCAAGGTGTGGACGAGTCCGGGACAGACGCGGCCCGACTGTGTCGTTTCAGTCCGCCCGCACCCGTCATATGCCGTGCTTCTTCAGAATGGCCTCGATGTCACTGAAGTCGTCCCCGGCGCCGGCGCGGGGTGTGGCGGCGGGACGGGTCGCCGGCCGGGAGGTCTGGCCCAGCGAGGGCGCGGAGGCCGCCGGGGCGATCGCCTCGCTCTGCGCGGCCCGGGCCGCCTTGCGCTCCTTGCGGGTACCGCCGCGCCGGCGCTCCACCGCGCGCGTGCTCATGAAGAGCAGCCAGGAGACCCCGAGGACGCCGAAGCCGGCCCAGGCCGTCGGGCTGAACGCGGTGTCCGCCACCCAGTCGACGACGCCGGTCATCACCAGGCCGAGGGGCACGAGAGAGTACGCGGCGAGACGGGCGGCGGCGAGGAAGCGCTTGCGGTACGCCGTGACCGCCGCGATGCCCAGGCCGGCCGCGGCGGCGGCGGAACAGACGGTCTCGGCAATCATCCGGTCCTCCAGGCAGGGCTAGGCAGGGCGGTTCGTCCCTTCCATCCTGCACCGCCCCCACCCCACGGGGCCATGGTCCGGCCCGACATCAGGGACATCTCCGGGTCGGGTCCTCCGCAGGTGCCGGTCGAGGTGGGGGTCCCCCGCGGCGTTCCGGGGCCGATTGGGTCGTCCGGGGCACGGCTGGGAGACTGGGACCATGAGTGACTCCTCCCCCGTGTCTCCCGTCGCCCCCGTGCTCGACGTCTGGTGCGATCTCCAGTGCCCGGACTGCCGGACCGCCCTGGAGGACGTCCGGGCCCTGCGTGCCCGCTACGGCGACCGGCTGGAGCTGCGGCTGCGGCACTTCCCGCTGGAGAAGAACAAGCACGCCTTCGCCGCCGCGCAGGCGGCAGAGGAGGCCGCGGAGCAGGGCAAGGGCTGGGACTACGTCGAGGCCGTCCTGGGCCGGGTCGAGGAGCTGGGCCGCAAGGGAGAACCCTTCCTGGTCGAGGTGGCCGGCGAACTGGGCCTGGACGCCGAGGAGTTCGACACCGCGCTCATCGACGGCCGGCACATTCTGATCGTGGACGCCGACCAGGCCGAGGGCAAGGCGATCGGCGTGACCGGCACCCCGACGTACGTCATCGACGGCGAGCGCCTCGACGGCGGCAAGAGCCAGGAAGGGCTGCGCGAGCGCGTCGAGGAGATCGCGGACCGGCTGCTGGCCGCGCGGGGTGCCTGAGCCGTCGTACGTCTACAGCAGCGTCTTGTAGAAGGCGTACTGCGTCGTCTCGTAGCCGAGTGACTCGTACAGCCGCTCGGCCGGGGTGTTGCCCGCGAAGACGTTCAGACCCAGGGTCCGCTTTCCGAGGGCGTACGCCTGGGCCTCCGCCAGCACCATGAGGGTGCGGCCGTGTCCGCGGCCGCGGTGGGCCTCGTCCACCTCGACGTCGTAGACGTAGGGCTTGCCGTCGCGCAGGGCGAGCCAGAGGACGCCCACGCGCGTGCCCTCGTGCTCCAGGATGCTGAGCCGCGTGTTCTCGGTGGCGAGGCCCTGCGGCAGGAGCGTGTCGTGGTCGCGCTGTGACTTGGCGCGCGCCTCGGGCTCCGGCACGCCCCGTGCGATCCAGGTACGCGCGTAGTCCTCCGACTCGTGCAGCAGCCAGGCGTCGAAGTCGGCCTCCGTCATGGGGCGGGCCACACTGCCGGCGGGCAGCTCGGGCGGGGTGTCGCCCAGTTGCTTCACCATGCCGCGGTTGCGCAGGACATAGCCGAGCGCCTTGACCAGCCGCAGGGCCGCCTCGGCGGACGCCGGTACGCCGGACGCCTCGATCTCGCGGCAGCCCCAGCCGCGAGCGACCTCCTCGGCGGCGAGCGCGGCCACCGTGCCCCGGCCGCGCCGCCGGTCGGGTTCCTCGATTCGCAGGTCGTGGATGCGGGCCACCGAGTCGCCGAAGGACGGTGACGTGCCGAGGTGTATCGCGCCGACGGGGCGGCTGTTCACGCACACCTGGAAGTGGCGTGAACGCGTGCCGTCGGCGTTGTGCTGGAGCGGCTCGGTCGGCCGCAGGGTCGTGGTCATCAGGGGAGTTCTACCCGCCGTGGCCCTCCGAGTCAGCCCATTTTATTAGGCCTTTCACGGGTCCAGGTCGTCGCCCGAGCGCTCGTCGAAGATCCGCATGGCCTTCGCCGTGACCGGTCCCGGGACGCCCGGCAGTTCCCGGTCGTCGACGCGGTGGACGGCCTGTACGTCCCGCAGGGTGGAGGTGAGGAAGACCTCGTCGGCCCGCTCCAGGACGTCCAGTGGCAGGTCGGTCTCCTTGGCGCCGGTCCATTCGACCGTCAACGCGCGCGTGATGCCCGCGAGGCAGCCGGAGGCGACCGGCGGGGTGTGGATCTCGCCGTCCAGGACGACGAAGACGTTCGACCCGGTGCCCTCGCAGAGCTGCCCGACCGTGTTGGCGAACAGCGCCTCGGACGCGCCGTGCTCGCGGGCCCGGGCGAGGGCCACGACGTTCTCGGCGTACGAGGTGGTCTTGAGTCCGGTGAGGGCGCCGCGTTCGTTGCGGGTCCAGGGGACCGTGATCACGGACGTGGAGTCGGGGCGGCGGGTGGTCTCGCCGAGGGCGACGACCAGGGTCGGGCCGTGTTCGCCGCGGTCGGAGCCGAGGGGTCCGTGGCCGCCGGTGTAGGTGATGCGGAGCCGGCCGAGCGGCATCGGGTTGGCTTCCAGTACGGCGGCACAGCCCCGGCGCACCTCGTCGAGGTCGGGGTCGGGCAGGCCGAGGCCTCGCGCGGAGCGGGTCAGCCGGTCGAGATGCCGGGTCAGCGCGAACGGCTTGCCCTCCACGGCCTTCACCGTCTCGAAGATGCCGTCGCCCACGGTCAGCCCGTGGTCGAAGACGGAGACACGGGCGGACTCGATGTCCTGGAGCCCGCCGTCGAGCCAGATCTTCACGTCAAGTCCCTCTCGTCGACCTCGTACGTTCCCGACGCTACCGCGAGCAGTCGGGCCGCCTTCAGCTCGGTCTCCCGCCACTCCCCCTCGGGGTCCGAGCCCCAGGTGATGCCGGCGCCGGTGCCGAAGCGCAGCACGCCCTCCGCGCGGTCGATCCAGAAGGTGCGGATGCCGACGGCCAGCTCGCCGGTGCCCCGGTCGGCGTCGACCCAGCCGATGCCTCCGCAGTACGGGCCGCGGGGTGCCGTCTCCAGGGCGTCGATGATCCGCAGGGCACTGGACTTGGGGGCGCCGGTGACGGAGCCGGGCGGGAAGGCGGCATCGAGCAGTTCGGGCCAGCCGGCGCCCTCGCGCAGTTCGCCGCGGACCGTCGAGACGAGGTGGACGAGGCCGGGGTGCTTCTCGACGGCGCACAGGTCGGGGACGCTGACGCTGCCGGTGGCGCAGACCCGTCCGATGTCGTTGCGGACCAGGTCCACGATCATGACGTTCTCGGCGTAGTCCTTCTCCAGGAGGTCCGCCTCGGTGCGCCCGGTGCCCTTGATCGGGCCGGACTCGACGATCCGGCCGTCGCGCCGCAGGAACAGCTCGGGGGAGGCGGTGGCTATCTCCACGCCGTGCTCCGGCAGCCGGATCGTTCCTGCGTACGGTGCCGGGTTGCCGCGTGCCAGCAGGGCGGTCAGCGCGTCCACGTCGGCGTCGGGCGCGACGGGTGCGGTCAGCACGCGGCAGAGGTTGGCCTGGTAGACCTCGCCGGCCGCGATGTGCTCACGGATGCGGCGGACGCCCGCCGTGTATCCGGCGCGGTCCAGGGAGGACGTCCAGCCGTCGGCCGCCGGGCCGTGCCACGCTCCCGGCACCGGGGCGGGCACCGGCTCCTGGCGTACGTCCCGGAAGCGGGCGCAGGTCAGACGGCCCTCGAAGTCGGCGCAGACCGCCCAGAAACCGCTGGAGTCCAGGGCGGCCGGGTCGCTCGTGACGTCGAGGAGACCGGTGGCGACGCGGTCGCCGAAGCGGGCGAGGGGAGCAAGGTCGAGCACGCGTCGAGTCTATGGCGGGTGACCCGGAGGTGACCTGGTCATGTCCCTCAGGAGCCTGTGACCACGTGCGTGAGCGGGTGCAGCGCAGCACGCTGCACAAACGCGTTTTTGTGCTGGCCCCGGAATCCGCTAGAGTTCAACACGTCGCCGGGCCGCGAGAGCGGGACGGAAAGACAGGCGAACGTAGCTCAGTTGGTAGAGCGCAACCTTGCCAAGGTTGAGGTCGCGAGTTCGAACCTCGTCGTTCGCTCGAAAGAGCAAGGGGATCTTCCCGACCCCCTACACTCCTGGTGGAGTGGCCGAGAGGCGAGGCAACGGCCTGCAAAGCCGTCTACACGGGTTCAAATCCCGTCTCCACCTCCAAGGACGATTAGCTCAGCGGGAGAGCGCTTCCCTGACACGGAAGAGGTCACTGGTTCAATCCCAGTATCGTCCACTGGATCTCCGGATCCCCCGCGCGATTAGCTCAGCGGGAGAGCGCTTCCCTGACACGGAAGAGGTCACTGGTTCAATCCCAGTATCGCGCACGCAGCCCCTCTCTCGGGGTGGCTGACCTGGACGATTAGCTCAGCGGGAGAGCGCTTCCCTGACACGGAAGAGGTCACTGGTTCAATCCCAGTATCGTCCACACATCGAAGCCCCCGGCCCTGCGGCCGGGGGCTTCTTCGTGTTCGGTCGGCGGTCAGCTGGAGAACAGCATGTGGCCGAAGCTCTTGTGACGCTTGTGGCCGTAGTGGCCGCCGTGGTGACCACCGTGCTGCGGGGCGCCCCAGGCGGGGGCCGGCGGCGCGGGGTAGGCCTGCGGGGCGCCAGGGGGCGGCGGGACGGGCTGGGAGTACTGGCCTTCCAGACGGGTCAGCGCCTCCAGCTCGCCGTAGTCGAGAAATATCCCGCGGCAACCGCTGCACTGCTCGATCTGAACACCGTTGCGGTTGTACGTGTGCATGGGTGCGTGACACTTCGGACACTGCATCGTCGGCTCAACTCCTCGCCGGTTGGTCCTGCTTCGCGTTACGCCAGGACAGACACTGTCCGGCTCCGGTCGGTTGCACCCTACTTCGCGTCGGTGCGGGTCAACTCGGGTGGGGCGGAACCCATTCGGGCACAGGCGTCGACGAGGAGCTGTTCGACCTCGTCCAAGGCGCGGTTCGCCGCGGTGGCCTTGGCTAGGGCGCGGGCGGCGGTCTGCACGGTGAGGGCGCGGGCCGGGACGTCCAGGGCGGACCAGGGGTCGCCGTCGGCGGGGACGGCGGGGCCGCCTGCCGCGCGGTAGGCGTCGAGGAAGCGGGTCCACTCGTCGGGTGGGAGGAGGCCGCAGGCGTACCAGGCGGCCGGGCGGGCGAGGTCCCAGGCGGGGACGCCTCGTCCGAGGTCGTCGACGTCGATGAGGCGCCAGGGGCCGTCGGGGGCGGGGTGGCGGACGAGCTGGCCGAGGTGGAGGTCGCCGTGGCACAGGGTGGTGGTGTCGGGCATGGGGGTCTCGGCGCGGGCCCAGGCGGGGAGGGCGGACCATGCGGCGAGGACGGGGCGTACGAGGGGTTCGGGGGCGGTGGGTGTGGCCTGGAGGCGGGCTATGGACTGGGCCGCCTTGGCGGGGCCGCGCATGAGGGGGGTGCCGGGTGGGGTGGGGGTGCGGTGGAGGTGGGCGAGGAGGGTTGCGGCCTCCTCCCAGGGGGCCGTGTCCGGTTCTTCCGGGTCCACGGGGGTGCCGTAGGGCCAGAACGTGACCAGGCGGCCGTGCAGGGTGACCGGCTTCGGGGTGAGTGGGGGGAGGAGGACGTCGGGGAGGGCTGTCGCCGTGGTGAGTCGGGCGGTCAGGTCGGTGGGGGGTGTGTTCGGGGCGTGGGCTTTCGCGACGGTGTCGGCGTGGCGGACGACGGTGGCGTCGGGGCGGTCGGCCAGGACGCGTGTTGCTCCGCAGGGGCAGGTGCCGGTGTGGGAGTGGGCCCTGGCCTTGACTCGGGCGGTGAGCTCGGAGAGCAAGGGGGTGGTGGTCACGGGGCTCCCTGGGGGGTGGTGCGGTGTCTGGTCGTGAGGGTACGGGGAGGGGGGCGCGGTGGCTGTTGGGTGCTGGGTGTTGGGGCTGGCCCCGGGCTGTTTTCGCCCCCGCCGCCCCTACCCGTCCCATCCTCCAGGGGCGCTGCCCCTTCGACCCCGCTTCCTGGGGGCTGCGCCCCCAGACCCCCGCTTCGGCCCTGAAGGGGCCTCGTCCTCAAACGCCGGACGGGCTGAAAGGTGCGGACCGGCGTCGAGAAGCGAAGCCCCCAGCGGGTGGGTGGGGAACCGGGACGGCGCGAGACCGGCGTTGAGGGGTGCGGCCGGTCGCGGTGGGTGGGGGATCGGAACGGGGCAGCCTCGTTCTCAGAGGCCGAGTGCGTGCGGATCCCCATCCCCGGTCGGCTCCGGGCACAGCAATGCCGGCGCAGCTCCCCAGCTGCGCCGGCATTTGTGCCGTCCGCCGCACCCCCGTCCCCACGGGGTTTCATGGGTGGATGTCCCCGCCCGGACCGCTCTTCCGGGCCTGGGGTCGCCGCTCAGCGCCCCAGCATCACGCCCACGGACGACGCTTGTGTGGCCACTGTCTCCCAGCCGTCGAAGACGAGGAGGAGCAGGGCCGCCAGGGGGAGGGCCATGAGTGTCGCCACCAGGGGGTGGCGACGGCCCTGACGGCGTTGCCTGGTGCGGATCATCGTCCGCGGTGCCGTGTGGGCCATGGTCCCTCTCCTGACCGTTCTGCGTTGTCTTTGGCAGCGGCGGGTGTCTGACCTCGGGGGACGAGTGCTGCACCCGCCGCTTGACCTCAAATCTAGGCGTCCGGCTCTTGTCGCACGTCATGCCCTCGTACCGATTGGCTGGCCTCCCGGAGGATGAGCCATGACCTGGGGAGTACTCCCCTGGGTGGAGACGAGGACCTCGGTCTCCGGGTCTTCCCGGAGGGGGTGCCCGCTCTATCCCGCTTTCTCCGAGCCGTCCTCGCGCGGCACCGGCTGTTCCACCAGCGCCAGGACCCGGGTCGCCATGAAGCGGGCCGTGCGGACCACTGAGCCGCTCCGGGTGACTTCGCTCACTTCCACCACACCTCGGCGTACCGCTGTCTCCACCCGGCGGCCCGCCCTGCTCGCCACCACCTCGTATGTGCGCGTCGTGTCCCCTGCGTCCACGACTATCTCCACGCGATCACCCTTCACGGGTTCAATCCCCCTTCGAAGAAAGGTGGTTGGGATCAACGGGAGAGCGAACCCACCCTGTTCTCCCGCTCCCTGACCACCCCTCAATTCTCCCACCCAGCACTGACAATCCATCGGGACGAGAGGGCGCGGCCTCTGCGCGCGGGCGGCCGTGGAAACGTAAGCTGTGGCTCGTCACACGGACCGGGCAGCGGGGATGAACATGGCGATGATGCGCCTGAGGCGCGAGGACCCGCGCGTCGTCGGCTCGTTCAGGCTTCACAGACGGCTCGGCGCGGGCGGGATGGGCGTCGTCTATCTGGGCTCCGACAAGAAGGGGCAGCGGGTCGCGCTGAAGGTGATCCGGCCCGATCTGGCGGAGGACCAGGAGTTCCGTTCGCGGTTCGCGCGTGAGGTCTCGGCGGCCCGGCGGATTCGCGGTGGGTGCACGGCACGGCTCGTGGCCGCCGACCTCGACGCGGAACGGCCGTGGTTCGCCACGCAGTACGTGCCCGGTCCCTCCCTGCACGACAAGGTCGCCGACGAGGGGTCCCTGGGTGCGGCCGAGGTCGCCGCCATCGGGGCCGCGCTGTCGGAGGGGCTCGTCGCCGTGCATGAGGCGGGGGTCGTGCACCGGGATCTCAAGCCGTCCAACATCCTGCTGTCCCCCAAGGGGCCGAGGATCATCGACTTCGGCATCGCCTGGGCGACCGGGGCCTCCACGCTCACGCATGTCGGTACGGCCGTCGGGTCGCCCGGCTTCCTCGCGCCCGAGCAGGTGCGCGGCGCCGCCGTCACCCCGGCCACGGACGTGTTCTCGCTGGGGGCCACCCTGGCGTACGCGTCCATGGGTGACTCGCCCTTCGGGCACGGCAGTTCCGAGGTGATGCTGTACCGCGTGGTGCACGAGGAGGCGCAGCTGGCGGGGGTGCCCGACGCGCTGGCCCCGCTGGTGCGTGCCTGTCTCGCCAAGGATCCCGAGGAACGGCCCAGCACGCTCCAACTGTCGCTGCGGCTCAAGGAGATCGCCGCGCGGGAGGCGCAGGGGATTGCCGATGTACGACCGCCCGCACCTCGTGCGGGGGAGGGTGACCGTCCCACGGGGCGGCTCGCCGAGCCGAGCTATCCGGAGCAGCAGCGTGTGCAGCGGCGTCCGCAGGGGCAGGCGCCGGGACCCACTCAGCGCACTCCCCCACCCCGTGGCACGTCCTCGCGCGGGCCCGCGTCGGCACGGGGCGGGGCTCCGTCCCGGGGCGGGGCGCGGCCCACGCCCGCCGCACGGAACACAACGCGGTCCGGAAACCGTCCGGCGCCCCGCAGCGGTACCGGTCGTCCGGGTCCCAGGACCACGGGGACGGGGCGGCGGCCCGCCAATCCACGGCTGCTGCGTCAGCGGCTGTTCGTGTTCGTCGTGGTGACGCTGCTGGTGGCGCTCGGTATCGCCGCGGCCCAGGGATGTCAGGGGCCGGCGAGAGGGATCGGCGGCGACCGTGATGTCGTACGCCATCAGCAGGTGCAGCTGTCGCCCGCGGACGGGTCGTACGACTAGAGCGTCGGCAGGATCTTGTCGAAGAACTCGAGGTCGCCCTCGAAGATCGGGGCGAGCGTCGGGAACTGCTCCGGGGTGATCCAGCGGGCCTCGGCCACTTCCACGGGGTCCGGGACCACCTCGCCCTCGTCGGCGCGGGCGGTCCACCAGTGGAGGCGGTAGCGGCCGTCGTCGGTCTCGGACTCCCAGACCTTCGCGAGGGGTTCGACGGTGAGGCCGACCTCTTCGTGGACCTCCCTGAGCAGCGCCTCTCGTTGGGTCTCCCCCGGTTCGATGCGGCCGCTCAGGGGTTGCCAGTAGCCGGGGCGGGAGATGGTGGGGCCGCGGCGGACGACCAGGAGTCGGTCGGCTCTCAGCAGGACCGCGACGATCGCCTCGCCCTGGGGCATCAGAGTTCGGGGCGGCCCGTGGCCACCGCGTAGAAGGCGACCGCGGCCGCCGCGCCGACGTTGAGGGAGTCGACGCCGTGGGCCATGGGGATGCGGACCCATTCGTCGGCGGCGACCAGCGCCTGGGTGGAGAGGCCGTCGCCTTCCGCGCCGAGCATCAGGGCGACCCGGTCCATCTTGTGCGGGGCGGCCTCGTCGAGGGTCCTGGCCTTCTCGTCGGGCGTCAGCGCCAGGAGGCTGAAGCCCGCCTCGCGGACCGACTCCAGGCTCTTGGGCCAGGTGTCCAGGCGGGCGTAGGGGACCGAGAAGACCGCGCCCATCGAGACCTTGACGCTCCGGCGGTACAGCGGGTCGGCGCAGTCCGGGGAGAGCAGGACCGCGTCCATGCCGAGCGCCGCCGCCGAGCGGAAGATCGCGCCGATGTTGGTGTGGTCGTTGACCGACTCCATGACCACCACCCTGCGGGCGGTCTGGAGGAGGTCGGTCGCCGTCGGGAGCGGCTTGCGCTGCATGGAGGCGAGCGCGCCGCGGTGCACGTGGTAGCCGGTGACCTGTTCGGCGAGCTCCGGGCTGACCGCGTAGACCGGGGCGGGGAGCTCGTCGATGACGTCGCGCATGACGTCGACCCACTTGGCGGACAGCAGCATCGAACGCATCTCGTACCCGGCGTCCTTGGCCCTTCTGATGACCTTCTCGCCCTCGGCGATGAACAGGCCCTCGGCCGGTTCTCGCTTGCGGCGCAGTTCGACGTCGGTCAGGCCTGTGTAGTCGCGCAGGCGCGGGTCGTCGGGGTCCTCGACGGTGATGAGATCGGCCACAGGGTGATACTGCCTTGCTCTGGGTGCGGTGCCAACGGCTCGGTACGAGTTGGGTTACCCGGGGTTACGCGGACGGGTCCGGGCCGACCTTCACGACCTCGCCGATGACGATGACCGCCGGGGGCTTCACGTCCTCGCGCACGACCGTCTCGCCGACCGTCGCGAGGGTCGCGTCGACGCGGCGCTGGGCGGCCGTCGTGCCCTCCTGGACCAGGGCGACGGGGGTGTCGGCCGGTTTGCCGTGCGCGACCAGCGTCTCGGCGATCTTTCCGATCTTGTCGACGCCCATGAGGATGACCAGGGTTCCGGTGAGCTTGGCCAGCGAGGCCCAGTCGACCAGCGAGCGCTCGTCGTCAGGCGCGACATGGCCGCTGACCACCGTGAACTCGTGTGCGACACCGCGGTGGGTGACCGGGATGCCGGCCGCGCCCGGGACCGAGATCGAGCTGGAGATGCCGGGGACGACGGTGCAGGGGATGCCGGCCTCGGCGAGGGCGTGCAGTTCCTCCATGCCGCGGCCGAAGACGTAGGGGTCGCCACCCTTCAGGCGTACGACGGACTTGCCCTGCTTGGCGTGCTCGATCAGGGCGTTGTTGATGGCCTCCTGGGCCATGAAACGGCCGTACGGGATCTTCGCCGCGTCGATCACCTCGACGTGCGGCGGGAGTTCGGCGAGGAGGTCGCGCGGGCCGAGGCGGTCGGCGATGACGACGTCGGCCTCGGCGAGGAGACGGCGGCCGCGGACCGTGATGAGGTCGGGGTCGCCGGGGCCGCCGCCGACGAGGGCGACGCCGGAGGTGCGGGTGCGGTGGTGGGGCGCGACCAGGGTGCCGTCGCGGAGGCCTTCGACCACCGCGTCGCGGATGGCGGCGGTGTGGCGGGGGTCGCGGCCCTTGGCGTCCGTGGTGAGGACGGCGACCGTGACGCCCTCGCTGTGGCCGGTGGCCGGGGTCCAGGCCGTCGCCTGGTCGGCGTCGTCCGAGCGGACGCACCAGACGCGGTGCCGCTCGGCTTCGGCGGAGGCCGCGGTGCTGGCCTCGGGGTCGCTGGTGGCGATGAGCGCGTACCAGGCGTCGGCGAGGTCGCCTTCGGCGTACGGCCGCTTCTCCCAGGTGATCTCATGGGCGTCCGCCATCGCCTCGACCGAGGGGGTCGCTTCGGGGGAGACGAGGAGGACGTCCGCGCCCGCCGCGATCAGAGCCGGGAGACGGCGCTGGGCGACCTGGCCGCCGCCGAGGACGACGACCTTGCGGCCGGTGAGGCGGAGGCCTACGGGGTAGGCGGGGTTTTCGGCCATGAGGGTGCGGCTCCTCGTACGGGCGATGCGATGGGCGCTACGGCTCTGGAGCTGCCCTGACGTGCGGATTTTAAGCTGCGGATTCAGCGTACGGCGGGGGTGGGGGGCGCGCAGGAACGCGTACCCCGACCACCCCCGGTTCCGGCCTACTTCTCGGTGACTCCCGCCGAGTCGAACGTCGCCACCTCGTGCATGGCTCTCGCCGTGCTCTGCACCAGCGGCAGGGCGAGCAGGGCGCCCGTGCCCTCGCCCAGGCGGAGGTCGAGATCGACCAGGGGGCGCAGACCGAGCTTGTTCAGGGCGGCCACATGCCCGGGCTCCGCGCTGCGGTGGCCCGCGATGCAGGCCGCGAGGACCTCGGGGGCGATGGCACGCGCGACCAGGGCGGCGGCGCCGGCGCTGACGCCGTCCAGGATCACCGGGGTGCGCAGGGACGCGCCGCCCAGCAGGAGGCCGACCATCGCCGCGTGTTCGAAGCCGCCGATCGCGGCGAGTACGCCGATGGGGTCGGCGGGGTCCGGCTGGTGGACCTCGATGGCACGGCGGACGACCTCGGTCTTGCGGGCGAGGGTCTCGTCGTTGATGCCGGTGCCGCGGCCGGTCACGTCGGCCGGGTCGGTGTCCGTGAAGACCGAGATCAGGGCGGCGGACGCGGTGGTGTTCGCGATGCCCATCTCGCCCGTGAGCAGGGCCTTGTTGCCGGCCGCCACCAGATCGCGGGCCGTCTCGATGCCGACCTCGATGGCCTGCTTGGCCTCCTCGCGGGTCATCGCGGGACCGGTGGTCATGTCGGAGGTGCCCGCGCGGACCTTGCGGGGCAGCAGACCGGGGGTGGCGGGCAGGTCGGCCGCCACGCCGACGTCGACCACGCACACCTCGGCGCCGACCTGACTGGCGAAGGCGTTGCAGACCGCGCCGCCGCCGAGGAAGTTGGCGACCATCTGGGCCGTCACCTCCTGCGGCCAGGGGGTGACGCCCTGGGCGTGGACACCGTGGTCACCGGCGAAGATCGCGACGGCCGCGGGCTCCGGAATGGGCGGCGGGCACTGCCGGGACAGGCCCGACAGCTGCGCGGAGATGATCTCCAGCATGCCGAGCGAGCCCGGCGGCTTGGTCATCCGCTTCTGCCGCTCCCAGGCCTCGCCGAGCGCCTTGGCGTCCAGCGGGCGGATCTGGGAGACGGTCTCGGCGAGCAGGTCGTGCGGCTCCTCGCCGGGCAGCGCGCGACGGCCGTACGTCTCCTCGTGGACGACCCACGACAGCGGGCGGCGCTTGGACCAGCCGGCCTGGAGCAGCTCGGGCTCGTCCGGGAACTCGTCGACATAGCCGACGCAGAGATAGGCGACGACCTCCAGGTGCTCGGGCAGCCCGAGGGAACGGACCATCTCGCGCTCGTCGAAGAAGCTGACCCAGCCGACGCCGAGACCCTCGGCGCGGGCGGCGAGCCAGAGGTTCTCGACGGCGAGCGCGGAGGAGTACGGGGCCATCTGCGGCTGGGTGTGCCGGCCGAGGGTGTGGCGGCCGCCGCGCGTGGGGTCCGCGGTGACGACGATGTTCACCGGGGTGTCGAGGATGGCCTCGATCTTCAGTTCCTTGAACTGCTTGGCCCGGCCCTTGGGGAGGGACTTGGCGTACGCGTCGCGCTGACGCATGGCCAGTTCGTGCATCGTGCGGCGGGTCTCGGCCGAGCGGATGACGACGAAGTCCCAGGGCTGGGAGTGGCCGACGGAAGGCGCGGTGTGGGCCGCCTCCAGGACACGGAGCAGCACCTCGTGCGGGATGGGGTCGCTGCGGAAGCCGTTGCGGATGTCGCGGCGCTCACGCATGACTTTGAGGACGGCCTCGCGCTCGGCGTCGTCGTAGGCGGGCGCGGCCGGGCCGGTGGACTGACGTACTTCTTCCACGGGGGCCGTGCTTTCTTCCTGATCGGCGGCCCGGGTGTCCAGGTCGTCGGCATGCTGTACGAGTTCGGGGTCGCCGTCACGGGGTGCGGGGACGGCGGGGTGCTCCTCCGGGGGGAGGACGAGGGGCTGGGGCGGGGTCGGGGCCAGGTGCGGGGTCGTCGGGACCGAGCCCTCGACGGGCACGAACTCGCCCACGGGCTGCGGGGTCTCCGCGGCCGGCTGGTCCTGGTTCTGGCCTTGGTCCTGGTCCTGGTCCACGAACAGGACCTGGGGGCCCGCGGGTTCGGCGACGAGCGACGGGGCGGGGAACGGGTCGGCCTGTGCGACGGGCGCGGGGGCGTCCGCGGGGGCGGGTGCCTCCGGGACCGGCGCGAGGTCGGGGGCGTCGGCGAACTGTGCGGCCGCGTCGACGAGGGCCGGCTGCTCGGTCTGCTCCTGCGGGACGTCCGCGGGGGCGGGGGTGGTCTCCGGCTGCGCGAACTGTTCGGCCGCGGCGGGCGACTCCGGGTGCGCGGCGGCCTCGATGTCAACGGGGTGCGGCGGCTGCTCCGCTTCGGTGGATTCGGGGGACGGCACGGGATCGGGAGCCGGCGGGGCTGTCGGGGCCGCGGCTTCGACAGGCTCGGGTGCGGGGGCCGGGGCTTCGGGGGCCGGCACGGGCTCGGGGGTCGGCAAAGGCTCCGGTACGGCGGCCTCGGGAGCGGGGGCGTCCGGGACCGGCACGAGCTGCGGCTCGGTGGGCTCGGCCAGGACGGCTTCGGGCTCGGCGGGCTCGGCTACGACGACGGCGGGCTCGGCGATCTGAGCGAGCTCCGGGCCGGCGGCTTCCGGTTCCGGTACGGCCTGTGGCTCGACGGGCTCGGGCGCGATCGGCGCCTCGGGGATCTGCGCGAGGTCCGGGAGGGGCGCGGCAGCTGGGGTCTGATCGGCGTCGGGCGCTGCGGCGGGAGCCGGGAGCTGGGCGACGTCAGTCACCTCTACGGCGTCCGGCACGGGAGCCGCGTCCGGTACCTCGACGGGACCCGGCACCTGGACTGCACCGGCGGGTTCCTCGGCAGCGGAATCCTGAGCGGCATCGGCAGCCTCCACGGCGGCCGGGACCGACACGGCCTCCGGAGCCGGAGCGACCCCGGCCTCGCCGGCGGACTCGGGACCATCGATCTGCCCGGCGGCGGGAGCTTCCCCGCCTTCCGGAGCGGGCACCGCGGCCGGACCCTCGCCGCCCTCCGGGAACCCCCCGTTCACGTCGCTCTGAACAGCCTCGGCCTCCGGCACGTAAGAATCGCCGGGGACGCCCTCGGCGGCCGGGAACCCGGCCACGGGAAGCCCCTCGGACTCGGCGGCACCCCCGGCTTCCGGCCCGTACTCGGCGACCACGGCCTCCCCGTACGCCAACCCGGCGTCCGGCACGCCGTCGGCACCCACCATGGGCTGCTCGGCGTACGCGTTCTCCTGAGGTTGCGGTGCGCCGGTCGCCGCGACCGCCTCCGTCGCGAGGCGGGCCACCGCTGCCTGGGCGGCGCCCACCGGCTCGGGGCTCTGTTCCGGCACCGGGACAACCGTTTCGGCAGCCGGGGTCACGGTGCCCACCGGAGTCGGGGCACCCCAAGGGGCCGCGCCCTGCGGGGACATCTCGCGCAGCGGCTGCGGGACGTCGAGGTACTCGGGGCCCGCGGTGGGCGGACCCGGCTGGCGGACCGGCGCACCCGCGGGGCCGCGGTCGGCGAGGGAGCGGACCGGGCTGGCGGAGGCGTCGGGGATGGGCGGGCCGAGGTGCAGGGGCCGGCGCGGGGTGATCGGCGGGATCGGCAGCGACGGGGCCGCCACCGGCTCGGGCGCGCGGACCGCGCTGAGATCGTGCGCGCCGCTGTCGCGGCCGGACATCTCGTGCGGGCCGGGCGCGTGGACCGTCTCGACGACGGGCTCCGGTGCCGGTGGGGCGACCTCGTTGCCCCATGCGCCCTGGGCGCCGGGCAGCAGCAACAGGTCTTCGTCCTCGGCGGTGGTCTCGGAGAGGTAGGTGTACGCACCGTGCGCGGGAACGCCCGGCTGTTCCACCATGCCTGCGTTCTCCGGCAGTCCCTCGCCCGGGACCTGGCCGGTGTCGGTCATGCGTACCCCTCGCCCATCGGTTAGTGCTTCTACGACCAGCTCACCGGGGACGGCGCACCGACCGCCCCCGCAGTGAAGAACGAGCGTGCGTGCCCAGCGGCACGAACGGCCCGCCGAGAAAGACGACAAAGCCATTAACTGGCATTGTCCCGGCCGTTCCCCCGTCGCGACAGCTTGATCCGCGACAGCCCGCTGTGGACTGCGCCACGTTGCGCGTCCTCCGGTTCTGCCGTACCACACCCACCCCAAAACGGGCGCGTTTTCCGGACATTGACGAACGAAAGGCCGGTCCACCGGAGCGGTACAACAGTCGGCCAGCCTACCGCGCGCAGTACGACAACAGGATCACGGGACCAACAAATGGGGTCATGTCGCGCGGTCCGGCAGCACCCCGCTGAGCAGGAACGCTACGCTCCGCTCCTTCTCCGTCCAGGCCCGTGTGTCGAGTTCGACGGACTGGATCAGGGCGCACTCGACCCGGTAGCCGTGTTCGGTCAGGTCACGGCCGACGAGTTCGGCCTCGTCGCGCGTCATGGCGTGGGCGACGATGCCCTGCGGGCGGCGGTCGGCGACCGCGGAGACCACGGCCGCTCCCCCGCCCCCGACGCGCACGACGTCGGGCTCGGGGAGGTTCTCCAGCACGTGCGGGGCGGTGCCGCGCACGATCTGGACCTGGACGCCGAAACGGCGGGCGGCGGCGTCGGTGCGGCCGCAGGCGACGAGGTCCCGGTCGACGGCGATGACGGCGGCACCGGCCCGGGCGGCCTCGACGGCGAAGGCTCCACCGCCGCAGCCGATGTCCCACACGAGGTCCCCGACGCGCGGTCCGAGGCGGGCGAGTTGGGCCGCGCGGAGCAGATCCGTCTCCCCCTCGCCGAGCGGGCCGTCGTAGACCTCGGCGGGCAGTGCCCAGCCGCGGGGTCCGGCGGCCGGCTCGCGGCCGGAGATCCAGCCGCCGCCCTCCACCGCGCTGACCGGGCCCCCGATGACGATGACGACGTTCGGGTCGCGCCAGCTGTGGTCCGCGGCCTTGTCGGAGGTGAGGATGGTGACCTGTTCGCGCTCGGTGCCGAGTTCCTCGCAGATGACGAAGGTGCGGTGGACGCCCTCCATCAGCAGGCCGAGTTCGGCGGGGCCTGCGCCGGGCGAGGTGAGGACGGCGACCTTGGTGTGGGCTCGGCACACGTTCACCGCGCGTCGCAGGGTGCGCCGGTGTGCGACGACCACCTGTGCGTCGTCCCAGGGCATGCCGGCGCGGGCGAAGGCGGCGGCGACCGAGGAGACGGCGGGGACGACCTCGACCTCCAGGCCGAACTCGGGGGCGCGCAGGGTTCGTACGACTCCGAAGAACCCGGGGTCCCCCTCGGCGAACACGACCGCGGTGCCGCGATGGCCGGCGATCCGGCGGGCGGCCAGCGAGACGCTGCCGAGACGGACGCGTTCGGCGGTGGCCGGCACCTCGGGCAGGGCCAGGTGGTGGGCGGCGCCCGCCACCAGCGTGGCCGCACCGAGGGCGGAGCGTGCCGCGGCGGTCAGCGGCGAGCCGTCCCAGCCGATCACCGTCACCCGGTCGGCCATCTTCGTCAGTCTCCAGAGGGTTTGCGCAGGTCGTCAGGGGCGGGCTCCGTGAGGGTACCTGGTCGACCCGACGAACACCGCAGCGGACCCTTGGCCCTCTGGTTCAGTTCCAGTCGCCGTACGAGGTGAAACCGTCGGAGTCGGTCAGCTGCTCGCCCGCGCTCTCGACGTCTTCCGGCAGCAGGCTCCAGACGATGAAGTCGGTGCGGACATCGGTCCAGGTGCCGTCCTCGGTGCGGACATGCGCTATGCAGGCGTTGCGCAGGACGCCCTCGCTGATGCAGCCGATCTTCTGGGCGACCTGCTGGGAGGCGGTGTTGTCGGCCGCCGTGCGCAGCTCTACGCGCTCGAACTTCTGGTCGGTGAACAGCCACTGGGCGGTGGCGAGCGCCGCCTCTGAGGCGTAGCCCTCGCCGCGCGCCCAGGGTGCGATGACGTACGACAGCTCGGTGGAGCGTACGTGCCAGTTGGTCTTGGCCAGCTGGACGATGCCGACCAGGCGTTGGGTGAGGAACTCGGTGACCGCGAGGTCGAGGCCGCGGCCCGACTCCCGTTCGGTCGGCGCGCACTCGGTGATCCAGGTGCGGGCCTGGTCCTCGGTGTAGGGCTGGGGGACGTCGGTCCAGGCCCCGACCTGCTCGTCGTTCATCATCTCGGCCAGCGCGGGCACATCGTCCTCGTCGAGGGCACGCAGCACCAACCGCTCCGTGCTGATGGAGATGTTGGGGAAGGTGCTACTCATGCGCCGCTCCGTAACCTTCGGAAAACCTTCAAGTCCTGCCGGGCTCCTGCTGAACTGCCCAGCATGCAGCATGAAAGCACTGAACCGCACCGCAGGGTCCACCCGGGGTGAGCGAGTGGACCCTGTGCGTGGCGATACGCGGTATACGTCAGCCGGAGGTGACCGGCAGGACGCTGCCCTGGTACTTGTCCTCGATGAACTTCTTCACGTCGGAGGAGACGAGGAGCCTCGCGAGCTTCTCGACCCGGGGGTCGTCCTCGTCGCCCTTCTTGACGGCCAGGAGGTTGGCGTAGGGGTTGTCCTTCGCCGACTCCAGGAGGATCGCGTCCTTCGCGGGGCTGTAGCCCGCGTCCTGGGCGTAGTTGTTGTTGATGACGGCCACGTCCACGTCGTCGAGCGAGCGCGGCAGCTGGGCGGGCTCCAGTTCCTTGAACTTCAGGTGCCTGGGGTTGGCCGTGATGTCCGCGGGCGACGCGTTCGCGCCCGCGCCGTCCTTGAGCGTGATGAGGCCCTCGGCGGCGAGGAGCTTGAGGGCGCGGCCCTCGTTGGTGGTCTCGTTGGGCACGGCGACGGTGGCTCCGTCGGCGAGCTTCGCGATGTCCTCGACCTTCTTGGAGTACACGCCCATGGGCGGCAGGTACGCCTTGACGACCGAGACCAGGTTCGTGCCCTTGGACTTGTTGAACTCGTCCAGGAAGGGCTGGTTCTGGTAGAGGTTCGCGTCGAGCGTGCCCTCCTGGAGCGCGGTGTTCGGCAGGACGTAGTCCGTGAACTCCTTGATCTCCAGGTCGAGGCCGGCCTTCTCGGCGAGGTTGTCCTTGATGTACGTCAGGACCTCGCCGGCCGGGACGGCGGTGGCGCCGACGACCAGGGCGTCGTCGTCACCTCCACCGCTCTTGCCGGAGTCCGAGCCGCAGGCGGTGAGCCCGAAGGCCAGCGCCAGGGCCGCTACGGCTGTGACGGACTTGCGCATGTGTTCGGTCCCCCTGTTGATCAGTGCGCTCAGAACGAGGCGATGACGGAGCCGTCGTACTTGTCCTCGATGAACTTCTTGACCTCGGCGGAGGTGAGGAGCTCGGCGAGCTTCTTCACGCGCGGGTCGTCCTCGTTGCCCTCCTTGACGGCGAGGAAGTTGCCGTACGGGTTGTCCTTGGCGGACTCCAGGACGAGGGCGTCCTTGGCGGGCGAGAGGTCGGCCTCGATGGCGTAGTTGCCGTTGATGACCGCGGCGTCGACGTCGTCCAGGGAGCGCGGGGTCTGGGCCGCCTCCAGCTCCTTGAACTTGAGGTTCTTGGGGTTCTTGGTGATGTCGGCAGGGGTCGCGTCGTTGCCCACGCCGTCCTTGAGCGTGATGATCCCGTTGGCGTCGAGCAGCTTGAGGGCACGGGCCTCGTTGACGCTGTCGTTCGGGACGGCGATCGTCGCGCCGCTCTTGAGGGCGTCGGCGCTCTTCACCTTGTTCGAGTAGAGGCCGAGCGGCTCCAGGTGGACCGTCACGACGGGCACGATGTGGGTGCCGTTCTTCTTGTTGAAGTCGTCGAGGTACGGCTGGTTCTGGAAGTAGTTGGCGCCCACCGAACCGTCCTCGGTCGCCGTGTTCGGCGTGACGTAGTCCGTGAACTCCTTGACCTCCAGGTCGAGGCCCGCCTTCTTCGCCAGGTTGTCCTTGACGTAGGTGAGGATCTCGGCGTGCGGGACGGGGCTCGCGGCGACGACCAGCGGGCCGCTGGTGTCGGAGGACGCGGAGGTGGAGTCCTCCGAGCCGCAGGCGGTGAGCCCGAAGGTGAGGGCGCCGGCGGCGAGGACTGCGGTGGTGAGCTTTACGGTGTTACGCACGAAAAGTGCCTTTCCTTTTGGGCGGAGCTGTCCCGTGATGGGGTGCACGGGAAATCTGAGGGGTTGTCTACGTGGGGCTCAGGCGGTGTTGCTCTCGGCCGTCGAGGCCTTCAGCAGCCGCAGCTTCGGTGCCGGACCGCCGCGTCCACCACGGCTGTGCAGCGAGCGGGCGGCGTAGTCGCCGGCGAACTGGATCAGTGAGATGACGACCGCGAGGATCGCGACGGTGATCCACATGAGCTCGGTCTCGAAGCGCTGGTAGCCGTAGCGGATGGCGATGTCGCCGAGGCCGCCGGCACCGACGGTGCCGGCCATCGCGGAGTAGCCGATGAGGGCGACGATCGTGGTCGTGGTGCTGGCGATCAGCGAGGGCAGCGACTCCGGTACGAGGACCTTGCGGACGATGGTCCAGGTGTTGCCGCCCATCGACTGCACGGCCTCCACGAGTCCGCCGTCCACTTCGCGGACCGCCGTCTCGACCAGGCGCGCGAAGAACGGGATGGCGCCGATGGCGAGCGGCACGATCGCGGCCTCGCGGCCGATGGTCGTGCCGGTGATGGAGCGGGTGAAGCCCATCAGCGCGACCATCAGGATGATGAAGGGCATCGAGCGGGCGACGTTCACGACCTGCCCGATGACCTTCTGCGCGACGACGTTCTGGAGCAGTCCGCCGCGGTCGGTGAGGACGAGGAGGATGCCGAGCGGGAGTCCGCCGACAACGGCGATGACGGTGGACCAGCCGACCATGTAGAGGGTGTCCCAACACGCCTGCTCCAGCAGGGGCTGCATCTCGGACCAGGTCACTTGGCACCTTCCTTCACCAGCAGGGGCTCCTGGCCCACGACGTCGATCTGGAGACCCTGTTCACGCAGGAAGCCGATCGGTACGACGTTGTCCTCGTAGCGGCCGGGCAGTTCGATGCGCATCCGGCCCACCTGGAGGCCGCCGACGGTGTCGATGGCGGCACCGAGGATCGAGATGTCGATGTTGTAGGTGCGCGACAGCTGGGAGATGACCGGCTGGGTCGCGGCCTCGCCGTGGAAGGTGACGTCGATGACGGTGCGGTCCTCGCCGGTGGCCTCGCCGCCGACCGGGAAGAGCGCGGTGGCCAGCTCGGAGCCGGGGGTGGCGAGCAGCTCGCTCACCGTGCCGGACTCGACGATGCGGCCGTTCTCCATGAGGGCGGCGGAGTCGCAGATCGACTTCACGACGTCCATCTCGTGGGTGATGAGGAGGACGGTGAGGCCGAGCTGGCGGTTCAGGTCGCGCAGCAGCTGGAGGATCGAGCGGGTGGTCTCCGGGTCGAGGGCGCTGGTGGCCTCGTCGGACAGGAGGACCTTGGGGTCGCCGGCCAGGGCGCGGGCGATGCCGACGCGCTGCTTCTGGCCGCCGGAGAGCTGGGCGGGGTAGGCCTTGGCCTTGTCGGACAGGCCGACGAGGTCGAGGAGTTCGAGCGCCTTGCGGGAGCGGTCCTTGCCGGATGTGCCGAGGATCTCCAGCGGCAGCTCGACGTTGTCCTGGACGGTCCGCGAGGACAGCAGGTTGAAGTGCTGGAAGACCATGCCGATACGGCTGCGGGCCTGCCGGAGTTCCTTGCCCGCCCGCGGACCGCGTCCGGCGAGGGCGGTGAGGTCCTGGCCGGCCACGGTGACCGTGCCGGCGGTGGGCTTCTCGAGCAGGTTGACGCAGCGGATGAGCGAGGACTTGCCGGCACCGGACTGGCCGATGACGCCGTAGACCTCGCCTTCGCGGACGTGGAGATCGACGCCGTCGAGGGCGGTGACCTCACGGCCGCGCGAGCGGTAGACCTTGGTCAGGCCCGTTGTGGTGATCACTGGGGTTTCCGTCACTGTCGGGTGCAGGGCGTGGGTGTGCCCTGGCGGGTGCATTCGGTCGGGAACGCGGCACGGTTCTCGTGCGGTGGCACAGGAGCCGGGGAGAACATGTGCGCGGGGCGGCGTCGGTCACGTACGGGATTCAGCGCACGGACATGCCACGGCGTCTCGCTTCGGGGCGCGAGCTCGGGGTGGTGCGGGGGCCCTCTAGAAGGCGCACATTCGACACATACAGCGAGCACCGGGCGTCATGGTCGCCTCGGTCGCAAGGGTGCGGCTGCTCGTCGTGGTCATGGAATCAGTAAAGCAGACGTACGGTCCTGACAAAGCGCCGCTGTCCGCATGCTGGACAGCGGCGGACAGGGTCAGGCGCGGACGGAGATCTCCACTCCGGCGCCGGTGACCAGTGCCGACAAGGCCGACAGGTTGTCGACGACGAGGTCCGCGTCGAGCTCGTGGGCCTGGTGGGTTGTGGCCAATGCCACGGTGGTCATCCCGGCGGCGCGACCGGCCCTGAGTCCTGCCGGGGCGTCCTCGAAGACGACACAGTGGGCCGGGTCGACGCCCAGGGCGCGGGCGGCGAGGAGGTACGGCTCGGGGTCGGGCTTGCCGCGGGTGACGTCCTCGGCGGCGACGAGGGTCTTGGGCAGGATGCCGACGGCGTCGAGCCGGGCCTCGGCCAGGCGCCGGGTGGCGGAGGTCACGACGGCCCAGCGGTCACCGGGCAGGGAGTCGAGGAACGCCTTCGTCCCCGGCAGCAGATGCACGCCCCCGTTGGGCACGTCCTCCACCTCCAGCTTCTCGATCCGCGCGACCGCCTCCGCCACGACCTCGGCCGGCAGCAGGTCGGCGGCTATCTCGGCAGCCGTCCGCCCGTGCAGCTCGACCCGCCCGAACTCCTCGGCCGTGATCCCGTACTCCCCGGCCCACTGCCGCCAGCAGCGGTCCACCGAGGCGAGGGAGGAGACGAGAGTGCCGTCGTTGTCGAAGAGCAGGGCTTGCGCGTGGATCGTCATGGTCCAGACCCTACGGGGGCCGCCGGGGCCCGCCGGACGGGGTCGGGGGCGAGGGCATCGGGGATTTCCGGGCGTAATAGGGTCGGCGCATGCTTGATGTCCTGACGCTTGTGACCGGCGTCGCCGCGCTGTTGCTCGCCGCGTGGTGCGGGTGGGCGGCCTATCGTGATGAGCCGACGAAGGACTGGCACTTCATCGGGATGGGTGTGGTGTCGCTGCTGGCGCTGGTGCAGCTGGTGGTGGGCATCGTGCAGCTGGCTCGGGGCGAGAAGCCGGAGCAGGGGACGACGATCTTCGTGGCGTATCTGCTGGGCGCGTTCGCGTGCGTCCCGGCCGCGGGGCTCATGTCGCTGTCGGAGCGGTCGAAGTGGGGCTCGGTGACGGCTGCCGCCGGCGCGGTCGTGCTGGCCGTTCTCGAGGTGCGGCTCTATGACATCTGGGGAGGCTGAGGTGACCGTGACGGAGGGCGAGTCGGCGAAGAACCGATTGGTCAGCGGTCCTGGCACGCTGCTGGTGTGGCTGTACGGCGTGATGGTCGTCGGTGCGGTGTCGCGCTCGATCTACCAGATCGCCACCGAGTACGACCGGGCACCGCTGGCCTACTCCCTGTCCGCCGTCGCGGGTCTGGTGTACGGCTTCATCACGTACACGCTGGTGCGCGGCGGGGAGACCGCCCGCAAGGCGGCGCTGGTGTGCTGCGCCGCCGAGCTGGTGGGTGTGCTGACGGTGGGCACCTGGACCCTGCTGGACCCGTCGGCGTTCCCCGACGCGACCGTCTGGTCCGACTACGGCATGGGGTATGTCTTCATCCCCGTACTGCTGCCGCTGTCGGCCATCTACTGGCTCCGTAAGGCGCGGACCGTCTGAAAGAGCTTCAGGCCGTCGCCGCGTAGGTGTCGGCCGGCTTCTCCAGGACGATCATCGGAACTCCGTCCGCGCCCTTGGACGTGCCGACCGCCTCGTAGCCCACCTTGCGGTAGAGGCGGAGGTTGCCCTCGCTGCGGTGGCCCGTGAAGAGGCGGAACCTGGTGGCGCCGCGCTCCTCGACCAGCGCCGATTCGGCCGCGCGCAGCAGTCGTGCGCCGATGCCGTGGCCCTGGAGCCGGGGGTGGACGCAGAGCTTGCCGATGGCGGCCGAGCCGTCCTCGGTGATGCGGCCCCGTACCGAGCCGACCACCTCCTCGCCGAGGCGGGCCACGAAGACGCAGTCCGCGGCGACCTCCTCACGGACCGAGTCCAGGGTCTGGACGAGCGGATCGATGCGGTAGTTGCCGTACAACGCCGCCTCGCTCTGGAAGCACAGGTACTGGAGCCTGAAGATCTGCTCCGCGTCCTGTTCGGTCGCCACCGAGATGGTCACGCTCATGCCCATGTGCGCACGCCTCCCGCTCACCTGATCGCCACTTCGTCCCTCACTCCTATCCCCGCGCTCCGCGGGCCGCAACCTCCGGTGTGAGCAATCGGCGAAGACAACCCAGGCATCTGGAACGTTCCGGACCGAGACTGCCCTGTGAGATACCCAACTCCCCCGCGATTTCCCGATAGGTGAGGTCCATCGGGGAGAGCAGCGCCTCCATCAGTCTCGGGCAGCGGCCGGGCAGACGGCGTACGGCATCACGCAGCGCCCGGCCGCGGGCCGCCGTGAGGGCGAGGTGTTCGGGGGTGCGGTCCACGTCGTCCACGGGCTCGGCCTCGTACGGCCGTTCGAGCCTGGTCGTACGGCGGGTACGGCGGGACTCCGCGCGGACGGCTCTGCGCAGCCAGCCCTGCGGGTCGGTCGGCGGGCCGTCGGTGTCGAGGCGTTCCAGGAGGCGGAGCCAGACCGCCTGTTCCAGGTCGCCCGGTTCGGTACCGGTGGCATGCGCCTCGGCGGAGGCCTCGGCGGTGAGCAGGGGGCGCAGGGTGGCCACGAGGTCGTGCGTCATATGCCTGACGACGCGGCCGCCCGGGCGGCGGGTTGCCCGGACGGCCCTTTGTCACCCCAACCGGGGTCTTACGCTCAGCCGTTGACGAAATCCTGGCGGGCCAGCAGACCGGTGTCCGGGTTGTCGGTGAAGACACCGTCGATGCCCGTGGCGAAGTACGCGCGGTAGGCGCCGAAGACATCGCCGTACGCGTCGGGGTCGGTGCCCTTGCGGAAGTTCGCGGGCAGGAACGGGTTCTCGTTGCGCATGGTGTACGGGTGCAGGAGCAGGCCCGCCTTGTGCGCGTCCGCGACGAGGGTGGTCGGCGTGGTGAGGTTGCCGTTCGCGTCCTTCGGGATGACCAGGTCCAGGGTCGGGCCGATGCCCTGGGCGTAGCCGGCGATCTCCTTGAGGCCCTTGGGCGTGATCAGGTCGGCGACCGTGCGCGGGTCGCCCGTCTCCACGAAGTCCCAGGGGCGGCTGGTCGCGGAGGAGAGCAGGACGACCAGCGGATTGCCGACCAGCTTGTTCAGCCGCTGGATGCTGGTGGGCTCGAAGGACTGGAGGATGACCGGCGCGTTCTTGCCGTCCTTGCCGTACTTGCGCAGCAGCTTCGCGACCCGCTCCTCCAGGCCCAGGCCCAGCTTGCGGAAGTACGTGGGGTGCTTGGTCTCGGGGTAGATCCAGACCTGCTTGCCGCGCTTGCGGGTCTGCTCGTCCTGCCACTTCAGGACCTCTTCGAAGGTGGGGATCTCCCAGCGGCCGTTGTAGAGGGTGTTGTGCGGACGGTTGGCCGGGATGCGCTCGATCGCGCGCAGGGTCTTCAGCTCGGCGAGTGTGAAGTCCTCGGTGAACCAGCCGGTGACGGAGACGCCGTCGAGGAGCTTGGTGGTCCTGCGCCCGGCGAACTCGGGGTGGTCCGCGACGTCCGTCGTGCCGCCGATCTCCGGCTCGTGACGGCAGACGATGTGACCGTCCTTGGTGGGCACCAGGTCGCCGGCCTCGACGACATGGGCGCCGAGGTCGAGGGCGAGCTGGTACGAGCCGAGGGTGTGCTCCGGCCGGTAGCCGCTGGCGCCCCGGTGGCCGATGATCGTCGGCACGGGCAGGCTCTTCACCCCTCCACCATGCCGCGCCTCGCCCGCTCTCGCCGTACCCGGCATTCCCAGGACCGCTCCGCCCGCACCGAGCACCGCGGCGCCCAGAAGGGCCCGCCGTCCGGTCCCGCCCGCCTGCTCGTCCGAGTTCTGCGTTCCCATGAGGGCCCTCCCTGCGTCGGCTCTTCAGTGCGGGCCGATCGTAGGTGCGTGTACATGACGGACGGGAGACCTCCGGCGGAACACGCGGGTGACGCTGAATGTCGTACCGAGGGTTTGAGTTGACGACTCATCAGAAGGGGTACGCGATGTGCGTCACATCATGGCCAACGGGTTACGGGCGGTACACCGTGCGCCACCGCAGGTAAACCAGCGTCAACAGTGCGTAAGACCTCGGTGAACCCGGTGAACCCGATGTGCGCGCGCACGGGGAGCGCGAGTATCGTCCTCACCTGCACAGACATATACCGATTCACTTGACACCGGAGGGTCCGTTGTCCCGCTTCGCGCTCATCAAGGCAGTGCTCGGACCGATCATGCGCCTGATGTTCCGCCCCCGGGTGGAGGGCGCGGAGCACATCCCGGGGGACGGTCCCGTGATCCTCGCCGGCAACCACCTCACGTTCATCGACTCGATGATCATGCCGCTGTTCTGCGACCGTCAGGTCTTCTTCATCGGCAAGGACGAGTACGTCACGGGCAAGGGCCTCAAGGGGCGGCTGATGGCCTGGTTCTTCACCGGCTGCGGCATGATCCCGGTCGACCGGGACGGCGGGCGCGGTGGTGTCGCGGCGCTGATGACGGGGCGCCGGGTGCTGGAGGAGGGCAAGGTCTTCAGCATCTACCCGGAGGGCACGCGGTCCCCCGACGGGCGGCTGTACCGGGGGCGCACGGGTATCGCACGGCTGGCCATGATGACCGGGGCGCCGGTGGTGCCGTTCGCCATCATCGGGACGGACAAGGTGCAGCCGGGTGGCGCGGGGTTCCCTCGGCCGGGGCGGGTCACCGTGCGGTTCGGTGAGGCGATGGAGTTCTCCCGGTACGAGGGGATGGACCGGGATCGGTATGTGCTGCGGGCGGTGACGGACTCCGTGATGACGGAGGTCATGCAGCTGTCGGGGCAGGAGTACGTGGACATGTACGCCACGAAGGCGAAAGCTGCCTACTGACTTCCTCGGGGTGTTGTCGGGGGTGGTGACGGGTGGTGATCCCTGCGGTAGGCCGGTGGTATGCGGTACGCGCAGGGTGGCGGGCTGAC